>NZ_JACHFR010000002.1:0-350858 GCF_014202035.1 Treponema rectale
ACTTGCATGCTTAAGACGCGCCGCCAGCGTTCGTTCTGAGCCAGGATCGAACTCTCCATGATTATTCTAAAGCCCCGAAGGGCAAAAGATTACCATTTTAATTCTTCCCAAGCTTTCATTAAAAGAAATCTTTAGGTTTTCAGGATTTCTCCTGAAATCGTAGTTTTCTTCGCTGTGCTGACATATCACTCTTTGTCATTCTACTGTTGTATTCTTTCCATCCTTAGTGCTTTCAAAAAGCTGTTCAGCTGTTGTTGCTGAGTGATGAAGAATATATATCCGATTCGATTTTATGTCAACAACTTTTTAAATTTTTTTTGAAATTTTTTGATTTTTTTTATTTTTCTTCAAAAAGCCTTTATTTATGCGGGTTTCAGGCTTTTTCAGTACTGAAAAAAAAATATAGAAATGTTATTTTTCTGCATTTTTTTTGACTTTTTTTATGCCAGCCCTGATTGGAGGGGGCGCAAAGCGCGTCCGGAGCACCTGCTGCGCAGGACCGGCCGGGAGGGAAAGCCCCAGAAAGCAGGTTATTTTAGAAATGCTGCTTCAAATGATTTGTACAAAACTGTATAACGTTGCCATGAAAAATCAAATCGAACTTACAAATGGTTCTCTATATAGAAACATTCTGCTTTTCAGTATTCCTCTCATGATTACAAATCTGCTGCAGGTGCTTTTTAATATGGCGGATGTAATCGTTGCGGGTCGGTTTGCAGGTAAACTTGCTCTTGCCAGCGTAGGTTCTACTTCCATGCTGATTTTTCTTTTTACAGGTTTTCTTATAGGACTTGGAAGCGGCATCAACGTACTGTCTGCATTTTTTCTTGGAAGCCGTAATCAGAAGCTGCTTGATGAAACCGTTCAGACTTCATTCTGGTTCAGTATTCTCTGGGGGTGTATTTTCTTTGCATCCGGTTTTTTACTGGCAAAACCCGTCCTGATACTGATGCAGACCAGGGTAGAGCTTCTTGAAAATGCCGTCCTGTACTTCAGAATTTATATGTTTGCAGTTCCTGCTGCCGCGGTATACAACTTTGGTTCCGGGATACTGACTTCCGGGGGTGATACTAAAAGACCTCTCATAATACTTTCATGCGCCGGGGTGCTGAACGTAATCCTCAACCTGATTTTTGTAATTGTGCTTAAGCTTTCTGTTGCCGGTGTTGCGCTGGCAACGGTGATTTCTCAATATGTCAGTGCGGTTCTTGTCATTTCTGTTCTTAAAAAAGGCATTGTATTTCAGAAAAATGGGGACAAAATTCCTGACCGTAAGACCAGATTTTCAGAAAATGCCGGAACTGATGAAAACTTCTCGGGAGAACAGACGGAATTCAGCGGAAAAATCAGGCTAAACCCCGCTCAGTTTTATCTTTCAAGAAATATTTTTTTTAAGCTTATGAAACTGGGGATTCCGGCGGGATTTCAAAATGCAGTTTTTTACGTTGCAAATATTTTTATTCAGACAGGGGTCAACCATTTCGATGCGGCTGTTGTTGCAGGATGTGCAGCTTCTCATAATGCTGAAAGCATTACTTTTGACTGCATGGCAGCTTTTTATACGGCAGGGGCAAGCTTTGTCGGACAGAATTTCGGTGCGCAGAAAAAAGACAGGATATTAAAAAGTTATCTTATCAGCACCGGATATGCAGCGGCTGTAAGTCTGATTTTCGGTGGTCTTTTCCTGGCATTCGGAAGGGAATTCATAGGACTTTTCAACAGTAATGCAGAGGTTATTGAAGGAGGATATACAAGGCTGGTCATAATGGCCCTTTCCATGTGGATTTCTGCTCCAATGGATGCAACGACTTCTGCTTCCAGGGGGCTCGGGAAAACTGCAGTTCCTTCCGTCATAATAATTCTTGGCAGCTGCGTTTTCAGGATTTTCTGGATATACACGATTTTTAAACATTTTATGACTATAAAATCCCTGTTCCTGCTGTTTCCTATAAGCTGGGGAATTACGGCTATAGCCGAAGTAATTTATTTTATAAAAATTTACAGAAAATGCTGCTGATTTGTGGGGATTTTGAAAATTCAGTGAAAATATATATACAGGAAAATAAAACTCTGGCGCCGGGTAATTTTTCTAAAATTCTAAATGTGCTGCATTTGCGGCAGAGGGTATATTATGAATGCACTGAATCAAATTATTTTAGAAGGAAACGTATGCAGACAGCCTGAAAAGCGTACTTTTGACGGGAATTTCAGAGTCTGTACGGTACCGATTGCCGTGAGCCGCCGATTTAAAAACCGGGAAGGGAAAAATGACGAAGAAGTTTCTTACTTCGAAATTGACACTTACGGAAATCTGGCTGATGCCTGTGAAAAGTGGTGTCCGACAGGAAGAGGAATAAGGGTTGTCGGCCGTCTTAAGCAGGACAGATGGACAGGAGATGACGGTAAAAAAAACAGCAGGATTAAGGTAATAGCAGAACATATTGAGTTTAAGTACTTTAACAAAAAAGATGCCGACGGTAATGAAGAACCGGTACAGGAAACTGCGGATAATGTTGAACTTCCAGGCCCTACAAAAAAACAGAAACTTGCCATGCTTGCAGAAGCTGCGCAGGCCACTCAAAAAGATCAGGAATCAGGAGAATTAGCATTCTGAGTCTGCCTGACAAAAAATCCAACATTTAGTTTCTAACTGGAGTCAAATTATGAAAAACTCAAGATTTATAAAATCCATGACTCTTGCAGTCATGGCATGCGGAGGCATGGTTATTACCGGCTGCAATGAGCCTGAATCAAAAGAACAGCCTGAATTGTTTGAAAAATGCACTCTTCCTGAAAATATTGGAGACAACCCTTTCAGAGACCTGATTTTTGAAGACAATGCTACCCGCTTTGTTTTTTACGAAGACACGGCACTCATTTACAAAAATCTAAAAGAAGACGGATCGGAAGAAAATGAAGGAACAGACAACTGGCAGCCTTCTGCACGATACAGATACAGCTACAACACATTGAAAAATCAGCTCTATATGTCAGGCATAGGTTTCTTTAAAAGCGGAACTGAATGCTGCACACCTTCTGAATACTACAAAGACTGTATCGGTATTTACAAATCCCTTTTTGGAACAGAAGACATTCCTGACACTGCAAAAGACTATATCAGGAAAATTTCAGAAAAAGAGTTTTCAACCTGCCTGACTTTTGAATACGAAGAAGAAGGCGAATCCCTGACATTGAGTTATGTTCCGTCCTGCAGGTTCAGGACTTCTAAAAGCGACAACTACTACGGTTCTGATGACAGCTTCATCTATGATTTTTACGGAAATAAGTTTTCGTTTGTAGAAAAAAAATCAAAACATAAATACATCTTTGTTCCGGAATTCAACGAAACCAATTTTTCAGGACTGCTGCTTGATCATAAAACCTATCTGCCTGAAGGTACGGTAAGCGGTAAGTATTCATCTGTCATAACCTCTTCTGAGGGAAGATTTAAAGAGGGGTATACGGTTTTTACCTTTACGGAAGTACCGGAAATACTGAAAGAAATCTCGGGAAAGAAAATCAAGCTGAATTTTTTCTGCGGCAAAAAACTTGTGCTGACAAAAATATCTGAATAAAAAAAACAGCTGCGTTGAAGTACATCCCCTGAAATAAATCCCTGTTTATTCAAATTCGGGAGATGTACTTCATACGCAGTACCTGTTAAGCAACAACTTTTATGAAGTCAGAATTATCTGCGTCCTGTTTTTCTTTTCGGACTGCGCTTCTGAGAATGTTTTACCCCGGATTTTTCTTCCTGTTCTTTACGGGCTGCGCTCTGCTGAAATGCTTCTATCTTTTCAGGATCATAGAAACCGTCTTTCCAGTTGAATCTTGAAGCCCCCTGTACAGGCTGATGATTATTAATAAGCGAGATAAGAGTTTTAACATCACTTCTTGTTACGCGGGTTTTTGAAAAGTCGATAAGCTGACGGGACCAGCCCTTATTCTTCAGCGAAACCATTTTATCTACGATACTGTACGGAGATTCAGGCATAACGAAAGAACCGTCCGGTGTAGAATTAACCTTGAATGTCATCCGTTCCTTATCTGAAAAATATGTGAAGTCATAAGATTCAGGAAGCTTAAACCTGAGCCTGAACAAAGCAGGATAAGAGAATACAGAAACCAGAACACGGCTTCTCTCCGAAGAAGATTCAAAAATACGTTCCAGATTCCGTTCAGAATTTTCTATCGGAGTCTGCAGTGCCATTACATTCTGATTTTCGAGGAAACTTACAGCCCAGCGGTTAAACGTATACAGATACGGGCCTGCAATTACATTTACCTTCTTACCGCGAAGCATGGCCAGATGAGCAAGATTATTTGCAATAAATGCCGTATACCCCTTTTCTATAAGGAGATCCAGCGTCTGGCGGAGTTTTGCTTCCGTTCCTGCAGGCACAAAAGGATCAAGACTTATCACCACCATTTTCTTACTGAACGGAAGTACCGGCTTTTCAGCACTGTCTTTTTTGAGAAGGTCATATTCAGTATCAGAGTTAAGTTCAAGTATATATTTTACAGGATGAAGGGCCTGCACTACATGAGCATCTGCTACCGTAGAAACCTGAACATATATTCCTTCCGGAAACCAGTTCAGTTCATTTTTTGCCAGAGGCGTAAGATCAAGAACAGGCAGACGTTCCGGACCGGGCTGTTTTCTGAAACCTGTGAGATCTACAGGCAGAACCCTCTTGTACCTCTTTGACATGGATTTCGTCTGAAGAAGATACACACTGTCCCCCTGATTAAATCCCAGAGGAATATCTATCCAGCGGTTACCCTTTTCGTCAGTCGTAATTACCCGGACTTTATGACTTGCACGTCCGGTATCATCTTTTTTATGAAGCCTTATACTGTCTCCTGCATCAGGATCATAAGAACCGCCTTTTATTACAGCCATCTGAATGAAATTTGCCTTACGTTCTTCTTCTGTTTTAGGTTCCGGTCTTCCGGCTTCAGAAATCTTGCGCTCACTTTCAGAAGATTCACGGACAGATGCGATTTTTCCGAGATAAATACCTGTTCCGCCAGCCTGTTTAGGATTAAGTATTTTTGCTCCGGCGTTATCTACACCTTCTCCAATATCCTTAAAGCCATACCAGTAATCTGTTTTTGAACGGGCAAAATCCGTACTTAAAATACGCTTTCCTTCTGCAATAACACCCTTACGGTCTTCTTTATAATGATCCATGACGAATCTGTAAGCGGCCGTTACGGCACCTACATATTCTGCACTTTTCATACGGCCTTCAATCTTAAAGCTGTCTACCCCGGCCTCCATGAGTTCAGGAATATGATCTATAAGCTGAAGGTCACACGGGCTGAAATAATAACCGCTGCTTACTGACCCCGGAATTTCTGCATTGTAAAGACGACGGCATGCCTGAGTACACATACCGCGGTTTGCACTTTTTCCGCCGAGATAACTTGAAAAAAGACAGAGCCCGCTTTCACTGACACAGAGAGCTCCGTGAACGAACATTTCTATCTCTGCATTCGTGTTTGCCTTTATGTTTTTTATTTCTTCCAGTCCCAGTTCACGTGCAACTACTACACGCTTAAGCCCCTGTTTGCACAAAAGGTTTGCAGCTGCTGCACTGGCAACATTCATCTGAGTTGAAGCATGAAGTTCCAGATCCGGAGCAAATTCCTGACACATGCGGATAACACCAAAATCCTGCACTATAAGTCCGTCCGGCTTTATTTTATTAAGATAATTCAAAAAACGATAAAGCCGCTCTGTCTCTGATTCCTCACAGACTGTATTTACAGTTACATAAATCTTCTTTCCCATCTTGTGAAGGCTGTTAACCGCACCTTCAAACTGATTCCATGCAAAATTTGAGGAACGAAGCCTTGCATTAAAACTTTTAAGTCCTAAATAAACTGCATCGGCACCTTCACCGATTGCTGCATCTAATGCTTCCGGATTTCCGGCTGGAGCTAATAATTCTGACATAAGATACATTGTATCACATATTTTTTTGTTTAAGAAGAGATGATGTAAAAGTCAGAATTAAATGAACGGCTGTTTTCTGCACTGCTGCACGTACTTTCAAAACTCACGTAATTTTTATATAGTATCAGATATGAGCAGTTTCTTTTCTAATTTGTTCGCCTCTCTTTTTGGAGGAAATGATCCTGAAGCGCAGAAGAAGCGTATTCTCAAAAACATTGCAAAAAACCTTCAGAAAACAAAATTCCGTTTTTACAAATCCGGCAGTCATGAAGCAGAACCGGGACTTGCAAAATTCTTTTATGACATTTATAAAACCCTGTCCAACGCACAGAAAGCTTTTCAGGAAACAAATCCAAATGCACTGAAAAACGTTGTCATCAACTCCATGCTTTCTGACAATCAGAAGCAGATTATTGACAATCTTACGGAAGATGCAATAAATGACCTGGGCAAAAAAATGCCTCTTAAAGAACTTTCTGAAAAAGTAAAGAAAGACATTGAATCTTTTAATTCAGAATTTGACAACACAAAACTTACAAAAATCGATACACTTTATACAAAACTTATCGTAATGATGAATCTCTGTACTTACGACTACTATTTCATCATTAAAAAATTTGACAGCAGCTTCAAGGAACATAATTTTTCTGCACAGCCAAGATTTCAGGCAATCAACAGTTCCTATATCGCAGAAGACCTTAAAAACTTTATTGATGTCGCGTGGGGAATTCCTTTTGACGCAGACTGGGATGATGTCTTTAAGCTTTTAAAATTTATAAAAGGCACGGATATCATAGCTCCGAACCTCTGGCGCCGTATTCTTGCAAAAATCCGCACTATAAAAGACAAGCATGTTTTTGAAATGATGATTCAGCTCATTTCTTCAAATCCTGCTTATAAAGACACTTATAAAACTGAAGACCTGCATATTGCCGACGATTATCTTTCACAGATACGCAAACAGTCTGACGCTGCCCTGGATGCAATAAAAAAAAGACAGGCTGCAAGTAAGGTTGATTCACTTCTTTCTCAGGTTTTTGGAACAAATGCAATTCCTAAACTGAAGAACTACAACGATTCAAACTGTGATATTCTTGAACGCAAGGGAATCGGATCGTATCTTTATGCTACTCCCCTCAGTTATCTGAAGCAGTTCCTTCTTGAATACACAAAAAAAGAAGTGCGGGAAATCTCTGACATCCTTGTAATCCGCGGTGAATGGTCTAACCAGCAGATGAGCACACCTATGAGTGAAGCTTTTCATCAGCTTCTGGAACTTAATGAAAAAATAACTGTTCTAGACAACCACATGGGAGAAAATTCAGACTGGGGTATAAAAATAAAAACCCATCTTCCCCGTGCAGACCGTGACCGGGATTCGAAAGGAATAATCCAGACTACACTTAAAGATGCCAATAACATGGCAGCTCAATGCATAATTTCTGCCGTACAGAATTTTGTAATCTTTGACCGCAATCTTAAAATGCTTCTGGAAGATTTTGTAAAAATGCCGAGAAGTGAACTTCTTCTTAACTGGAAAGATCTGGATCACTTTGCAGAAGGTCGTCTCAAGCAAATGTGCGTTGATGTATACAAAAAAATATTCGGGTTCGTGCAGCTCATGCAGAACTTTCAGGTAAAAGTAGAGGAAGATTAAAATGAAGTGTTCCAGCTTTCTTACAGTCCGTTCATATGAATGCGACAGCTACTCCCACGTTAATAATGCCGTATATCTTAATTATCTTGAGTTTGCAAGAATGGACTATCTTAATCAGATAGGCTTCCCTTACAATGATGTTGTAAAAGCCGGATACTTTCTTTATGTAACTCATGTGGACATTCATTACAAAGCATCCGCATTTCTTAACGATAAAATAATTATAGAAACAACTCCCGTAAAACTTGGCGCTGTCAGCGGAACCCTGCACCAGATTATCCGTAAGGAAGACGGAACTGTATGTGCAGAAGCTGATGTAACATGGGCAAGCGTAAAGAACGGAGGAATTCCTGCTAAATTACCGAAAGAATTTCTTGTAGAAGGATTAAAGCCCTGATTTTAACGCAAAACTGAATCAACAAGTCGTTTGAATTCAGGATCTATGTTTATAAAATCTGAATGAAAGTTTTGATTAATAGATGCAATGCCGTCCTTGTTTTCGATAATGGCGGCATTTTTTATTTCCAATGCCTTGCTTAAAAGACCATGTGAAGAGTTTTTTGAATTCATAGTTTTTAAATCCTTATTTTCTGTCATTTTTGTATATTATCCATATCGGCAGTTTCTAAAGATTTTTCACCAGAAATTGAATCCAAATCGGTAAAATCCAGCGGAATTACAGAAAACTTCTGCTCTGATTCCATACGGCGCTTTTTTATCTCTTCATTTTCATCAGTATCTTCCTGCTCCAGTACATTTTCTGCCCTGAATTCATCCAGAGTCTGTTCTTTTATTATTACAGGCTCAATATTTTCTACAGGCAAATCGTGTTTCTTAACTTCAGGCTCACATTCCGGAAGTTCCTCAAGTTCTCCGGCATCTTCCAGTTCCTCTGCGTCTTCAAGTTCTTCCAGCTCACCTACTTCATCAGCAGACTCTGCTTCAGGCAGACCTTCAAGTTCCTCAAGGGGCATTACATCTTCAATCTGTTCCTGTTCAGGAAGCTCTTCCAGTTCAGCCGGTTCTTCAACATGAGAATGCGTAAATTCTGCAGAAGGTTTCTCATCCTGCTGTCTGCCGTAAACAACTTCTCCTGCCCCGGAAGCAGCTGCAAGTGCTCCCAGAACCTCAGCCCAGCTTTTATCCAAAAGTTCATCTACCTGCTGACTGTACAGTTTTCCGCGGCGTCCCAGGCTCTTTTTAATTTCTCCATTCAATTCAATCTTTCGGCGTGAAATATCTTTAACCATGGAAGCCCAGTCTGCACTATCCTTACGGTCAATATATTCCCGGAGCAACGAATACTGAAACCTCTTTATTCTTGAATCAATAACGACTGAATCATCATGGCGGAGATTAAAAATTATAAAAATAATCAAAAACAAAGTTATAAACACACTTATAACAAGAAGCGTCCTTTCTCCGTCTGAAAAAATGAAATCACTCTCAGGACAGACTTCACCGCAAAAAATCCCGCCGCTGTGACTTACGAGAACCAGAGTATCTTTATCAGTTCTCACCAGAGATTCTACACCGGTAATGTTTCTGGTCCATTTTGATTCAATCTGTTCCAGAAGAAGATCTCTTCCCACAACCGGCAGAGAAAACACAACACCCTTTCCGCCAACAATCACGCCCCGGACATTCAGCGAAACAACATCATGATTCACTAAAAACCTTGTAAAATCGTCTCCTGAATAATAAAAAACGAAACTTCCCCGGAAAATTGAAAACTCATCATAAAACGGAAGGCTGTAAATTATCCTGTTACGTTCTCCGTCAAAATATACGTGAATCCTGTTTCCCGGTTCTGAATTGCTTTCGGTAAGCAGATAATCAATTTCATTTATTGCATCATAGTTTTTGTAGGAAACAACTTCATCATCTTCCCGAAGCACATCATCTGGAAAGGAACTGTAATGAATGCGTCTTCCCTCTGTTTCTACAAGCCTTATTCCTTCCAGGCCCGGATTATTCTCAAAAAAACGTCCCGTAATGTCTGTCCTTTCAATTCCCACTGTTTCCGGGACTTCCCTGCTGAAATATGAAAGAACGCTTTTTTCTGCAATATAGTTTCTTGTATTTTTTTCAATCTCTGAAGTATATTCTGAAAAAGCTGAATCCACTTTCTTTAAGCGGCTGTCTATGTTTTCTAAAACACGGGGCTCGTAAAAATTCACTTCAAGAAATTTTATTCCTCCTGCAAAAATAAACATCATGCAGGCAACGGTGAGAAAAACTGATATTAAAAGACTAAACAATGTCTTCAACGACGATGACATTAAAACCTCTCTTATGAATCACGTTTAATTTTCTTATATTTTAGCCTTTTTGTAAATGTATTACATCCATCCTGAGTATAATATCATTTTCGTTTCAAAACTGTTACCGAAGTAAAATCAAAATCCATCTCAAGCTTTTTCTCAAGTCCCTCTGTATAAACGGCAGACCGGTCATTTTTCAAAAGTACCATTTCAAAATCAGAACACTTCTTCCACAGTTCAAAGGCTTTTTCCTCTCCCATTACAAAAACCGCTGTACTCAAAGCATCCGCGTACACTCCTTTTTCTGCTATTATCGTTGCAGAAACCAGGGAATTATCGACCGGTCGTCCTGTTGCAGGATCAAAAATATGAATATATGATTTTCCGTCATCAGCAACAAAGTGCCTTTCGTAACCGCCGCTGGTAATTACAGCACAGTCATGTACTTTTACAGTAAGTACCGGTGAACCGCCCCAGGGATTTCTAAGTGCAACCCTCCAGTCTTTTCCATCCGGCTTTTTTCCCAGGAGCTGAATGTTTCCGCCAAGATCAATTAAAGCCGACCTGACACCGTTTTTTTTATACAGTTCAACTGCAGCATCTCCTGCATACCCCTTGCCTACGGCACCAGGATCAAGCATCTGTCCTTCTTTCAGCGTTATAAAATTCCCGTCCAGCTTCAGATTCTTGTATCCGACATTCTTTAAAAGCGAATCTATCTTATCGGAAGACGGAACATGATAATTTCCGTTAGTAAATCCCCATTCACGAAGAACAGGATACATGGTTATATCCAAAGCCCCGTCCGTAAGTTCAGAATACTTAACAGACAGTTCCAGAAGGTCACGGGTACTGTCGCTTACAATAACCGGATATTCCGCAGCATCGTTCACCCTGTAAAAATCACTTTGAGAATCAGTAACTGAAAACAATGCCTCCAGCCGCTCAACTTCTGCTTTTACTTCCTGATTAAGTTTTTCAGGCTCTTCAGCACGGCACTTTAAAGTCATGAAGGTATCCATGGCCATAAAACTCAAAGAGGCTTCCCTTTCTGAAGAACAGGAAAAAAATAAAACTGCAGCTGCCGGAAGCAGAACAAATTTTTTACTTACATGCTTCATATTTTCAGTGTAACAGATGAATTCAAAATAAAAAACTGCTATAATTGCCGGACTATGGCAGATATACACATTTTTGACCCCGCCCCGGAAGGAACTCCGGTATCAAATTTCGTACACCTTCATGTTCATTCAGACTATTCCCTTCTGGACAGCTGTGCAAAACTGGACAAGCTTATTGCAAAAGCAAAAAAACTCAACATGCCGGCGCTTGCCCTTACTGATCACGGAAACATGTTCGGGGTCCTTAACTTTGAACATATCTGCCATGCAAACGGTATAAATCCTATTGTCGGAGAAGAATTTTACGTTGCATACGGAAGCCACCTTGAAAAAAAAGATGCTCCTTATGGTAAAAACGGAAAAGGATGCCACTATTTTCACCTGATTCTCCTCTGCGAAAATGAAACCGGATACAAAAACATGAGCTGGCTTTCTTCAATTGCATTTACAGAAGGACTTTACAGAGGAAAACCGCGCATAGACTGGGAACTGCTTGAAAAATATCATGAAGGCCTCATCTGTCTCAGCGCATGCATTCAGGGAGAAATTCCTCAGCTTCTTATGGCTGGCAGGGAAGAAGAAGCAAGGGAAGTTGCCCTGAAATATAAAAACCTTTTTGGACCTGACCATTACTATATCGAACTTCAGGATCACGGACTCGAGGACCAGAAACGTGTTGCTCCTATGCTCATAAAGCTGGCAAAAGAGCTGGATATTCCCATGGTTGTTACAAACGACATTCACTATGTTGAAAAAGATGACGCCGAGGCACAGGATGCATTACGCTGCATTGGATTCAAGCAGCTGCTGGATCAGCCGCACCTTACAATGGGAGAAGGCAGAAGTGAATGGTATTTTAAAACTGAAGAAGAGATGAGGCAGCTTTTTCCGGATTATCCGGAAATGATTGAAAACACGATAAAGATTGCAAATATGTGCAATCTTACCATTCATCAGTATAAAACCCAGGAATTAAAAGACTGTCTTCCACGATTTGAACTTCCTAAAGAATTCCAGACACATGGAGATGACTATACAAAAAACCAGGATGATTACGTCCGCTATCTTGTAGAAAAAGGACTGCGGGCCAGATATCCTGAAATAACTCCGGAAATACGACAGCGTGCAGAATATGAACTGGGAATCATCTTCAAAATGGGATTTTCAGGCTACTTCCTGATCGTATGGGAATTCATCAACTGGTCTAAATCCACCTGGGACAATGTAAACAACAGGCCCAAGCCATATATCCCTATAGGTCCGGGGCGTGGTTCAGGAGCAGGTTCCCTTGTAGCCTACTGTCTGACAATTACAGATATTGACCCTTTCCGATTCAAGCTTATTTTTGAACGCTTCCTTAATCCTGAACGTGTTTCCATGCCGGACTTTGACGTTGACATGGACTTCGACTACAGACAGGACATAATTCAGCATACCAGAGATCTTTACGGAGATCCTCAGGTAGGACATATCGTAACTTTCGGTACGCTTAAACCAAAACAGGTAATTGCAGATGTTGGCCGCGTACTGAACATTCCTCTGTCAGAAGTAAACATGTTAAAAAGCTTAGTTCCTGATTCTCCTAAAGCAAAACTTAAGGATGCCTTTCAGGAAACAGAAAAATTTCCTGCTTCAGAAGGCGGCGGACAGCTTGCCCAATACCGTCATGATCCGAAATACGAACGTCTGTTTGACATAGCTGAAAAACTGGAAAACGTAAACCGCAACACAGGTCTTCATGCCTCCGGTATGGTTATCGGACTTACGGCACTTCCTAACTGGGCTCCGGTTTTTCAGGATCCTAAGACCGGTGAAGTCGGCGTTCAGTATACAATGGATATTATTGAACCATGCGGACTTGTTAAATTTGACTACCTTGGATTAAAGACTCTTTCCCTGATCCGTTATGCAGAACGAATCATAAACAAGCACAGAAAGGAAGGTGAACCGGAATTTCACTGTGATAAAGTCAGCGAAACTGATGCAAAAACATTCGACCTCTTTAAAAGAGGAGACTCTGTAGCGGTATTCCAGTTTGAAAGTCCCGGAATGCAGAAAATCCTCCGCCAGTTTCAGCCGGAAAAGCTTGAAGACCTGGTAGCCCTTAACGCTCTTTACCGTCCGGGACCTATGAATTACATTCCGAATTATATCGACGGAAAATGGAAACCGGAAACAATCCACTATCCTGATCCATGCCTTGAAGGAATCCTTAAGGAAACTTATGGTGTCATGGTTTATCAGGAACAGATTATGCAGGTATCCCAAAAAATTGCAGGCTTTTCTCTTGGTGGAGCAGACATGCTTCGCCGTGCCATGGGAAAAAAGAAACCTGAAGTAATGATGGGAAAGAAAAAAGAATTTGTTGAAGGTGCCGTAAAACAAGGATTTGAAGCAAAACACGCTGAAGAAATTTTTGATATTATGGTTCCGTTTGCCGGATACGGTTTTAACAAATCACATGCGGCAGCCTACTCTGTTCTTGCCTATCGAACAGGATGGCTTAAGGCAAACTATCCTGCTGAATTCATGGCCGCAAACCTTATCAATGAAATTACTTCAACAGACGGTCTTCCTGCATACATCGAAGAATCAAGAAGAATGGGTATTCCAGTAGATCCTCCTGACGTAAACAGAAGTGATTCTGACTTTGACGTAGTTGACGGACACATAATTTTCGGTCTCCGCGGTATTAAAGGAATGGGAAACGGAGCTTCTGAAGCAATTGTTCATGAAAGAGAAAAAAACGGTCCTTACAAAGATTTTATAGATTTTCTAGACAGAGTCCTCTTTCTTAAAGATGAAATTCCTGAAGATGAATCAGAAAAAGCTCCGGGACCTAAACTTGCCGTAAACAAAAAAGCTATTGAAGTCCTCATAAAAACAGGAGGCTTTGACAAACTCGATAAAAACCGTGCAACCCTTATATTAAACTATGAAAGGGCAATTGAATATGAACAGAAAAAGCATCTTGGCTCAGAAAACGGACAGGCCAGTCTTTTTGAAGATGCAGGTATCAAGGAATTTGCAGATTTCAAATGGGAAGAAGTAGAAGAACTGCCTAAAATGGAACTTCTCAACATGGAAAAGGAACTCATAGGCTGTTTCGTTTCCGGACACCCCCTTGATGACTGGAGAAGCATTATAGAAAACAGTGCTACAGTTTCCAGCGATACGCTCATGCGTGCTGCAAAAGAAACTAAATCCCTGAAAGATGCAATCACGTCCGGAGGAAATCAGTGGCAGGCAAGAAATGCCGGAGCATCCTACATTGCAATAGGTATGATTCAGGGAATAAGATCCATAATAACAAAAAAAGGCAAACCTATGGCATTTGCAAAGCTTTCAGATTTCAAGGGTGACATGGACTTAACCTTCTTTCCAAACGTATGGGAACAACTGCATGATAAGCTTGAAGACGGAAAGGTATATGCCCTCAAAGGAAAAGCAGACTTAAGGACTGACGGTGAATCAGAAAAAGCTTCATTCCTTGTAGATTCTCTTGAAAACATAGAATCCCTGAAAGTAAAATCAATAACGCAGCTGCACATAAAAATAAACAGCAAGAACTATTCAAGTCCCCAGGAAATTACTCAGCTGAAAGATTTTTTATTTGGCGTACAGGGTAATTGTTCAGTATATTTTCATGTAGATGTAGACAATACATCTTACATTGTTAAAGCAAACCCTCAGATGTCTGCACCGTCAAACCCTGATTTTCTTCAGAAAGTAAAGGATATCGATCTGGTTGAAGACGCATGGGTAGAATAACACTCAGGAGAACAAATGAGTATTTTCAGATTTCTTGCAGCACTTGTAAACCTCTATACTATTCTCTGCTTTGCCTACATCATACTTACCTGGATTCCGGGCATAGGCTATAACGGAGCCGTAAGGTTTCTTTCGAGAGTCTGCAGTCCTTACCTTAACTTTTTCAAGAAATTCCGGTTCCTCATAATTGCAGGTTTTGATTTTACCCCGGCTTTAGGGCTATGTCTTCTGGGAGCCGCCTCATCCGTACTTAACAGTATGTCTCAATTCAGAGCATTCAGACCCGGACTTTTACTTGCACTTTTGATCTCTTCAATCTGGGCTGTTTTAAGTTCAATACTCATTTTTCTAATCATTATGCTGATTGTAAGACTTGTAATTGTTTTCCTTAAAGGTGAAAGCGCAAGATCTGACTCTCCGATACTCACACAACTGGATTATCAGATATCAAAAATAATCTACATGTTTTCAAAACCGTTTTCATTTGGAAGAACACTCCGTTACAGAACAGCACTTATAACTGCCATAATTGTCTTAGTCCTCATGAACATAACAGGAGGCATCATTATTACACTGCTGACAGGAATTCTCAGCACATTCTGATAATAAAAATTGAGGAATACTCCTGCCGATGAAACTTCAGGATTTAAAAAATACAATTGAATCTCTTTCTGGTGT
Source organism: Treponema rectale (assembly GCF_014202035.1). NCBI lineage: Bacteria > Pseudomonadati > Spirochaetota > Spirochaetia > Treponematales > Treponemataceae > Treponema > Treponema rectale. Next base: position 15,454 of record NZ_JACHFR010000002.1, read on the forward strand.
AGGACCAGCTGCAGCCAGACAGTTTGCACGACTTGGGATTTTTACGGTTGCAGATCTTCTTCAAGTATTTCCAAGAGATTACGAAGACAGGACAAAAAAAGTTTCGCTTGCAGAATTTTCTGTTTATCCTAAAGTCCACACCATATGCAAAGTAACGGCTCATGAATGGTTTGGATATGGCCGCATGAGAAATCTTAAAATTGCAGTAACCGACGGCACTGCTACAGCATGGCTGATTGCCTTTAACCGCCCGTTTCTACAAAAATCACTTCCTGAAGGAAGCATCATAAGCGTTACGGGAAAATTCGAAATAAAATACGGCCAGCTTCAGTCATCTGCATTTGAAGCAGAAAAAATTGCAGATGAAGGTGAATTATCCGAATACGAAGAAGCTGCGGTTCCTGGCAGTAAAGTTCTCTCCGTTTATCCTCTCACAGAAGGGCTTTCACAAAAAAACTACAGAAAAGCCATATCCCAGTCATTACGTCAGTATGCAAAGGCTTTGGAAAATGATCTTCCTGACCACACAATTAAGGAACGGCACCTGCTGACAAAATCCCAGGCGATTCAAAAAATTCATGAACCGGAAACTTTACAGGAAGCAATGCAGGCCAGGCAGACTTTAATTTACGAAGAACTTTATAACTTCGAATACAAAATGCTCCTGCGTGCACTAAGACACCGGGGAAAACTTCCTGATGATACAGAAACCTCTTATTTAGAAAACAATGGCGCCGCATATTTTTCTACTCCGGATAAAAACTCAGACTTTGAAAAAAGCCTGTCTCCCCTTCAGCTGGAACTATACAGAAGGCTACCCTTTGAACTTACGGCAGATCAGATGAAAGTCATTCAACAGATGAATGAAGACATAGATAAAAGTGCCGCAGACAGAAATTCTTTAATAAACTCTCCGGAAAAAATAACGGGCACTCCATTTTCAATGCAGCGGCTTCTTCAGGGAGATGTCGGCAGTGGAAAAACCCTGACAGCTTTTTTTATATGTGTCCGGGTAATAAATTATGGCGGACAATGTGCTTTTCTTGCCCCGACAGAATTGCTGGCACGCCAGCATGCAGAAAATGCAGCAAAACTTCTTGAACCTCTGGGAATTAAAGTTGCATTCCTTACGGGAAATCTAAAATCTAAAAGCCGGCAGCCACTTTTAGCTGCACTTAAAGAAGGTACAATCAATCTTATAATTGGAACTCATGCACTCTTCAGCAAAGGTGTGGAATACAAAAACCTGCATCTCGCTGTAATAGACGAACAGCACCGGTTTGGTGTAGCCCAGCGTGAATCAATTATAGACCGGGGCAGAATTTCAAACGGTACAAAAACGCATACTCCAGACGTTCTGATGATGAGTGCAACTCCTATTCCTCAAACTCTCGCACTTACGGTATTTGGCGATCTGGACATAAGTATAATTAAAACCATGCCGGAAGGAAGAAAAAGTGTAAGAACATACCTGACTGTCATGGGCCACGAAAATAACGTATATGAAGAAGTGCGAAAACAACTCAGGCAGGGACATCAGGCATATTTCGTATATCCGCGGATTTCAGAAGAATCAGGAGAAAATACATCTGATGACAAAAACCTGAAATCTGCTTCAGAAATGTTTTCTTTCTTAAACACTCAAGTCTATCCGGAATTCACATGCGCACTCATACATGGAAAAATAGACGAAGACGAACAGAAACAGATTCTCGATGACTTCAAGACAGGAAAAATTCAGGTTTTAATCGCAACAACTGTTGTTGAAGTCGGTGTAGATGTGGCAAATGCTACATGTATCGTTATTGAACATGCAGACAGATTCGGACTTGCTGAACTCCATCAGTTAAGAGGAAGAGTCGGACGTTCCGACTTACAGTCTTACTGTTTTCTCATTTATGGAAAAAACATATCTCAAGATGGAATCAAACGTATGAAAGTTCTTCACGAAACAACAGACGGCTTTAAAATAGCAGAAGAGGATTTAAAAATAAGAGGTCCCGGTGAAGTTACCGGAACCATTCAATCAGGTTATCTGACACTGGGAATCGCAGATTTAAACCGCGACAAAGAAATCCTCAAAATTGCACGCTATGATGCATTAAGCAACATAAGAGCTGAGCTTTGAAAGTTTTCCAGGAACCCTCATGTGCTTGATGGCACTCTGTTCAATCTGACGGATTCTTTCACGGGTAAGATTAAAATGTTTTCCGACTTCCTTAAGAGACATCGGCTTAACACCATTAAGTCCGTATCTCATGCGGAGAACACGCTCTTCATTCGGCTTAAGGGATGAAAGAACTTTAGAAATATCAGACTTCATGCATGAATTCAAAGCTTCTTCTTCCGGAGCAGCATAACGTTTATCCTCAACAGTTTCTCCAAAGGATTTAACTGCACCGTCTGTAGTAATCTCTGCATCAAGGCTAAGCATTTCACGGGAAATCTCAACCATTTCCTTTACATAAGACGGATCAAGTTCAAGCATGCGGGCAACTTCAGCAAATTCCTCTTCCTCAGAAAGTTTTGAACCGAGCATCTTACGGGCCTTTTCAATACGAACAAGGTCATCTGCCTTATTCATCGGAAGCCTTATAGGACGGCATTTTTCACTAAGAGCTTTAAGAATTGTCTGACGAATCCACCATACTGCATACGAAATAAAGCGGAATCCTTTATTTACATCAAAATGATCTACAGCAATTATAAGTCCAACATTTCCTTCACTCACAAGGTCTTCAAGTTCCATTCCACGATGAATGAACTGTTTGGCAATATTTATTACAAAACGGAGGTTTGCATTTATAAGTTTATTCTTTGCAGCTTTATCTCCGGAAGCAGCTTTTACAGCAAGTTCTTTCTCTTCTTCTGCAGTTAAAAGCGGAATGCGGGCAATATCTTTAATGTAAGAGTTCATGATTGATAATTCGTTGTACATAACAGCCTCCTGATATCAATAATTAATATAGCAAGAATCATGCCAACAAATTGAAAAAATGATTATTTATTTTATATCCCGATATTCAGGAAAAAATGATGCAAAATGAATCAAAAAAATTTGAATTCAGTAAAAATCTGCACTGAAATAAAATGAATTTTGGAACAGAAAAAGTAACTTTATTCAAAAAATCATGAATAAATAATATCAGCAGAGTCAAACACGACAATGACACAGCAGGATAATAAAAAAAGTGAGTCAAAAAGACCCACTTTTATAAATTTACAATTTCGATGTATCAGAATGACACGATTATTCAACTACGGCAATAATATCGCTCATTTTAAGGATAAGATAATCATCCCCGTCAACTTTAAGATTTGTTCCTGCATATTTATCATACAGAATCTTATCACCTACATTTACAGTGATTTTATCTTTTTCAGTTCCAGGGCCAACAGCTTCTACCACAGCCTGCTGTGTTTTTTCCTGTGCTGTATCAGGAATAATAAGTCCGCTTGCAGTTTTTGTTTCTGCAGCAACCTGTTTTACAAGTACTCTGTCTGCCAATGGTCTGATTTTCATATCTACCTCCAAATAATTTTTAAAACATCATTTACTGACAATGTAATAAAATCTCATTCCTAAGTCAAATTTTTTTATAAAAATACTGTGCTAATTAAGGACATTTTTCAGTAAAAGCCTGGCTTTGTTATTCCCCGGATTAAGCTGAAGGGCATACTGAAGGGAACGAACGGCATTCTTTGTATCTCCAAGAGAATCACTTAAACGTCCCATCCTGTAAAGAATCTCTGATTTCGTAAAAGAATCTGCAGCAATGGAAGAAGCCTCGCTTAACGCCTCCACAGCTTTTTCTTCCCTGAAAGTTCCTGCATAAATAACAGAAAGATTTACCAGAGAAGTCACCTGTTTTCCATATCTTGAATTCAAAAAATCGTATATTTTTTCTGCAATATCAGCATTTCCATCCCGACAGGCAAACCAGGCAGCATATACCAGTTCATTACGGCGCATTTTTTCTATGTTATCTGCGATTATAAAATCCTTTCCGTATACAGCTTCAATATTCCTGTCAAATATCAGCTGGGCAGTATCCGCAGAATTTTCATGAATAAGCATTCCCACAGCATAATCAACAATTTCCGGCGGATAAAGATTTTTTCCAAGTTCATTCTGCTCAAGAAATTCCCACACCTTAGATGAACGCTGCTCTTTTCCATCAGAAGTATTTTTTTTATTCAGTACAGAATGATAAAGAACTTTCAGGGCTGCACTATCAGACTGAGCCAGAGCATTTTCAATTCTATATATTGCAATATCAACGGAAGCCCGGGGTCTTAAATCATTTTCTTCCATTTTTAGTGTCTTTAGCCCGGAATCCCTCAATTCCTGCATAAGGCGGTCTTCTGTATAGGGCTTACTGTCAAAAGCTTCCTGTGCATACAAAGCCAGTGCCGGAACATAACAGGAGTTTACTGACAGCAGATAGTTTATACCTGCAAATTCTCCTGCCGCATCACCTTTTGAAGCACAATACAATGCATCATTCATGTAGCACTTTGCAAGATTTTCATTAAATTCATCAGGAAGAATATTCAAAGCCTCTGCCCTGTCTATCAGCTCTCTACGGCATGCACTTTCATTTTCTTCATAATTCAAAACATGGTAACAATCAGACAAGAGCATAAGGTGTTCTTCAAGAGAAGGATAATCATCAAATACTGCCTCACATTCACCTGCAGCTGCACTTCTTACATAATCACCTGCATCATAAAGAACTTTCTGCCAGAATAAAACATCAGTTTTGCCGAATACATTTTCCGGATAAAGTTCCGCAGCTTCCAAAAATTTTCCGTCCCTAAGATAAAGAAGCGCTCCGTTTCTGAGCCACACAGAATCTCCAGAGCCTTTCCATGCCTCAATATAAACATTTATAAGGCTTGAATCTTTAAAAGCATCAGGATTTTTTTCATCCAGAAGCAGCTTAAGTGAACTTTCTGCATACAGAGAGGAATATTCCGTACCGTCAAGCTTTTTTGCTGCCTTAACTGCCTCCTTTGTTTTTCCTTCATCCAGCAGGAACTGAACGTACACGGCCCGGATCTGATTGTTATCAGGAAAATCTTTCAGAGCCTCAGAAAGAACGCTAACGGCCTTTTTCTTATCTCCAAGAATAATATAACGCTTGTATACTCCAAGACGCTCAAAATAGGTTGAAGCTGATTTTTCTGCCTGTTTTAATAACGAATACGCTTCTGATGAATTATTTAAAGAAATATATATGTCAACCTGCTCAAGAATCGCCGTAAGGGAAACAGATTTTGAATGAGATGAACAGGAATTAAAAAGCGGCAATATAAAAACTGCCGCTATAAATATCAAAAATATTTTTTTCAAGAAGCTGTCTCTTTACTTATCTTATCAAGAACTGCATTGATAAACTTGTATGAATCTTCAGCTCCGAAGTCCTTTGCAATTGCAACTGCTTCGTTTATAACAATGGAAGGAGATATCTCCTTTTGATTAAGCAAAGTAAAAACACTTATGCGCATTACTGCAAGTGCTACCTTGTTAAGTCTTTCCATCGTCCATTTTTCACTCAAATGACTTTGAATGATAGCATCAATTTCTTCAAGATGATTTATGGTTCCGGCAATAAGAATACGGGCATAATCATAAGAATCTTCTCTGGAAGCATTATCTTTAGAAGACTCTTCATCACCTTCTGTATCTATTTCATCAGCCTTGTCCCAATCAAACTTAAGCAACTCCTCAAGGGGTTTCTTAACAAGATCGTGTGTATACAAAGCCTGGAATGCAAGTATTCTACCTTTTCTTCTAGACACGTTTTTCTCCTGCTACCAGTCAAGAAGCTTATCCAAAGCTTCACCTGTCTTCTTACGTTCTACATTTGCAGCTGTATCCAGTTCCTTTCCAACATCTTTTGCTGCCTGAGAAAAATACTGATTCTGCTTCTGTGAAGTAAGGTTTTCTTTTATATACTCATACACAGTCACGTTGCTTTCCGGCTGAACTACATCGCTGATTCCAAGCATTTTTGCATCATATTTCTTAAGAACAGCATAAAACTGAAAATCCCTGTCAGTTTCTGTAATTTCACTAAGATAACCGGTTTCCTTACCAAAAAGTTCAAGAATCTTATCATAATTCCAGCCAAGCTGCTGTGCCTGCTGGGAAGTTTTCTGAACGATTATGTCACCTGCCCTATATGCAGTTCCATTCTTTTCAGAATTCTTAATATCATTAGCTGCAGTTGCCGGTTTTTTCTCATAAGAAGCCCTGAGATCCATTGCAGTTTTCTTTGCATTTGCTGCATCAGAATCTTTTGGAACCATAACAAGGAAAAGACGAACCATATCATTCCATACAAAGGTTGCCTTATTCATTTCATAGGCTTTTCTGATTTCTTCATCAGATGCCTGTACCCCTGCAATGGCATCATGCTTCTGTTTAAGAACATACTGCTGGGCAATAATCTGATTTTTAAGATAAGCCTTATATTCTGCAGTATTCATTCCGCTGTTTTCTTTAAGATATTCATCCAGAGATTTACCTGTACGCTGTTTGATAAGATCATTAAGCTGAGCCTCTGTTACATTCTGACCAAGCTGCTGACTGAAAGTCTTAAGAAACTGCTCATTAACCTGCGAATCAGTAATAGAAAGACCATCTTTTGCAGCTGCCTGATTAATAAGTTTTTCAGTAATAAGATTTTCAAGTACTTCTTTTTTCTGCTCAAGCGACAGTTCTGTCATTCCGTATGGTTCATACTGTTTAAGAACAAAATTTACACGAGCCTTAAGCGTTTTTACAGTAATAGTCTCAGGCTTGCTGAGCTTAACTACGGCAAGTGGCTGTAAATCATTCTGGGCAAAGGCACTTACTGCCATACCAAAAATAAAGGCTAATCCTAAAGCAAAACGTTTCATAACAATCCTCTTTTTAATAAATAAAACACCTTAAAATTAAAACGTTACAGATTAATTAAAAGGCTTCAGTTATTTATCCAGCGGAAGTCCTCCGGAAATAACTGCACGAATACGGCGGACACCAGCAGAAGAAGACTGTTCCTTCTGAATCTTAAAGTCACCAATCTGTGCCGTATGCTGAACATGAGGTCCACCGCATACTTCCTTACTGAACCAGTCAGTTTTAGGATCACGGCCAATCGTATAAACCTTTACATCTTCACCATATTTATTAGTAAACAAAGCTCTGGCACCTTCAGCCTTTGCTGCATCAAGAGGCATAACTTCCATTGTTACAGGAAGATCTTCCTTGATTTTTTCATTTACAATATCTTCTACTTTTTGAATTTCTTCCTTAGTCATAGGACGTTCAAAAGTAAAGTCAAACCTCATACGTTCACTATTAATATTTGACCCCTTCTGCGCAACCTGATCACCTAAAACATTAACCAGTGCCTGCTGGAGAAGATGTGTTGCTGTATGATACTTCGTTGCAACATCAGACTGCTCTGCAATACCGCCTTTTGCCTTTCCGGCCTCAGCAGTCTTACTTGCTTCCTGGTGCTTTTTTTCAGCCTCACGGAATCCTTCTACATCAACAGTAAATCCGTTTTCTGCTCCAAGTTCCTGAGTAAGTTCCAGAGGGAAACCATATGTTTCATAAAGATTATAAGCAACTTTTCCACTAATAATCTTTTTAGGATTCTTCATAAGATTTGGAAGAAGCTTCTGGAATTCTGCCTCACCCTTCTTAAGAGTAAGACGGAATTTTTCTTCTTCTGCAGTAAGTTCCTTAAATACCTTAGCTGCATTCTGCTCAAGTTCAGGATAAGCATTCTTGAAATTATCAATTACAACCTGTGCAACTTCTGCAAGGAATGCCTTCTCAATTCCAAGTTTCATTCCATGACGAACAGCACGGCGGATAAGACGGCGAAGTACATAACCCGCACCAACTCTATCAGGGCTTACACCCTTCTGATCACCGAGAATAAATACTGATGCACGGCTATGATCTGCAATAATACGAACACTCTTATCTTTTTCTGAATCAGTACCATAAACATAACCGTCTGCAAGTTCACCTATTTTCTGAATGATAGGCTGGAAAACCTCAGTAAGATAAACAGAAGTCTTTCCCTGAAGAATACAGTTAGTACGTTCAAGACCCATTCCGGTATCAACATTTTTCTTCGGAAGAGGCTCAAGAGTCTTTTCGTCTACACGATTAAACTGCATGAAAACATTGTTCCATATTTCCATCCAGTTTGCAGAATCCGTACCTTTATTGGAACCTTCAGGAGGAAGTCCTTCTCCAACCCAATAGAAAATTTCTGTGTCAGGACCGCATGGACCTGTAGGACCGGCAGCCCACCAGTTATCACTTGCAGGAAGATATGCAATTTTATCCTCAGGCATACCCACTGACTTCCATACAGAAGCAGCTTCTTCATCACGAGGTGCATTTTCATCACCGGCAAAAACTGTTACCGAAATCTTACGCGGATCAAGTCCAAGCCATTCCTTGCTTGTAAGGAATTCATAAGAAAAAGATATAGATTCTTTTTTGAAATAATCACCCAGAGACCAGTTTCCCAGCATTTCAAAACATGTAAGATGCGACGGGTCTCCAACTTCATCAATATCACCGGTACGTACACATTTCTGATAATCCGTAAGACGAGTTCCGGCAGGATGCTTTTCTCCAAGAAGATAAGGAACAAGCGGATGCATACCCGCAGTTGTAAATAAAACAGAAGGATCATTCTCCGGAATCAAACTCTGTCCGGAAATAACAGCATGATTTTTTGATTTAAAAAACTCAATATATTTTGAGCGTAATTCATTTGCAGTCATAATTCGATAATTTAGCACTTTTATTCAAGTTATTCAACAAAAGTGTCTTTTCTTCTATGAACTTAGTTTAAAATAATACGTCGAGTCAAGGCACGCTAACGCTTAAAGCCTTGACTTCGCCGTTTTGAGGGTTTGTACTACCCCCTCAATAAAAAAAAGCGGCATTCTCTGCCGCCTTACAATCATACAATAACTCTAAAGAGTTCCTTTTTCTTCAAAATATTCAAACGCATCTATAATATCCAGATACACACCGTCAAAACCAGAGTCAAGAATTTTAGAAAGATAGCCATTCTCTCCGCAAATTATTTTCTGCCAGTCCGGATCCCAGTAACACACTTTATAATTTCCCTTCCACTCGGGATTTTCTTCATAAAGATACTTTTCCTCTACCTGACTCCAATACCAGCGGTAATCCTCTGCTTCTCCGATGCTCATATAACATATTACAAGGCGGGAACCTCCATTTTTCTTTGTTTTTAATGCATCGATATCCTCTTTAGACAACTGATTATTCGTTATAAAAAGATCCATTATAATTACATCATAATCAGTTTCTTTCAAAGCCGAAATAAAAGTTTCTTTATTGTAATCATCAGGATTTATAATATAGAGAAAATTCTTTGCATCAGACAGTTTCTTTATATCAGAAGTATTTTTGTTATATGGTTCATAATCAGGGATGACATTCAGATTTCTCTCTGTTGCAGCAAAAGAAATATACCCCCTGGCTGCATTTTTGCTGAAGGAATCCTCGATATTCTGCGTAACAGCTTTAGTGTAATCAGTTGATAAAACCACAAGTCCGGCATTCACATAAACATCACACATTTCCTGAATTTCAGCAGACAGATTTTCAGGAGTTTTCTCTCCGTCTGCAATATCATAGGAAGAATTCATACCATAAAAAGTATCCTCTCTTCCACAGCCATCAATCGCATTAAAATATGAAGAATCAGGCTCAAGCTCTTCTGCATCATCATCCCAGGCAACATTCTGACCATTTTGAGGAATGACTATAAAATCAGAATCAACTTTGCGTGCTGTATCAGAAATTTGTATTACGAAATCACGCATTGCTTTTCTATAATCATCACACAACACTCTCTGAACGTTCTTTGATGATTCGCTGCTGCAGGAAAATACAGCCGAAGCCGCACAAACAGTTAAAAATGCTGCAAATCCAACTCTAGTCTTCATAAACCATTCTCCTTAATAAAGCCTATACGGAAAAAAAGCAGCTGCAGGCTTTAAAATACAACTACAAATGATAAAAATACAGCGCAGTACTTTTTATCATGCCTCCTTTTTTATAAATGTAATATAAAAAAATAATATTTTAAAGAATATTTCAATAAAAAAATCATTCCTGTAAAAATTCACACCAAATACAACTACGAATTTAAAATAAAAAAACCCGCTCAGCATAAAGCAGAACGGGTATTCAAAAAAGAAGGTAATTCTACCAGCGATAGTGAGCAAAAGCCTTGTTTGCTTCTGCCATCTTGTGTGTATCTTCCTTCTTCTTGTAAGCAGAACCTGTGTTGTTGAATGCATCAAACAATTCAGCAGCAAGAGTTTCTGCCATTCCGCGGCCTGAGCGGCTGCGTGCAGCACCAATCATCCATCTCATAGCAAGAGCTTCGCGACGAGCATCACGGATTTCGATAGGTACCTGATATGTAGCACCACCTACACGGCGGCTTTTTACTTCTACCATTGGTTTTACATTGTCAAGAGCCTTAAGGAATACTTCAAGAGGATCCTTGTCTGTCTTTGCCTTAAGCTTGTCTAATGCTTCGTAGATAATCTTCTGGCAAGTCTGTTTCTTACCATCAAGCATCATACGTGAAACAAATTTAGCGATTACAACGCTGTTATATTTTTCATCTGGCATAACCGGACGATTTACTGATTTCTTATGTCTTCCCATAGTAATCCTCCTTCTTATTATGCCTTAGGTTTCTTAGCACCGTACTTAGAACGAGCGCGTTTGCGTCCGTCTACACCAAGAGTATCTTTTGTACCGCGGATAATATGGTAACGTACACCAGGAAGGTCCTTTACACGTCCACCGCGTACCAATACTACAGAGTGTTCCTGCAAGTTATGTCCAATACCTGGAATGTATGCAGTAACTTCAATACCATTTGAGAGTCTAACACGAGCAATCTTACGAAGAGCTGAGTTAGGCTTTTTAGGTGTCATAGTCATTACACGTGTACAAACACCACGTTTCTGCGGACAAGACTGAAGTGCGGGAGCTTTAGTTCTGTTTGCAGCTGACTGACGACCTTTACGAATTAACTGATTAATTGTAGGCATCGCCTATTCTCCTATATTTTCCGGGCAGCACTCCCGGGATTTAACTATTAGAGTGCCGAAAGTTTACTAAATTCAGAGGGAACTCGTCAATAGAATTTCTGGAATTCCCCCTGAATTTAATGAATTAGTCATCCATTCCTGCTGTATCTTCAGGACCGTACATTACTTCTTCAGGATGAGCTTCAAGTTCTTCCTGTCTGCGAAGTTCAAGAATCTCTTCCATCTTTGCATCAAGGTCTACATTTGATTTATCTGTAAGCTTGATGTTGTGGTACTGTCTCATACCGCTTCCTGCAGGAATCATATGTCCGATGATAACATTCTCTTTAAGACCGCGAAGATGATCAACGGAACCTGCAATAGCAGCATTTGTAAGAACACGGGTTGTTTCCTGGAATGAAGATGCAGAAATAAAGGAATCAGTAGCAAGAGCTGCCTTTGTAATACCCTGGAACATAGGGCGTGCAACGGCAGGCTGTCCACCTTTTGCAATAACCTCTGCATTTTCCTCACGGAATGTATACTTGTCAACCTGCTGACCAAAGATAAATCTTGTATCACCAACATTAACAATTTCTACTTTCTTAAGCATCTGGCGGATAATTGCACCGATATGCTTGTCGTTAATATCTACACCCTGTGCACGGTAAACGCCCTGGATTTCATCCATAAGGAAGTTCTGAAGAGCATCTTCACCGAGTACATTAAGTACGTCATGTGCATCTACTGATCCGTCACAAAGTTTTTCTCCGGCTTCAACTTTATCACCATCACGTACAAGAAGACGCTTTGTCATAGGAACAAGGTGGTTGAACTGCTTACCGTATTCATCAGTTACGATAACAGTACGCTTACCTTTAACAACCTTACCGAAACTTACTTCACCAGTAATCTGTGAAATTACGGCAGGGTTCTTTGGTTTACGTGCTTCAAACAATTCTGATACACGTGGAAGACCGAGAGTAATATCGTTAGCTTTTGCAGCTGCCTTAGGAAGCTTAGCAAGAACAAATCCTGCTTCAACAGACTGTTTATCTTCTGCAAGGAGAAGAGCTCCAGCCGGAAGGTGATAACTACCAAGTTCGTTACCATCTTCATCACTAATGATAAGACGAGGCTGTTTTACATCAAGATGAAGATCACTGATATGACGTTCTGTATTACCAGTCTGAATATCAGTATGTTCTTCCAGTGTTACACCCGGAATAATGTCTTCATAGTGAATGTATCCTGAAACTTCAGCAATAATAGGCTCACTGAACGGATCAAATTCACCGACAGGAACATTTGCATCTGCAACACAGTCTGCATTAACGTATGCGGCATAAATCTTCGAACCGTTGGAAATCTCAACCTTCTGATCATTACTTACAAGGTACATAACTTTGCCCTTAAGGATAATGCGTCCGTTATCTGAAGCAACTTCTTCTTTAGAACCATTTCTGATAACAGGAGTATCCTTACGAACACGGGCACCATCTTCAACAAGAACTTCTGCTCCAGACGGAACGTCATACTTATTGAAAAGTTTTGTAACTATCATAGAACCACGACGTGTGAAGAGCCAGTTACCTTCTTTTGTTTCTACGTGTGTTCCGGATACGCTTTCAATGTAAACCGGATACTTCATTGTAATATGGTTGTCTTCAGAAGAAGTATCAGCCGCACCACCAGTATGGAATGTACGGAGTGTAAGCTGAGTACCCGGCTGTCCGATAGACTGAGCTGCAATTGTACCTACAGCTTCACCAATTTCAACAATCTTGTTACGTGCAAGGTCTTTTCCATAGCACATTACGCAGATACCATGCTTGCTTTCACAAGTAAGGACTGTACGAAGCTTAACTTTTTCTACACCGGCTTTATCAATTTTTGCAGCAAGAGCTTCATCGATGTATTGGTTTACATCTGCAAGAAGTTCTCCTGATACAGGGTCAATAACACGTTCAATTGTGTAATGTCCGGCAATTCTTGTTGCAAGTGGAACAACTACTGTTTCACCGTCTTTAATTGCTGTGTAATCAATACCGTTGATTGTACCGCAGTCCTTTTCATTAACAACAACATCCTGTGCAACATCAACAAGACGACGGGTCATGTAACCGGCATCGGCTGTCTTAAGAGCTGTATCTGAAAGACCTTTGCGGGCACCGTTTGAAGAAATAAAGTACTCAATAACCGAAAGACCTTCCTTAAAGTTTGACTTAACCGGAAGTTCAATAATATCTCCGTTAGGCTTCTGCATAAGTCCACGCATTGCAGCCAGCTGAGACATCTGTTTCTTAGAACCACGGGCACCAGAATCGGCCATCATGTAGATTGTATTAAATCCGTCTCTATGTGCAGCCATGTTCTTATACATAGTTTCTGTAAGTTCGTCGTTGACGTGACTCCAGATTTCAGTTACGCGGTTATAGCGTTCATCAGCAGTAATGGATCCCTTTGACCATTCATTAATAACTCTTTCTGCTTCCTTATTTGCTTCTTCAACCTTCTTAACCTTAATATCAGGAACAAGAATGTCGTCCATAGAAAGAGTTGCACCATAGAATGTAGCGTTTTTATAACCACAAGCCTTAACGGCATCAAGCATCTGAATTGTAAGCCATGCACGGTCAGTAGCATAAAGACTGATAATAAGCTTACGAAGCTTTGATTCTTCAAAAGGTGTTTCTCTATTGTAAAGAACTTCAATCTTCTTAATGAATGAAGGTTCAGCCATAAGTTCATCAAGAGCTTCTGCTGTAATTTTATCAAAAGGCTTTCCTTTTTCTGCAAAGAACTCAGAAATCATTGCCTTAACTTTCTTATCAGAAGTCTGTTCATTGTGATAAACATCCTCAATCATCTTCTTAAGTTTTTTATCACCAAGCTGATCGTTCTGATAATCTACTTCTTCAGGCATGAATTCATTGAATGCAAGACGTCCTGCTGAAGTTTCAATGTATTTATCTTCAAGATTTTCATCCCCAGAAACACACTTATTAAGGATGTTCTTATGAATCTTAATCTTTGCCTGCCATTCAATTGCGCCGCTTGATGCTGCAAGACGAACTTCATCTGCAGAACTGAAGAATTTTCCAGTTCCCTTGGCATTTGGCTTAATGGAAGTCATGTAATAAATACCAAGAACCATGTCCTGAGATGGAGCAACGATAGTCTTACCGTTAGCAGGGTCAAGAAGGTTACGTGCAGAAAGCATCAATGTCCAGCATTCCATCTGTGCTGCCTGAGTAAGAGGAACGTGAATAGCCATCTGGTCACCGTCGAAGTCGGCGTTGAAAGCCTTACATGCAAGAGGATGAAGCTTAAGAGCCTTTCCTGGAACAAGAACAGGTTCAAATGCCTGAATACCAAGACGGTGAAGTGTAGGAGCACGGTTAAGCATAACCGGATGTTCACGAACAACTTCATCAAGGATTGCGAATACTTCTGTAGCTTCGCTTTCAACAAGCATCTTTGCCTTTTTAATATTAAATACTACACCCTTATCAACAAGCTTTTTCATAATGAAAGGCTTGAAGAGTTCAAGTGCCATTTTTTCAGGAAGACCGCACTGCCAGAGCTTAAGTTCCGGACCAACAACGATTACGGAACGACCTGAGTAGTCTACACGTTTACCAAGAAGGTTCTGGCGGAAACGACCCTGCTTACCCTTAATCATGTCAGAAATTGACTTGAGAGGACGGCTTGATGCTCCCTTAACAACACGATTCTTACGCTTTGTATTATCAAAGAGTGAGTCTACTGATTCCTGAAGCATACGCTTTTCATTACGGATAATGATATCAGGAGCAGCAAGGCTCTGAAGTCTCTTAAGACGGTTATTACGGTTAATTACACGGCGGTAAAGATCGTTAAGGTCAGAAGTTGCAAAACGACCACCGTCAAGCTGAACCATAGGACGAAGATCCGGCGGAATTACAGGAACAACGTCAAGAATCATCCAGCTTGCTTTGTTTCCGGAAGCACGGAAATTTTCTACAATTTCAATGCGGCGAAGAAGAGTTTTGTCCGTCTTTGCACCTTTTTCAATCATCTTTGCACGAAGTTCTTCTGCAAGTGCATCAAGATCAAGGTTTTCAAGAAGAGTCTTTATTGCTTCTGCACCCATACCTGCTGTGAAGGTTTCACCAAAGCGCTCAAGAGCTTCATTATATTCATCTTCAGAAAGAAGCTGTTTTTTCTTCAGGTCTGTATCACCCGGATCAATAACAATGTATTTTTCGTAATACAGGATTGAGCGGAGATCTGCTACCTTAAGCCCGAGGAGTGTACCCATGCGGCTTGGAACTGCCTGATAATACCAGATGTGGCTTACAGGAGCTGCAAGTTCAATATGACCTGTGCGTTCACGGCGAACCTTAAAGTGAGTAACTTCTACACCACAGCGGTCACAGATTACACCCTTATAACGGATGCTCTTGAACTTACCACAGTAACATTCCCATTCCTTTGTAGTTCCGAAAATGCGTTCACAGAACAAACCGTCACGCTCCGGACGAAGAGTACGGTAATTAATGGTTTCCGGCTTTTTTACTTCGCCATAAGACCAGTTACGAATCGTATCCGGTGAAGCAAGCTTGATTTTAAGACTTGCAAAATCCTGAATGTCACGCATCTTCATTCTCCTTGTCAAATCCAGCATTTGACTTGTCAATTATTTCCTGATCACGCTCAGTAAGAGCAATCTGCGTGCCCTTGTCATCATAAATAGTGAAATCCAAAGCAAGACCGCGCAATTCCTGAACAAGAACGTTGAATGATTCAGGTACACCGATAGGAGCACTAGGATCACCCTTAACGATTGATTCATACACTTTAGAACGACCGTTCATATCATCAGATTTGATTGTCATCATTTCCTGAAGTGTATTTGCTGCACCGTATGCTTCAAGAGCCCAAACTTCCATTTCTCCGAGACGCTGTCCACCAAACTGTGCCTTACCACCCAATGGCTGCTGAGTAACCAGTGAGTATGGACCAGTTGAACGGGCATGCATCTTATCATCAACAAGGTGATGAAGTTTCATGAAGTAAATTACACCGACAAAAATAGGGTTTACAAATGTTTCACCTGTAAATCCGTCATGTACAAGCTGCTTACAATCTGGAGAAAGACCAGCTTCAACAAGCTTTTCTGCAATCTGTTCCTGTGAAGGTGTCTGGAATGCAGGAGAATTGTACCATTCATTAAGTACCATACCTGCACGACCAAGCTCACTTTCCATAATCTGTCCGATATTCATACGGGAAGGAACACCAAGCGGATTAAGACAAACATCAAGTGGAGTTCCATCATCAAGATACGGCATGTCTTCAACAGGAAGAATACGTGCAACGACACCCTTGTTTCCGTGACGACCGGCCATCTTGTCTCCGACAACCAGCTTACGCTTGTCTGCAATTACAACCTTTACAACTTCGTCTACGCCAGGATTAAGTTCATCGCCTTCACTTCTCTTAAGACGTTCAATACCGATTACAACACCCTGAACACCGTGTGGAAGTTTAAGGGAATTATCACGTACTTCTTTAGCCTTTTCACCGAAGATTGAGTTCAAAAGCTTGAATTCCGGAGTTGTTTCAGTTTCTGATTTAGGAGTTACCTTTCCTACAAGGATATCTCCGGAACGTACCTTTGCACCGACACGAACGATACCTTCTGCATCAAGATTATCAAGTGCTTTTTCTGATGTATTAGGAACATCACGGGTAATCTTTTCAGGACCGAGTTTTGTTTCGCGAATTTCTGTCTGGAATTCGTGAATATGAATGGAAGTATACATATCTTCCTTTACAACTCTCTGGCTGATAAGAACAGCGTCCTCATAGTTATATCCGTTCCAAGGAACGAAACCTACGAGAATATTGCGTCCAAGAGCAAGTTCACCATTAAATGTAGCTGAACCGTCTGCAATTACATCGCCTTTCTTAACCTTTTCACCAACCTGAACTGTCGGTCTCTGATGATTACATGTATCACTGTTAGTTTTCTGGTACTTGAGGATTGGATATTCATCAAGCTCACCATTTTTAGCACCATTAGGCTTAATCTTAATAAGGTCACTTTCTACCCAGACAACTTCACCGTCACGCTTAGCCTTAATAAGAACACCTGAATCATAAGCAGTCTTTGCTTCCATACCGGTACCTACATGTGGTGGTTCCGGGAAAATAAGAGGAACAGCCTGGCGCTGCATGTTACAACCCATGAGAGCACGGTTAGCGTCATCATGTTCAAGGAACGGAACGAGAGATGCAGATACAGAAATTACCTGACGAGGAGAAACATCCATGTACTGGATATCTTTCGGAGCACGGCTTGTATAGTCACCGCGATGACGGCAGGAAATAAGATCTGTAGGGAATGAACCGTCTTCTTTCATTCCTTCTGTAACCTGACCTACGTAGTACTTTTCTTCATCCATTGCAGAAAGGTATTCAACTTCATCAGTTGCCTTTCCGTCTACAACCTTGCGGTATGGTTCTTCAAGGAATCCGTAATCATTTACGCGGGTAAAAATAGCAAGAGAAACAATCAAACCGATGTTTGGACCTTCAGGAGTTTCAATAGGACACATGCGTCCATAGTGAGTCCAGTGTACGTCACGAACTTCAAAGCCTGCACGGTCACGAGAAAGACCACCAGGACCAAGAGCGTTAAGACGACGTTTATGTGTAAGTTCTGCAAGAGGATTACACTGATCCATAAACTGTGAAAGCTGTGATGAACCGAAGAATTCGCGTACTGCAGAAACGATAGGCTTAATGGAAATAAGATCCTGAGGTTTAAGAGTTTCTGTTTCTTTAAGGTTCATGCGGTCTTTTGCAATACGTTCCATACGTGCAAAAGCTGTCTTGAACTGATTTGTAAGAAGTTCACCTACTGAACGGATACGGCGGTTACCCAAGTGATCAATATCATCAAGAGGCTCATCGCCTGTATAAACTTCAATAAGATGCTTCATTGTCTGAATGATATCGTCCTTTGTAAGAACAACATCTTCAACAGTTTCCGGGAAATCAAATTTTTTGTTAAGCTTATAGCGACCTACGCGGCCAAGATCATAGCGGCGGTTCGTAAAGAACATGCTTGTAAGATCTTTTTCTGCTGCCTCATAAGTAATAGGCTCACCAGGCATAAGAACCTGATATACTTTTGCAAGACAGTCTTCTTTTGTAGGTTCATCAAGAACTTCCTTTCCGTCTTTTGCAAAAATAATCTCTTCGCGTTCAAAACAGTTAACGATCATTTCGCTGTCAAGAGAAGGATTCTTTTCGTCCTTATTGTCAGGATCTTTCTTTGCATTGAACTTAATTACATTAATTTCAGTAATTCCGTTTGCAACGAGGTCATCCAGATCATGCGGATGAAGTTTATCACCGGCACGGAAAAGATTTTTATCTTCACCAGAATCAGCATCTTTAATGAGAACTGCAGATGCAAGAACTCTTCCTACAAGGGCTTCACGCTTTGTAGAATCTGAAGGAACCTTTACAGTTTCTGTCTTATAGAAACAGCTGATGATTTCTTCACGGGAAGAATAACCGAGAGCTCTGAGGAATATAGTTCCAAGAATCTTCTTCTTGCGGTCAATCTTTGCATAAATAAGTTCTTTTTTCTGATCAATTTCAAATTCGAGCCATGATCCGCGGTAAGGAATGATACGGCTTGAGTATACACCCTTATCATGCTGGAAAATAACTCCAGGAGAACGGTGAATCTGACTTACAACAACGCGCTCAGCACCATTGATTACAAAGGTACCTCTGTCTGTCATAAGCGGAACATCGCCCATATAAATATCTTTCTGCAGGATTGCTCCTGTTTCAATAAAATTCAAATTGATGCGGGCCTTGAGAGGAACTGCATAAGTAAGGCCTTTCTTTTTGCACTCTAATTCGGAAAATTTAATATTGGCAAAATCAAGTTCATAGAATTCATATTCCAGAACCATGTCGCCATTAGGACTTTCAATAGGGAATGTTGAGTTGAAAACTTCCTGTAAACCCTGATTAAGCAGAGGTTCCTTTTTCAACTGTCTGTCTTTCTGAATAAATTCTTCAAATGAAGAAAGCTGGATGTCAATAAGATTCGGAAGCGGCATGAAGTCTTTAATATCCTTTCCGATATACTGACGTACGATTTTTTTGCTTTTAGCGAACATCGTTTCCTCTTGGGTGGGTAAACTGGTACCTGCGGAACCGCTACAAGTCTGTCAGACAACACTTAACAAGCATTTCTTCAGCTCAGCACGAGATCCACTGACCTTGGGTATTTTTGCCCGATATAACGTCCAAAAGCTTCAGGAAAAGTACGCGACTTCTCCTGAAGCTCAATATAAAGATTTGAGTATATTAACTAAATCTCAAAAAGGTAAAACTAAGCAAAATTATTTCTTGCTTGCTTTTCCACCAGCTGCTTCGATGTCAGCGATCATCTTGTCAGCATCTGCCTTAGAAACATTTTCCTTAAGAACTTTTGGTGCGCCTTCAACAAGAGCTTTTGCTTCACCAAGTCCGAGACCTGTGATTTCGCGAACAGCCTTGATAACAGGGATTTTCTTTGCTGCATCAAATGATTCAAGAGTAACTGTGAATTCTGTCTGTTCTTCAGCTGCAGCTGCTGCTGGACCTGCTGCTACTGCTACAGGAGCTGCTGCAGATACACCAAATTTTTCTTCCATTGCTTTTACGAGATCAGCTGCCTGCTGAACTGTCATGTTTGCAATTGCTTCAAGGATTTCGTCGTTTGTTAAAGCTGCCATATTGTCTTCTCCATTAATCAATATATGATTAGTATAAAATCCGCGTAAAATCCAAACAAACTGTTTCTTATGTTCTACGTCGGTAAAACTGCGGACAGTCGACAGCTATGAAGCCTGACCACAGTGAAAAAAGATAAGCTCTGGGATATCCCACTGAGTAAAATTACTCAGCTGCTGGAGCTGGTGCAGCTTCTGCTGCAGGTGCTGCTGCTGCAGGACCTTCTTTTTCCAATTTTTCAACATAAGCCTGCAATGTACCAGCAAGTTTTCTTGCAGGACCATTGATAGCAGACATAAGCATAGCGATGAGCTGTTTCTTTCCAGGCAGTTTTGCAAGAGCCTCAATTTTAGCAGCATCATAAAGCTCGCCGTCAACCCAAGCACCTTTGATTACAAGGGCAGGAGTATCTTTAGCAAAGTCAAAAAGAACTTTTGCAGATTCGTTAGCTTCATCCTTTATAAGAGCGATAGCTGTTGGACCAGAAAGATACTGTGCAACTTCATCATTCTTAAGTTCGTCAAAAGCAAGACGAGCAAAATTGTTCTTAAAAACTTTAAGCTGTGAATTCTTTTCACGAAGACCAGCACGAAGTTTTGTAATCTGTTCTACTGTGAGACCACGGTAGTCAACGAATACAAAGTTAGAAAATTCACCAAGAACTTTCTTTGTTTCTTCGATTGCAGCTGTCTTAGCAGGCTGAAGTTTTTTTGCCATGATAGCCATTATTCACCCTCCTTATAGTCAACCCAAACACCAGGTCCCATAGAAGAACTGATAGAAACTGAACGTACAAATCCAATTGCAGCGTCAGCAGGCTTCTTACGGTTCAATTCTGTAAGGAAAGCGTTAACGTTTTCTGCTGTATCTTTTGTATCCATAGATACTTTACCTACAGCAATGTGAACTACTCCACCTTTATCAGCGCGGAATTCTGTTCTACCCTTTTTGAGTTCAGCAACAGCTTCTGCGATATTTGGTGTAACAGTTCCTGTCTTAGGGTTAGGCATAAGACCTTTGCGTCCCAAAACCATACCAAGACGACCAACGTCCTTCATCATGTCAGGAGTAGCAACTGCTACGTCAAAATCAAGCCAGCCACCCTTAACTTTATCAAGGTATTCTGTAGATCCGGCATAAGTTGCACCGGCATCAAGAGCTTCCTGTACGCGGTCTTCTTTACAGAAAACGAGTACTCTCTTTTCGCCTTTGAACTGATGCGGGAATACTAAAGTATCACGTACAGTCTGGTTTTTCTCGAGTTTGAGAGAAACTGAAAGTTCAACAGTTTCGTCAAACTTTACATAGTGAAGGTCCTTTACAAGCTGACAAGCTTCAGTAACATCGTACTTTTTAGCCGGGTCATACTTTTTAAGTGATTCGCGGTAATTCTTTCCGTGTTTCATTATTCAGCCTCCACTTCTACACCCATACTGCGTGCAGTACCAGCGATGATTTTCTTAGCTGCTTCAACGTCATTTGCGTTAAGATCAGGAAGCTTCTGTTTTGCAATTTCCTCAAGCTGTTTCTGTGAAATCTTTCCAACCTTGTCGCGGAGAGGATTTGCAGCACCCTTCTGAAGTCCAGCTGCTTTCTTGATAAGAACAGCTGCAGGAGGAGTCTTGAGAATAAATGTAAATGATTTGTCCTGATAAGCAGTGATTACTACAGGGATGATAAGTCCCTTTTCCATGTTCTTGGTACGGTCGTTAAATTCCTGAACAAACTTTGGAGCAGGAACACCGTGAGGTCCAAGAGCAGGGCCGATTGGTGGAGCTGGAGTTGCAGCGCCTGCAGGGCACTGTAATTTGATGACAGCTGTTACCTTTTTTGTGGCCATAATATATCTCCTTATCTTGGTGTGGATTTCCGCACAAAACGGATAATCCTAACGAAGTGCCTATGTCCGACGGACGTGCACCTCTCCCAAATTAAGAACGGGTTTTTACCCTATTCTATCAAAAATCAAACGGTTCATTTAAAACCGCAACGGGTTATCTTTGTAAAAGACAACCCACATTACCTGAAATTAGATCTTCTCAACCTGAAGAACATCAACCTCAACAGGAGTTGCTCTTCCGAAAATCTGAACGTTAACACGAAGTTTATTTCTTTCTGCGTTAACTTCTTCAATAGCTCCGCTAAATGTTGCAAAAGGACCTTCGATAATCTTAACCTGATCACCGATTTCGTAATTCTGCTTAACGCGAACTGATTTCTCGCCTTTAATTTCTCCGGCAGCCTGAAGAAGTCTCTTAGCTTCATCCGATGTAATAGGACGAGGTTTTACAGAAGGATCTGTTCCTACAAATCCAGAAACACCCTGAATGCGACGGATTGTTGAGCAAGGATCTTTCCATCCGATCTGAGGAAGATCAAGTTCAATCATAAGGTATCCGGGAAGAAGAAGATTGTTACGTGTAACTTTTTTTCCGTTACGAACTTCAGCAACCTCTTCACAAGGAAGCTTTACATCACAAACGATAGAAGAATCAAGCGTTCCGTCTGCTATAAGCTTGTTAAGAGTGCGATAGATTTTCTGTTCATAACCTGTATAAACCTGAAGGATATACCAGCTTTTAGACATTTACTCCACCTTATATTATTTAGAGCCAAGGAGAGTTGTAGCGCCTGTAGTAAAAATCCAGTCGAAAACACCAAGTGCAACAGCTACGACGATTGTAGAAATAAATACAACTTTTACAGAAGAAAGAGCTTCACCTTTTGTAGGCCATGTTACCTTCTTAAGCTCTGCAATACACTCTTCAAAAAATCTAATAATCTTCTTCATTTTATTTCCTAAACTCGTATTTCAAAAAAAAGTTATCAGGCCAGGCAGGACTCGAACCCGCGACAACCGGTTTTGGAGACCGGGACTCTACCAACTGAGCTACTGACCTAAGGTTTAGCATGAAATCCTAATAAAACATCAGATTTCATGCTAAACCTCCAATCATTTTCAGGATTGGACGGCTGCTTCTCCGAATATACACCACGGAGAATCTATAAAAACAAATTATTTTGCCTTTGTTTCTTTATGAAGAATTGACTTACGGCAGAAAGGACAATACTTTGCCTTTTCAAGTTTACCTGTAATATTCTTACGGTTTTTGTATGTTGTATAATTCTTTCTTTTGCACTCTGTGCACTGCAAAGCGATAATTTCTACGGCTGTCTTTTTCTTGCTTGCCATATCTTGCTCCTTAAAAAATAATGCAAAGCTCCCGAGCGGAATCGGACCGCTGACCTCATCGTTACCAACGATGTGCTCTACCGACTGAGCTACAAGAGCGAAATAAATGATTTTTGTTTGGCTACTATAATTTAATAAGTAAATTATGTCAACATAATGAGGCTTTGTTTTAAGGGGAATTCCCGAATTTTTTCTGAATTTACCGTAAAAATTCAGCTTCCATAACAGGTCTGGACTATTGTCGTACCAGCAGGAACAGATTTTGTAACCCAGGTATTTCCACCAATAACACAGCCTTCTCCAATAACAGTTTCTCCGCCTAAAATAGTTGCATTTGCGTAAATCGTAACATTATCGCAGATTGTCGGATGCCTTTTTTTATTCATCAGTTCCTTTTTTACGCTTAAAGCGCCCAGAGTAACACCCTGATAAATCTTTACATTATTTCCGATATTGCAGGATTCACCTATTACAACACCGGTACCATGGTCTATGAAAAAACTTTCACCGATTACTGCAGCAGGATTTATATCTATACCGGTCCGGCTGTGGGCATGTTCACTCATAATACGCGGAATTACAGGAACCCCGTTGGAGCAGAGAAAATGTGCTATTCTATAAACAACTATTGCTTCAAGCCCCGGATAACTTACAATAACATCTTCCGTAGACTTTGCAGCCGGATCTCCTGCATAGGCAGCCTGTACATCAAGACCGATTTTTCTGCGGAGTTCCGGAATTTCTTCTATAAGGGCAAGGGCCGTCCTCTCTGCAAGACTGAAACAGTACGAATTTTCAACTTTATCATCCTGAAGTGAAAAATAAAGTGCTTTTTTTATTTCCCGGGAAAGAGTTGAAATAATACGGTTAACCCTTTCTCCCGTAACAAAACGAAGGGTTTCATCATCAATTTCTTCGGCAGTGCGGTATCCTGGAAAAATCAAAGTCTGAATATCATGAAGAACATCTATTACATTCTGCCGGTTAGGAAAAATCTTAGTTTCATCAAGATTGATTCCACCGTATTTTTTGTAAGAATCCAAAATATTTGATACAAATACATCAATTTCTGCCATGGAAAAAAAATATCATTTATCTGTGAGTTATTCAATTCAATTTGTAAATTCCCGGCTTACACGCTATAGTTAAAACATGAAAATAAAGCTTGTCCTTATTCTTTCAATTCTGACTGTCCTGTGCAGCTGTGAAAAACCTGTCCAGTGGAAACAGAAAAAAGCAGAGTCTCATCTTGAATTCCTGACATTCACAAAAGGAACTTCAGAGAGAACGATAAAAGGAAAACTGGACGAATGGAAAATAGATTACACCTGTGAATCAGGCAAGCTTTTCTCTGCAATCGAAACTGACTGGATAACATTCCGCAAGATTGAATATTCACAGATTTTCTTCTACCTTGACGAAAACAAAAAGCTTTTCAAAATCAAGGCATACATTCCCGGAGAAGAAAACGGAAAAAAACTGCTGAAACTGTTCAGCTCCAGATTTACAGAAAGCAGGCGAAAAGGACAGAAACCAAGAGAACACTATTTTGCAGGCATCAGCAGCGAAAGCTGTTCATTAAAATATAACCGGGACGATGAAGTCTGGTTCATGGAAATGAATTTCATTCCTGACTGAAACAGCCCGCTGCATCTATTTAAACAGAGTTGCAAGCAGGGATTTTATATCCGTAACTGCCTTAACGCCATTTTCTTTTTCAGGACAGATTATTGTCGAATACCCCAGTTCCCTTCCCGTTTTTATACGCTGCTTCAGCCGGGACACAGGACGTATTTCTCCGGCAAGGCTAAGTTCTCCAAGAATAAGCGACTTTTCCGGCAGAGGCAGGTCTACCCTTGCGGAATACAATGCAGCGGCAAGAGCGGCATCTATTGCACTTTCAGACAGCCTGACTCCACCGGCTACATTTACATAAATATCCTGATCGCTGAATTTTATACCCGCCCGTTTTTCAAGAACGGCTGCAATCCTGCTTACTTTCTGCGAATCTATTTTTTCTGAATAAACGCGGTTAAGGGAAGCTTTTGCAGGTACAGTAAGCGCCTGAATTTCTACAACGAACACCCTGCTTCCCTCAAAAACCGGCACACAGGCAATTCCTGCCGGCGTTCCATCCTGACGCATTGTTATAAAAAGGGAGGCAGGATCGCTTACGATTTTTAAGCCGTCACTTTCCATCATGAAAATTCCAAGTTCATCCACAGATCCAAAACGGTTTTTCTGAGCCCGGAGAAACCTTACTTCATCTGAACTGCGCTCAAAACTTAAAACTGTATCTACCATGTGCTCAAGACTCTTAGGACCTGCAATCACACCCTCTTTTGTAACGTGAGCAGTCATTATCAGGACACTGTCTCTTTCCTTTACCCAACTTATAAGTTCATTTGCACAATATTTAAGCTGACTTACGGTTCCCGGTACTATGCCGGCCTGCACTGAGTAAACTGTCTGAATCGAATCTATGATGACAAGAGAAGGATTTAAGGAATCCAGGGCATCCAGCACATCTTCCAGACGCAGAGTACACAATATTTCCACATCGTCTACGTTAAGGTTAAGTCTTACAGCCCTGGCTTTAATCTGAGATGCTGACTCCTCACCGGATACATAAAGCACCCGGCTTTTAGGATTATCTGCAAGGAAGGCTGCTGATGTCTGAATTAAAAGCGTCGACTTGCCTATTCCCGGTTCACCGCCGATAAGAACGGCACTTCTTTTTACGGCACCGCCGCCTAACACACGGTCAAACTCGCTGTTGCCGGTAGAATACCTGGCACTGTCTTCCAGAGCCACAGTTTTCATAGGAACAGGTTTTACCTTTACGGAAGTTCCGTCCTGATGCACAAGAGGAGAAGCTGCATTGGGATCAACAATGCATTCTTCCATTGTATTCCACTCACCGCATTCAGGACAGCGGCCAAGCCAGCCTGGCTGAGTATAACCGCAGCCGGAACATTTATAAACGACGGAACCTTTTTTCTTTGCCATAAGTAATTTCTAATATACTTAAAAAATTCCCTTTATCCAAGAAACAATTTTATTAAAGAAAGTTGTAACGGATGCAACAAGAGAAGCTCCCGCCGCAAAAGTTCCTATTGAACTTCCAAGAGAAGATAAAAAGAATACCAGAAGTACGCGGAGAATTCTGTTTTTATAAAAGCCCCTTACAGAAGAGGCATCCTGCTGAAGATTTTCCATATCAAGCACTGCAGGTTTTTTCAGTACAGCCTGAAGAAGCCCCGCAACAAGACCAATTCCTACAAACGGACACAAAGACGTAACTGGAGCACCTATTATCGAAATCAATATTACAAGCGGATGTGCAAGAGCAACGGCAGCTCCGATTCCTGCAAGAGCCCCGTTCCATATTACCCACGCACTGAGCATATCCCAGCCTTTACTTTTTCCGCCAAAATAAAAACCTGCAGCGATCAGGGCAATTATAAGAAGTGGAATAAACCACATTGATATTTTAGCAGCTGCTGTTTTTTTAGGAGCCGAATCTATATCAGAACAGTCAGAAGATATTTTACCTTCTGCAAGTTTTTCAAGACAGGCCTGCACGCCGGGAAGATGACCTGCACCTAATACTGCAAGAACCCGGTTTCCTTTGCATTCCCATATTTTTGAAGCAAGATAACGGTCTCTTTCATCAATAAGTACTTCCTTTACAACCGGAAGATACCCTGAAAGTTCCTTCATCAGAGAATCCATTTCATTGTTTTTCTTAAGTTCTTCGATTTTTTCCGGAGTAGCATCCTCATCATCACTGACAAATGCCGTTCCTAAAAGCGTTGCCAGTAGCTTGCATTTACCCCAGAGAGAATTTTTTGACCAGGCACGCTTTAATGTAACTCCAATAGGACGGTCAACCATTGTCTGGGGAATTCCGGCTTCCTTTGCTGCATGAATGGCTGCTGCCATTTCTTCTCCAGGCTTTACACCGGTTCCTTCTCCCATGCGTTTCTGATAGCCTGCAAGAATTATATTTGCAAGCATGAGGAATCCCATTTTGTTTTTAAGTACCTGAACTATATCCATCTTACGCCAGCTGTCAGGATCTTCAATAGACGCAAGACGCTTTTCATCAAGCTCAATGGCTACATTATCAGGGTTATTTTCCCTTACGGCAGCCTTTACTTCTTCAATACTTTCTGCAGATACATGGGCAGTTCCCACAAGAATTATCTGTCTGTCTCCAAAAGTAAGAAACTTTTGAGTTGCCGTATTCATTTTATTGTCTGTCTTATTTTCTTCCATGTCTGTTCCGTATTCCTCATTCATCTGCCGGGGCTTCTTTTACAGCCCATTCTGCAAGCCTGTATTCAAAAAACATAGGGCTGTTTAATTCAAGGACTTTTGCATAATACTCGTTTGCTGCGGATTTTGAACCGAACATATCATAAAGCAGTCCTATGTAAAAATACATCTTTGCCCTGTCATTCAGATTAGAAATTCCTGCAACCTGCTGAGGAAGATTCTGATAGCCGTTTTCGTCGTGATAAACACGCAGCATCTTATAGTCAATACTGTTTATGTTTCCCATTTTTCTGAGAATGTCATTTGAATATTTTTTAGCCTGTTTTTTATCACCAAGCTTGTAATAGCAGTAAGTAACAAGAAGCGGATACGAAATATTATTTAAATTGCGTTTGCGGGCTTCAAAAAAAGCTTCCCCTGCAGCCTTCCAGTTCTTATTATGAAGTTCAAGAACTCCTATGCTTTCGTAAGCATAATAATAATCAGGATTAAGTTTTACGCACATGCGGTAATCTTCCAGGGCTTTATCCAGCTTGTCCTGTTCATCATAGATTCCGGCACGGTAAACGTAAGCAAGAAAATAATCCGGCTGAAGTTCTATACATTTTGTCCAGGATTTTTCTGCATCACTGAAACGACCCATATAACGCTGATACATTCCGCAGTCAAGATTATAGTCATAATTATCCGGCTCTATTTCGAGAGCCTTCTGTACATAATTCAGGGCTATAAGGTACTTATCATTTGCATAGGCAATTTTTCCAAGATAAGAGTATGCCATGGAATTCTGAGGATTAATTTCAAGAAGCTTGTTCAGATTTCTTTCTGAAGCAGCATCATTCTCAAGATAGTATTCCATCTGTCCCAGACCAAAAAGTGCGTCCTCGTTCTGAGGTTCCTTTGCAAGGGCTTTCAGATAATACTGTTTTGCAGAGCCGTACTGCTTTTTTATGGCACTGGACTGTCCGAGGGCAATATTTGCAGGGGCATTATAAGGATCTTTCTTTATTATCTTCTGAAGCATTGCATTGCGGTTTTTTGAATCCCCTTTTCTGTCCATTATTGCAAGGCGGATCTCAAGAACATCTACCGAACCTTCCTGTATTGAATCAAGATGATCACATTCCTTTTCGGCATCATCGTATTTTCCTGCACCCACAAGAAGCGAAGCCTTTATGAGATTTATACTGAAGTCGTCCTTAAGCTGCTCATCAAGACCTTCATAAAGCGCAAGGGCACTTTCGTCACTGCCTTTTTCCAGTTCCGTACTGAGTTTTTCCATAAACAGCGTCTTGCGGATTGAAAAAGACATTTTCTTAAGTTCTTCATTCTTCGGATAACTCTTTAACAGTGAATCAACCTGACTTTTAGCATCTTCAAGCCTGCCCGTAACCTGAAGAAGCTGTGCCTTAAGCATGAACATATCCAGATCAGAGGCATACTTTTTCTTTGTACTGCCCGAAAGTTCATCATATTCAGCAAGTGCACCGCTGTAATCACCGGATTTTGCCATGTTCTTTACACGGGCAATAAATTCTTCTTTGGAAAAAACACCATTTTCTACAGAAACCACCTCTTCTGCCCTGTCCTCTGCCGGCTGACCGGATTCCTGCTGTGTCGAACCGCATGATACTGTAAGCGTAACTGCAGCTGTAAAAATACTTATGGCACTTAAAAACTTTTTCATAACCCTTCCTGATTAAACATTGAATTTTATAATATGAATAACTAAAATAGTCAAAATGCGTAAACATCCTTTTAGAAAGTTTATAGGACTTCTGCTGCTTACATCTGTAATATTAATCGGCATTTTTGTCCTTCAGTTTAAGACTCAGTCCGTAATTACAAGAACAATAGGTTCCCTTCATGTTTCAATATACCAGAAGGAAAATGAACAGCACCAGATGGTCGTAAAAAATCAGTTCGAAGCTGAATATAAAGGTATCGTCTTTTACTGTAAGGAAGAAGAACCGGTTACAGCCGTAAATTCTTCAGGTGAAAAAATAAATCTTGAACTCACAGACTGGAATGCAGAAAAAAAATCCCTCAGCCTTATATTTGAAAACGGAACGGAAATAACCTTTGATACGGCAAAACACGAGGAAACTTTATTTTCAGTCGGTCTTTCAAAGGCTGATTCCATAAAATCCGTAACAATTCCTTATAAATTCTCGGGCAGTTCAAAAATAGATACTTCCGACAGCACAAGAATCCTTATCTACGAAAAGAAAAACGGATATGAATTCAAATCTCCATCCCTTTCTTCTTCTTCCATAACCATAAGCAGCAGTAAAAATCCTGCTGTCGTCAGAGCATATAATCCGGTACAGAAATTTGCATTCACGCAGCTTGCAGGCCTGCCTGGAACTGGAACGGCAGAATATAATTCATCAATAAAGGCTTTACGCTCACTTGCCGTATCAAAAATAAGTGCAGCCCTTGCTTCACAGCCGGACAGCGTAAACGAAATGGAAATCGCAGTCTTTGTAGCCGAAAGCTCTCTTTCCGGCAAATTTAACGAGGCAATAGATGAAGTCCCTGTATCATTCAGGAACGGTACGAAAAGAACATACTTTACGGCACCATATTTTAACAATCTGGCTTCCATGACACCTTCTCTGGACAGGCACATATCAAATCTCGTTTCCATGACTGACAATGCAATAAGCCGGAAAAACCTTGACATCTTTACGATAGACGGAATCAGTGACTTTATTCTTCAGGAAAAAAAGACAAACCGCATCAGAAATCTTCTGGCAATGGCCGTTTCTGCAGGAACACCAAACCTGACTCAGGCAGCCGCAATACTCAACGTGTACGAGAGAATATACTCTGCAGCCCCGGAAACTGCAGCAAGCCTTACATCCCTTACAGAAACATGTGCTTCCGTTATCGAAGACAACTGTTCGCTAAAAAATGAAGTTATTTCCCTTAACGGAGTACCGGCAGATTCACTGCTCACCTACATACAGACCGGTTCCGCACTTATCGAAGCCGGACAGATTGAAGGAAAGCCTTCCTGGTGTGATGCAGGACGTCTTCTTGTAAATACAGCATTAAATTCAGTATCTTCAATGAATTTTCATATGCTTGCTTCCGCATACCAGATTCTCATAAAAGACAACCAGTTCTTCCCTCACTGTGACATTCTCGGTTACTACGGAAACTCTGCTGTATGGGCATGGACCTGTGCCGCAGACATAACCTATAAGATTGACGAAGAAAGCATCGTAAACATAAATATTGACTTCCCGCTTTCATACAGTCATTACATAATCTTTAAGGGAATTCCGACATTCCACGGGCAGATAGAAATTCAGCAGCAGATGTTCCGCACCGACTCAAGATTTGAAACTTACAACTCTTCCGGTTACGTCTACCTTGCTGATGATGAAACGCTTCTTATCAAGAGCCGCCATAAATCCCAGAAAGAGCTCATACGGCTTTTCTGTGACCCGACTGCAAATTTCAGTAATTAATTAACTCTGTAGTGTCATACCGTTTTTTTTGTCCGGTATGACATAAATGTCAAGTAAAATTCCCCTAAAACAGTAAATTTTTTTTGTAAAACTGTGCCCTTTTTTACCATTTTATGTTATACTGTACGAAGCGTTTTATCAATTTATAGAAAAAAAGTGTCACGGCTTGCATCTGAATCATTTTTACAGGCAGCCCTGAAGCAGGAGTAATTGTGAACAAGAGAGATTTTCCGAAGATCCATTTTTATGACCAGGACTTTGTAGATATATACGATAAATCTTGGAACTGGCTTTCGGACTTTTGGCTGGATCCGGCCAGCGATGAGATTTCACCGGACGGCTATTTTGTATATCCTACAAAAAATCAGCTTGTTCTTGATCAGTTTGAATCAATTTTCTCTTCATTCTTCCTTGTTTATTCAAACAGAAACTACCCTGCAAACAAAAATATTGATTATTTCTATGAACACCAGGAAGAAAACGGAGCAATCCGCTGGAAGTACGACCTTAAGACATCAAAACCTATTACTACTAAACAGAACCCGGAAGGAGTAGGACTTCCACTTTTTGCATGGGCAGAATTTAATCTGTATCACAAGAGTGCAAACAAAAGACGCATCAAGGAAATCATGCCTGTCCTTCAGAAATATATGGACTGGCTTGACCGCACTTTCAAACAGCAGAACGGACTTTATGCAGTTCCTCATGAAGCTTCTACAATGTTCAACTCCCCGAGAAAAGGCTGCGTTTATCCGGTTGATTTCAACAGCTGTGTCGCAATAAATGCCGCACACATGTCTGCTTTAGGTGATATTCTCAATGATAAAGACATCAGTTTCCAGTACAAAAGGATGTATTTCAGCCTGAAAACCCGCATCAACGGTCTTATGTGGGATTCTGAAACAGGCTTCTATCATGACCTTGATAAAAATGAACAGCGGCTTCCTCAGAAAACTGTTGCAGGATTCTGGCCGCTTCTTGCAGAACTTCCGAATGCAGACAGGGCAGACACTCTTATAGCACATCTTACAAATCCTAAAACTTTCGGTACGGATCATCCGTTCCCTACCCTCAGTGCAGACAGCCCGGACTTTAAGGAATCTGGAGAAGGATACAAAGGCTCAGTTATTCCTCCTATAAACTTTATGATTATAAAGGGGCTTGAAAAATACCAGCAGTATGGCTTTGCACGTGAATGTGCAATACGTCACCTGTATTACATTCTTGAAGGCCTCAGTCCTGCTGATTCAAAGAAAAAAGGCGACCTTTACGAAGGTTATCTTCCGTGCAAGGAAGGTGCTGCCGTATGTAAAACAGACAGTGCTTTCCCGAGAGCCAGGTTCATGCATTATGTAGGTCTTTCTACAATTGCACTTATGATTGAAAACGTTATAGGTCTTAATATCAGTCTTCCACGCAAAACGGTTGACTGGATTATTCCTAACCTTGAAATTATGGGTATAGAAAAACTTTCTCTTAAACGGAATCTTGTTACAATTCTCAGTAACAAAACTTCCCGCGGATGGGAAATTCAGATGGAAAGTGAAAAGCTTTACTACTTTACGATTAACATTCTTGATCAGAAAAAGAAAACGCTTCCTATTCCGTCCGGAAAGTGTTCCATGCTCATCGATAAACTCTAGGAAGCTTACGGATGAATGCATTACGGGCAGTTATAGAAATTGGCTCTACCGGCATTCGTCTGTTAGTAGCCGAAATCACCAGTGACAACAAACGCAATATTCTCGACAGAAGCGAACAGCTTGTAAACCTTGGAAGGGATGTATTTACAACAGGTTCCATTTCAAGCCAGACTCTTCATGCCTGCATACGTATTTTAAGCCGTTACGTAGAGCAGCTTAACGGATGGGGACTGAAACCTGAAGATGCAACTGTTATCGGAACCAGTGCCGTCAGGGAAGCTGACAACAGGGATCCTTTTCTTGACAGAATCAAAATAAAAACCGGCTTTACCGTAAAAGTAATCGACGGAATTGAAGAAAACCGCCTCATGTACATTGCAGTTACGGAATGTCTTAAAGATGAAAGCCCTTCTATGCAGAAAAACGATTCCATAATTCTGGAAATAGCCGGTGGAGCAACAGAAATGATGCTCATGGAAAACGGACGCATGGCTGCCGCTCACAGCATGAGGCTTGGAACCGTAATCATTGAACAGAAAATCCATGCACTGTCAGGTAATATTGATGATGCAAAACGGTTCATCGGAGAATTTATCCTCAACACCCGCAACAACCTCAACATAGAAATGAATCTTGCAAAAGTAAAGCGTTTTATTGCAGTAGGCGGAGACATGAAACTTGCAGCAATATTTGCAGGAAAACCGGTTTCTCCTTTTATGTGGGAAATTCAGCGGGAAGACTTCAATAATTTTGTAAACGAAGTTCAGCACTACACTCCTGAAGAATGCGTTGCCCGCTTTAAAATCAACTACAATGAAACTTCAATTTTTCAGATCTCACTGACTGCTTACAATCTTTTTGTTCAGCTCACAAACGTTTCTTCTGTTTTTGTTCCTGATATTTCCATCAGGGAAGGCGTAATAATCAGTTCCACAAATCATGTGGATGAGACCCTTCAGGCAGAATTTAATTCTCAGATTTTTGCAAGTGCTTCCTCTCTTTTGAAAAAATATCAGGGAGATGAACGACATGCAGAATTCGTAAAGAATGTTTCACTTAAAATATACGATGCCCTGCAGGAAGAAAACGGGCTTGAAGCACAGGACAGGATTCTGCTTGAGGTAAGCGCAATCCTTCATGATATAGGAATGTTTATTCAGGCAGACAATCATAACCTTCACGGAAAATACATAATAAACAACTCTGAAATTTTCGGACTTAGCCGTGAAGAAAAAGCAATAGTTGCCTTCATTACCTGTTTTCATAAGGGAAAAATTCAGGTCAGCGAAAATCAGGAATTCAGACTGCTGTCCCGCTCAACACGAATGTCCATTCTTAAACTTTCGGCAATATTAAGGCTTGCCGATGCTTTGGACAGAAGCCACAGCCAGAAACTCAGCGATTTTACGATTCACTTTGCACAGGACAGCATTACATTCAGAATAAAAGGACACCACAACCTTACCCTCGAAAAGCTTGCCGTAGAAGAAAAATGTGATTTATTTGAAAACGTATTCGGATACAAGGTCGTACTGGTATGAAAAAAAAGTCGGAAACAAACTATAAATATTTTAACAGGGAACTCAGCTGGGTAGAATTCAATTACAGGGTTCTGCTGGAATCTGCAAAAAAAGATCTTCCTCTTTTTGAACGGCTCAAATTCATATCCATCGCTTCTTCAAATTTCAATGAATTTTTTCAGGTACGTATTGCTTCCCTAAAGCAGGCCCTGAAATCAAATCCCCGGGTTACAGATTCAAACGGATATAATCCAGGAGTAATATTAAAAAAACTCAGCACAAGAATTCATCAGGTTGTTCGACAGGCCTATGATATTCTCTATACGGAAATTCTTCCGGAATGCGAAGAAAACAGAATTTTCTACATCAGGCCTGACAAGTATACCCCGGCTCAAAAATCTTTTACCGAACATCTTTTCAGACACGATATATTCCCGCTGCTTACACCTTTAAGAACAGACGGCGACTCTTTTCCTCAGCCTGTAAACCTTAAACTTCACGCTGCTTTTCTGTTAAAGCCTATGGAAAACGTTCATCATCTTCAGAACGCTTTGACGGCAAATACACAAACTGAAATCGCAGCCCTTGTTCCTCTGCCTGCAGGACTTGAACGTATAGTATGGCTTCCTTCTTCCGACGGATCAAAGCAGTTTACGACTCTGGATGATATAATTACCTGTTACGGAAAGGAACTGTTCTCTGGTTTTAGTGTAACGGAAACAATGGTTTTTAAAATCACGAGGGACGCCGACTTTTCTGTTAACGAAGACGACTCCCGGAATTTTATTCAGGCAATGCAGGAAGTACTGGAAAAACGGCAGTCTTCTTTTGCCGTAAACATGGTCTGTACGACAACCAGTGAAAAACTGCTTAAACTCATAAAAGAAAAACTTTTTTTGACGGACGATGACATCTATCAGGTACCTGCCCTCATAGACCCTTCAACATTACTTGGAATTCTTGATATAGAAGATTCCCAGAAATTTCTCTGGCCGGAATGGAAACATTTTAATTCTCCGGATCTTCCTAAAGATGAAACCTGCTGGAATACCCTCAGGCAGCATGATGTACTGCTTCATGTTCCTTACGAAAGTTTTGATTCCGTAAAAAAATTCATAAAAGACGCCTGTGAAGACCCGAATGTTCTTGCCATAAAAATGACGCTTTACAGAACCGGTACTGGCAGTGAAATTGTAAAATCCCTTATTCACGCTGCAAAAAACGGAAAGCAGGTTACAGCCTTTGTAGAACTTAAAGCCCGCTTCGATGAAAAAACAAACATATCCTGGGCTGCAGAACTTGAAAAAGCAGGAGCAATAGTTATTTACGGAGTTGTAAACCTTAAAGTTCATGCAAAAATATGTCTCGTTACAAGAAAAGAAAGTGACGGTTTAAGGCAGTATGTTCACCTCAGCACAGGTAATTACAATGCAAAGACAGCCCGCCTTTATCAGGACTTTTCGCTCTTTACCGCAAACCATGATATTTCAAGAGATGCAACTTTCTTCTTTAACGTTATTTCAGGATACAGTGCCCTGCAGACAATGCATCATCTTTATATGGCTCCAGTTACACTGAAATCTAGACTGATAGAACTTATTGAAAGGGAAATCAGTTTAAGTACAAAGGAACGCCCCGGACTTATCATTGCAAAAATGAACAGCCTCTGTCACAAAGAAATAATAGACGCTCTTTACCGTGCAAGCTGTGCAGGAGTTCAGATAAAACTTAATGTAAGGGGAATCTGCACTCTCGTACCCGGCATTCCGGGTCTGAGCGAAAACATAACTGTTGTAAGTATAATAGACAGATATCTGGAACACAGCCGGGTTTTCTATTTTCAGAATGACGGAGAAGAAGAACTGTTTTTAAGCAGTGCTGACTGGATGGACAGAAACCTTGACCGCCGTATTGAATTAATGTTCCCGATAACAGACAGAAATATTTTTAAAACTGTTAAAGACACTCTCAATCTTTACTTTCAGGATAATACCCACTCCCACACTCTTCAGAAAGATGGAACCTGGAAATCAAATGCACCTGCAAAAAAAGAACAGAGCGTCCGCGTACAGGAAGTCATTTATAAAAAATACAAAAAAAGAAATGACTCATCAAAAAACATTCCTGCTTCTGAATTTTCTGTACGCAGAAACAACTAGGACTGAATCAAAAAAAACTAATCAAGATAGATTATTTTTGCACCGCTCTTCCAGTCTTCGTGAAATTCCTTTTTCGGATATGGAATTTTAAACTCTTCTCCAGAAAGAAGGGGGCGTGCACTTTGAACAAGAAGCAGACCTTCTGAAGAACAGGCATAGTAGCCCGTCCTGTTTTTAGGAAGACGAATTGGATCACTGGCAATCCTGAATCTCAAATCTTTCAGATCTGAGGGATTCTCATTTTTCTTTAATTCTTCTTCACGACGGCAGGCAATGAAGGTAAGGACAGCCCTTTCTTTTGGAAGGGAAGCTTTTTCTGATAAAACACGAAGTTTTTTTGGCGCATCTTCCGTACTGAATGCGAAATTGCACCATTTTCCACCTGCTTTTCCGTCCATAGGACATTCCTCACAATGAGTACATGGCGCATACATAATACACTTCCGCCTTAAAAATGCATCCCTCAGCAGCGAGATAAAACGGGCTGCCTTAGGAAACCCCGGCTCAACAAGAAGAACGCCGCAGTCTTCCTTAGCATATAAAAGTATTTTTTCCGCATATTTTTTTGCAAGATAATCAGGAGGCATTTCAAAATCCTGAACAACTTCATTAAACATATTTGCACTGGCAACAAGAGAAACTTTTTCTTTTAAAGAAGCTCCGAATTCACCTTTTACACGAATGATGTTCCAGCCTTCACACTGAAGGGCTGCAGCAACTGAAAGAAAAATATTTTCTCCGATGGAAAGTGCTCCCTGAGAAATATCCATGCAGTACCAGGTAAGCTTAAGTTTTCTTAATTCTGGTCTTGCAAGAAAAAGAGCCGTTACCAGAGTAAGAGGACCGGAACCTGCATCTAAACACACATCTCCATCCTTTAATTTAAAAAAGTCAGGACTTAAATTTGCAAAAAGTCTTGTCAGGCGGACGAGATTCCACTGCATGAAATAATGAACATATGCCATTAAGAATTCCGGGCTGTTCATGTAACCGACCCTTCTGTCTCCGCGTTCATCCGTAAGTTTATGACTGAGGGTTCTTATCAAACCCGGAAGCTGAGCCCGCTGTTTTGAATTTAATGGATGTGTCGATGAAATCACTGAATCGAATTTTTCAAGCAGTTCAGCTGCATCTGACGGAATGTTCTTTACATCAAACAATGAACCTGTTTTTTCAACTTTCTTCTGAGATGAAAAATATTTTACCTTCGGCTTTTCTTTTTCTGCAGGAGTTTCTGGTTTTTCAGCCGACTTTGCAGCTTTTCTTGCCGCATGTTTATTTGCTTTTTTTTCAAGAGCTTTCTTCTTTAAATACGGGGTCATTCCCTGCTTTACTTCCCACCATTTAAGCTCGACTTCTTCATCATTTTTCATTTAATTTTGTCTCCTGAAGTTTCAGATACAACTCACTTAAAGATTTTCTGATTGAATGAATTTGTTCCAGTGATGCAGCATTTTCTGAAAACTTCGCACTTTCTGCAATAATCCTGTTTCTTGCATTTTCAATCGAAAGACCTTTTTTCTGAATCAAGTATTTCATCCGAAGAATAATATCAAGATGACGCTGAGTATAGACACGCCGTCCGGAATTACTTTTTTGAGGAGCAATTGCCGGAACAACTTCTTCCCAGTATCTGAGGACATGAGCCTTTACGCCTGTCAGTTTTTCAATTTGACCAATCGTAAATTGTGCCATTAATTATTGTTGTTTTCCCTGTCCTGCCATTTCTGACGGCTTGCTTTCATTTCTATCTGAACCGGAATCTGATCAAAACCAAGGTCTTCGCGAATTCTGTTTTTCAGATATGTAACATAACTCTGAGGAACATTATCCGGGCGTGTTGCAAAAATCAGAAAATTTACCGGATTAATACTGGTCTGAGTCATATAACGAATTTTAAAATGAATTGCCTTTGTTGCAGGCGGCGGATACTTAAACAGCCAGTCCTGAAGAGCCATATTAAGAGCTGCCGTATCCACTTTACGGGTAAGCTGTTCATAAAGAGTAAGGACAGTATTCATAAGATTTTTTATTCCGTCTTTATTCTTTGCACTTAAAGGAATTATCGGAGCCCAGTTCATCTGACCGAACATAGTTTGAATCCAGTCCTGTGTTGCCCGGACAGCCTTATTACTCTGATCCTCCATAAGATCCCACTTATTGAGAACAAAAATTACCCCGCGGCCTTTTTCGAATGCAAGAGATGTAATTTTTTTATCCTGCTCTGCAAGACCAAGCTGCGCATCAATCATGATGAAAGCAATATCACATTCATCAAGAGTTTTTATGGCACGGTTAACAGAATAATACTCAACATTCTCTTTTACTTTTGCCTTTCTTCGTATTCCTGCCGTATCAAGAATCTGAATATCCCTTCCATTGTAGCGGAAGTTTCCTTCAACAACATCGCGGGTTGTTCCGGCATAATCACTTACGATTGAAGCTTCTGTATGAGTTAAAGCATTACTTAAAGTTGATTTACCGGTATTTGGTTTTCCGAGAATTGCAATACGGATAGGCCGTTCTTCCTCACTGCCTTCTGTAACAGCAGAAAAATCAATTCCTGAAACCATATGTTCCTCAAGTTCAGGAAGATTATCTCCATGACGGGCAGAAATAAAAATCAAATCCTTAAAACCGAACTTCGCATAATTATATGCAAGATTTGTATTTTTACCGCCTTCCGTTTTGTTAACGGCAGCAATCAGTTTTCCCCAGTAAGGTCTGAGGCGTAAAATAAGTTCCTCATCTTCCGCAGTAACTTCTGTTGCATCAAGAAGAAGAAGTATACGGTCAGCCTTTGCAAGCATCTGTACAGTTTTTTCTACAACCAGATCATCCATTTCACTTTCGCGGCTTGTAACATCACGGGTAAGTTTATAACCGCCGGTATCCATAAGATGAACCGGTTTACCTGCTATAAAACAGGTTCCCTCAACAGGATCTCTCGTTACACCTGGAGTAGGATCTGTAATTGCCCTTTTTGTATGAGTCAGTGCATTAAACAAAGTAGATTTACCGACATTCGGCCTTCCCGCAATAACAATAAGCGGAAGATTAAAATAAACCTTATCCGGATAAAACTTCTGAACATTCTGCTTGCGTTTACTTTCTACATCCAGAACAGCTTCTCTTTTTTCTTCAACTTCTACAATTGTTTCTGAAACTGTTTCAGCCTTTACCGGCTTCGGTTTTGAAAAATCAGGCTTGCGTTTTTTTTTCATCGCACACACTTTTAAACACCCTTCAAATAAAATTTATAAGAATCATTAAAACTAAAAAATTGAATTAGAAGAAAGATTTTCTAATTCTTCAATTGAAAACTGCGAAAGAATTTCCTTTATGACAGAAATCTGTTTTGGAGCCATACTTAATTCCCTGATTCCGAGACCTGCAAGGATTATAACGCTCTCTTTTTTTCCTGCCATTTCTCCACAAATAGAAACAGGTATCTTTTCATGTTTTGCAGCATCTATTGTCATCTTTATAAGACGGAGAACAGCAAGATTGAATTCATTATAATAAGGAGCAACGGAAGGATTTTCTCTATCAATTCCTATTGTATACTGGGTAAGATCATTAGTTCCGAGAGAAAAGAAATCACAATGAGTTGCAAAGCAGTCTGCACATATTGCAGCGGCAGCAGTTTCAATCATAATTCCCACAGGAACATCTGCCCTGAAAGGAATATTATCTTCTTTCAAACTGTACTGAACTCCTTTTATTATTCCGAGAACAGTATCAACCTGAGAAACATCTGTAATCAACGGAAGCATGATGCGCATGTTTCCATATACACTTGCACGATACAGTGCCCTGAGCTGAGTTCTGAAAACCTGTGGATAAAAAAGCGAATGCCGGATTGCACGAAGTCCCATAAGAGGATTTTTTTCTACATTCGACGGTATTTCTTTTG
The DNA here is from genome assembly GCF_014202035.1 of Treponema rectale. Classification (NCBI taxonomy): domain Bacteria; kingdom Pseudomonadati; phylum Spirochaetota; class Spirochaetia; order Treponematales; family Treponemataceae; genus Treponema; species Treponema rectale. Next base: position 55,544 of record NZ_JACHFR010000002.1, read on the forward strand.
AACCGATGTCTTTATCTCCACCGGAATCAAGGGTTCTGATTGTAACAGGCTTATCTCCCATAATTTCAAGAACTCTTTTATATGCCTGAAACTGCACTTCTTCACTTACGGAATTACTGTAAGATGCATTTTTATTTCCATTTGCTTTCATGGAATCCATAAACAGGAATTCCGTCCTGAAAAGACCGATTCCGTCTGCACCTTCTTCAAGAGCAATCTCGGCTTCTTCAGGCGTACCGATATTTGCATAAAGCTTAAAGATAACGCCGTCTTCCGTCATGGCCGGCTTATTTCTAAATTCCTTTAAGCGTTCCACACGTTTCTGTTCTGCGACAATTTTTGACTGAGACTGCATGAGGGTTGCCGAATCAGGAGCAACAACAACTTCACCAAGATTACCGTCTACTATAATCTGCTGCCCTGTCTCTACCTGAGAAGTAATGCCATCAAGACCTACAACTGCAGGAATTCCATAAGTGCGTGCAAGTATGGCAACATGGCTGGAACTTCCGCCTTCTATAAGTGCAAGTCCTGCAATTTTTCTTTTATTAAGAATGACTGTATCCGAAGTCTTCATGTTACGGCCGACAATGACTGCATTTTCCGGAACCAGTTCTATGTTGAAAGGATGATAATCCAAAAGAATATCAAGAACCTGGCCAAATACGTCTTCTATGTCTCCAGCCCGTTCTGCAAGATAATCATTGCCGCTGTTTCTCAAGCGGTCCGCATATTCATCAACCTTCTGGCTGATGGTATATTCAATATTATACTTATTCTTTTCAAAAGAAGCTTTTACTTCCTGTAAAAATACCGGATCTGCCAGCATAAGGAGGTACGTCTCAAGAATAACGCGGTTCAAATCTTCCTGAGAAAGGCCGGAAAGAGATTTTTCTATAGATTCCTTTACTTTTATACAGGCAGATTCAAAACGGGACCATTCATATTCAACTTCTTCATCAGAAATTCTATTTTTATATATTACACGTTCCGGTGTTTCCGGTAAAACAAAGGCATTTCCTATTCCAATTCCGCCAGAAGCAGAAATTCCAAGTAAAACATTCATTCCTATATATTACCCATATTTTTTTATGTGGTCAATTTTATATTTTAGGGGTATATTAGTTTAGGGAAAAAACGGCAGGGGACAGAGTTGAAACTTATCCATACATCAGATTTACACTTAGGGATTTCACTTTACGGCTATTCACTTATAGAAGACCAGAAATACATTCTTGACCAGATTATTCAGATTGCAGAGGACGAAAAAACCGATGGAATAATAATAGCAGGAGACGTTTACGATAAATCAATTCCATCAGTTGAAGCTATAAAACTTTTTGAAAATTTTCTGAAAGAAGCAGCAGAACGTAAAATAAAGGTCTTTATTATCAGCGGAAATCATGACAGCGCGGAACGGCTTACCTTCGGTTCTGAATTTATGAAAAGCAGCGGGATTTATTTCAGTGACAGCTTCTGCGGTTCGGTAAAATCCGTGCAGTTAAAAGACAGTTTCGGAAATGTAAACCTCTGGCTTCTTCCCTTCATAAGGCCTCAGAATGTACGTCCATACTTCAGCGACAGAGAAATTCCTGATTACAATACCGCTGTAAAAACAGTCATCGATTCTATGGGAATCAACGGTACTGAACGCAATATTCTTGTAACGCACCAGAATGTTACAAATGCAATAAGATGCGACTCAGAAGAACTTATCTTCGGCGGACTTGATAATATAAATTCAGATATTTTTTCTGACTTTGATTATGTTGCTTTAGGACATATTCATTCACCACAGCACATTCAGAAAGAATCCGTAAGATATTGCGGAACACCATTAAAATATTCCGCATCAGAAATCAATCAAAAAAAATCCGTTACTGTTATTGAACTTAAGGAAAAATCAAACCTGAGCATCAGAACAAGAGAACTTCAGCCCTTACATGACATGCGTCAGATTAAAGACAGTTTTGATTCAATAATAAAAAATGCATCAGTTGATACAAAGGATCATGAAGATTACATCAACATTGTTCTTACGGATGAAACAGATATTCCTGATGCCATGTCCCGATTAAGGCAGGTTTATCCGCGTACTCTTCAAATCGAATACGACAACTACAGAACACAGCACATTACAGATTCCATTAAAATGAGCAGCGTAAAAAAAATGAATCCTGAAGAAGTTTTCAAAGCTTTTTATTATGACAGAACGGAATCAGAACTCACCGAAGAACAGACAGAATATTTAAAAACTGTTATCGAAGAAATCTGGAGCAATGAAGAATGAAACCTATAAAACTTAAAATGACAGGCTTTGAATCGTACTGCAAGCCGGTGGAAATTGACTTTGAAAAAGCCGGGAAAAACGGTCTCTTCCTTATTTGCGGTCCAACCGGAAGCGGAAAAACAACTATCTTTGACGCAATTACCTATGCTCTTTACGGCGAACCAAGCGGTGACACAAGAAAAGAAAGCATGCTTCGCTCTACACTTGCAGATGAGACAATCCCGACAGAAGTTGAATTTACTTTTGAAATAAATTCAAAACGTTATACTGTAAAAAGAAATCCAAAATATACACGCAAAGCAAAAGTTGGTAATAAAACAGTAACTGAGAATGCAAATGCTGAACTTATTTTTCATGACGGAAGAGAAAGCATCGTTCAGAGTTCCAAAGTTACGGCAGCGGTAGAAAATATTTTAAAACTCGTAAAAAAAGATTTCTGTCAGATTTCAATGATTGCACAGGGAGCTTTTCAGAAATTCCTGCTGGCACCGACAGAAGACAAAAAGACTATTTTCAGAGAAATATTTAAAACCTCAAAATATCAGCAGCTGGAAGAAAAACTTGATGAAAATGCAAAACTTCTTGAAGCTCAGTGCAGGGATGCCTACACATCCATATGTCATTACATCAGTCTTATGGATGTATATGAAAATGAAGTCCTTCAGCAGCAGCTTGAAACAATAAAACAAAAAAAGATACCGGAAGAAAACGATATTACGATATTAAAAGAAATTCTAAACGATAATTCAGTTAAGCTTGAATTGAATGAAAAAGAAATTAAAAAAACAAATTCTGCACTGAACAAAATCAACGAAAAAGTAACCCGCGCAAATGAAAAAAGAAAAATCATCGAACAAAAGAATAATCTCGAAAAAGAAAGCCTCAGCATAAAAGAAAAAATAAACGGCGCTCAAAAAATCCTTGAAAACGCACTTTCCCTTGAAACCGAAAAAAATAAGCATACAGAAGAACTGACTCTAATAAAAAATTCCCTTGCGGACTACAGCACGCTTGAAGAATCAGAAAAAACAATCAGCAGCCTGAATAAAAAAAATGCAGAGCTTCAGAAAAGCATAACTTCAATTACAAAAAAAATAACGGAACAAAAAATTGAACTCGAAGAAAAAAACAAACAGCTTCCGCTTTTAGAAAAAGCCGGAGAAAATTATATTTCAATAAAAAACAAACTGGAAGAAAGCTCTACAGATTTTGACAAATTAGATAGCCTGCTGAAAAAAATAAAACTTTTCACTGACGAAAAAAAAGAATTGTCTTCCTGGCAGGAAAAATCAAAAGCTGCTTCCGAAGAATATAAAAAAACAAATACTCTTTACATAGAAAAAAAACAGCTGTTCTTTATGGAACAGGCAGGTATTCTTGCACAGGATCTTTCTGAAAATACTCCGTGTCCGGTATGCGGTTCTTTAACTCATCCGTCTCCTGCAAAAAAATCAGGACATGCACCTACAAAAGAAGAACTGGATATTTTTGAAAAAGATGCCGAAGACGCCAGCAAAACCTTTATTTCCATTTCAAAAAAAGCATCAGAAATGAATGCAAGTATTTTAAATGAAGAAAAAAACATTTATGAAAGTGCAGGACAATTTTTTTCTGACGAGGAAATAAAAAGCGAAGAACTGGAATTAACTGTAACGGAGAAAAAAGCTGAATTAAAACAGACAATAACTTCACTGCGTCAGGAACTTCTAATTGAAAAAGAAAACGCTGAAAAGAAAAACAAACTTCAGGAAGAAATACCTGCATTAAGAAATTCCATACAGAACGCAGAAGCAGAACTTTCAGAATTAAAAATTAATGAAGGTAAAACAAAAACAGAACTTCAGGAAAAACAGAGTTTCATTGAAACACTCAAATCAAAGCTTTCATTTGATTCAAAAGCAGAAGCAGAAAACCAGCTGAATAAACTTTCCAGCCTTATTACTCAAATTGAAAAAAAGATAACTGAGGCAAAAGAAACAAAAGAAATTCTTGAAAAAAAAGATGCAGAAATTTCAGGACAGCTTAACCAGAGCAGACAGTTATTGGATTCCTTTAAAGATATTGATGAAGGTAAAATTTTGAAACAGCAGGAAGAACTGCAAGAAAAAAATGAACAGCTTGAGAGAATTCACAATACATTACTGCCGGTATACTCTACATGCAAAAACAGTATTGCCAGTATAGAAAAAACATTCTCAGAAATTTCTAAAATAGAAAACAGACGAAGAATGGTAAGTGACCTGGCTTCAATTGCAAATGGTGCTGTTTCTGCAAACGGAAAAGTAAGGCTTGAAACTTATGTACAGGCCGCTTTCTTTGACAGAATAATAGCAAGAGCCAACAGACGGTTCCTTGCCATGTCATCAAAACAGTTTGAGCTTATTAGAGATATTTCTGTAGAAAACCGCCGCAGTCAGATAGGATTAGATTTAAATGTAATCGATCATCACAATGGAAGCATCCGGGCTGTAAGCACGCTTTCAGGAGGAGAACAGTTTCAGGCTTCATTATCCCTTGCCCTCGGGCTTTCTGACGAAATACAGGAGTCTTCTGGAGGCGGTGGAATTCATTTAGATTCCATGTTCATAGACGAAGGTTTCGGAAGTCTTGATTCTGCAACACTTGATAAGGCAATGACTTCCCTCTCCGGTCTTACGGCAAATGACAAAATCATCGGAATCATTTCTCATGTCGAGGAACTGAAAAACAAAATTGACAGTAAAATAATTGTTAGCAAAGATATAAACGGAAACAGTTCAGTTATAATTGAAAACTAAACAGGAAATAAACATGGAAGAGAACAACATCATAAAAAAAGCAATCACAGAAAACATTACAAATCAAAATACAGTATTTATTTTTCCTACACAAAACGCAGCAGATTTATGGGCAGACTATATAACTTCAAACGGTCCGGTAAAAGCTGTTGCCATGGAACGCTTTATTGCATGGGACAACTTCAAAGGGACATCCATACGCTCCCAAAATCAAAACAAAAAATCTGTTCCTTCTACAATGAGAAAAATATTTGCTGACAGACTCATCTCTGAAAACGCAGAAAATCCTTTTTTTAAAAATCTTATTACTCCGGAATACGCAGCTTCTGCTTCAGGTTTTACAAGCTGGATAGCCTCTCTCTTACCGGGACTTGCAGTATGGAAAAAACAGTTCGAACTAAAAAATCTTACCCCTGATGAAGAAGATGCAGACCTTCTTGAACTTTACAAAAGATATTCAGCCTTTCTTGATTCTCATTCGCTCTTTGATCCGGCATGGGAAACTCCGCCTTTTAAGAAAGACGGCAACACATACATCCTGTTTTTTCCTGAAATCCTATCTGACTGGTTTGAATACAAAACAATTCTGGAAACAACCCCTGACATAAAAATAATTCATCTTGATAAAAAAGAATACGTTGAAGCTCCTGTAAAGATGTTCAGTAATTCCAGGATTGAACTTACCTATGCTGCACTTCAGATAAGAAAACTTCATGAAGAACAAAATATTCCATGGACCGACATTGCCCTCAGCATTCCAGATATGGAAAACTATGGTCCCTATATAGACAGGGAACTGACCCTCTGTGAAATTCCTCATGTCATGAGAATGGCAGCGCCGTTAACAGCAAATCCTACAGGTGCTTTTTTTAATCTTGCACAGGAATGCGTTACATCAAACTTCAGTTATGAATCCGTAAAAAATCTTTTACTGAACCAGCAGCTTCCCTGGATTGAAAACCTGCCTGTAAACCGTTTTATAAGTTACGGTCAGAACAATCACTGTCTATGCAGTTACGAATACAAAAATGAAAAAATCGACATCTGGAAAAAATCCCTCGCTAAAAATTACGACATGGAAGTAGAAACTTTTTATAATGATTTTTCCAGCCTGCTGAAAAAAATGGTAAACAGCAGCAGTTTCTCACAGATTCGTGATAACTATTTTGCATTCCGGAACAGTTTTTTTGACATGGACTTATGCCCTGAAAAAAGCGACAGAATAATAAGCCGGTGCATCAGCGAACTTGGAGCCCTTATTGATCTTGAAACAGAATTCTCTGAGTGTAATTTAAAGAATCCCTACAGCTTTTTTGTAAGCTGCCTTTCTGAAGCAAATTATCTTGAGCAGTCAAAAACAAATGGTGTTACGGTTCTTCCATACAAAACAGCAGCATCATCACCCTTTAGCTATCACGTAATTATTGACTCAAGTCAGAAATCGTTATCTGTAATTTACAAAGAGCTTTCTTTTCTGCGAGATGACAAACGTAAACAACTTTTTGGAACTGATTATGAAGACAACAATGCCTCACAGGAATTCATTCAATTGTACTGCATGAACTCTCTGAAAGGACTTCCGATTTTTACCTGCAGTGCAAAAACCTTTACAGACTACGCTCAAAGTTCAAGTTATCTGATTCCAGAAAACCTTACAAAATGTACAGATGAAAATATTCTCAACGCAGGCGATACATACAATGAAGAAAAAAACTGGCTGCTTAATAACGCTGCAGTACCGGAAAAATTTTCATCCATACAAAAAAATGGTGCGGACTTCTGGATAAACTGTCAGTCAAAAAAAGATCAGACAATTCCTCAGGAAACCGTCAGACTTATAGAAAATACAATAAATGAAAAAAGAATGTCCGGCGATAAAATAAATATTTCCGCAACAGTGCTGAATCAGTTCTTTCAGTGCCCAAGAAAATGGCTTTTCAATTCAATTGCAAAATTACGTGAAGAAACAACAGAAGCTGAACTCATGCGCAGTACTGAACTGGGAGATTTATATCACAAGGTTTTTGAGCTCTACTGCAACTTTCTAAAATCAAAAGACATGGCGATTATTGTAGAAGATGAAAAACTACCTGAAGAGAATAAAAAAATTCTTAAGCAGGCTGTTACCACAGCAATAAAAGAAGCACAAAAAAGCTTTCTGACGACAGAGCTTCTTTCAACTACCGAAAAAGCCCTTTCAGATTTGATGAACACCAGCATCACAGGATTTTCCAGAACTTTCAACGGCTGCAAAATTATTGCAACAGAAAAAAATTACAGTTATACCGACGAAAAAACAGGAATCCTTTTTGAAGGAAGAATAGACTGTCTGCTTTTAGACCCGGATGCAGAAGAATACATTCTTGTAGATTTTAAAAGCCGCAGCATTCCTAAAAACATATATCTGACGGAGGATGACTCAAATCTTCTTCCACTTGAAGAACAGGAACTTCCAGATTTTCAGATGCCGTTTTATATATACCTGCTTAGAAATCAGACACCGGCTGTTAAAATTGAGAACTGCTGCTTTTTTAACGTAACAAAAGCAGAAGCTGTCCCTGTTACAGGAATTTCCATCTATAACAGGATTTATAAAAAAACAAAAATTTCACCGGAAGATTTTGAACCAGTCATTAGCAAAATGATTGAATGTTCAGAATACTATGCGCAGCATATAACAGACAGAAATTTTTCTGTAAATGACAACGCTCAGGATTTTTCAACTTGCAGCAGCTGTTACTACAAAGCAATCTGCAGACGAACCTTTACAGTCAGCAGAAAAAACTAAAACCATAAAAGAAGGACTGATTACAATGGCAGATACAAAAAAAAATATTCCTGATGAATTTCAATCCGCAGCAATAAAAGCAAAAAAAAATTCTGTAGTAAGCGCAGGAGCAGGCTCTGGAAAAACAAGTGTTCTTTCCCAGCGATTCTTAGATCTTGTACAGAACCGGAACTGTAATGTAGATGAAATACTTACCCTTACATTTACAAAAAAAGCTACAATAGAAATGTCCTCAAGAATTTACGATGTCCTCAAAAAAAATTCACCGGAAAAAGCAGCTGATTTCTATAAAGCAAACATAAAGACCTTAGATGCATACTGTAATTCCGTAGCAAAAGCAGGTTCGCATTTTTACGGTATATCACCAGACTTCACTCAGGATAAAGAAACCGCTCAAAGAAAAATTCAGGAAATGGCCCTCCCATTCATTTTAAAACACAGGGACAATCCTGCAATAAAAGCCCTGGTAAAAACAAACGACTATGCAGAGACTGCACAAGCAATTTTTGTAGACGTTATTGCAAACAACTCTACTGTCGTAACTCCAATTGATTTTGATGCAGACCTTAGCCGTCAGAAACAGCTCATCATCAAAGCCTGGGATGAAAACCAGAAAAAAATATTTTCTGACATGGATAATTTTTTAGGCCTCTGGAATTCTGTCCCGGAAAATCCAGGCTCCAGTATCTACGTAAAAGCACAGGAATATCTTAGAGACTTTACAAAACCATATAAAACAGAACTCACTTTGACAGCTGTAGAAAACCATTCAACGGAAGAAATAGAAGAAACCTTCTCTACCCTGGCATATTTCTGCAATACACCAAAAGTCGGCAGGTTAAAGAATTTAAAAGAAGCAAATGAATACCTGATATCTGCAGCAGAAACTCTGAAAATACTTCAGCAGATAATAACATACGTTCAGAGCCTTGATATTATAGAAGCACTCTTTCCGCTGTTAAAAGAATTTCAGAAAGCCGCAAATGACTTTAAGAGACAGAGCGGAATACTGTCATTTAAAGACATTTCAGATATTGCACTGAAAACTCTCATTGAGCATCCTGAAATAAGAAAAATTGAAAAACAAAAATACAAAGCAATAATGATTGACGAATTTCAGGACAACAACCAGACACAGAGAGACATGCTGTTCCTTCTTGCAGAAAAGCAGGACCGCATGGACAAATCCGTTCCTTCTGTTGACGAACTGGAAGAAGAAAAACTTTTTTTTGTAGGCGATGAAAAGCAAAGCATTTACAGATTCCGTGGAGCAGATGTTTCTGTATTCCGAAAACTGTCAGAGGACTTTAAAGACGGAAACCTTCAGATGTCCACAAACTACAGATCACATCAGTCGCTTATTGCAAGCTTCAATACAATCTTCGGAGGAATACCTTTTCCGCCTGCATTGAATTCCACAGAGAAAAAAGACTTGCAGCCGTCTGTATTTTATACGGAACAAAATGAAGAGGAATTAAAAAAAGAAGGACTTTCCATTCCAGAATACGAAGCCGTATATCATGAAGTAACGCTTTCTAAATCTGCAAAAGAACAAATTACTGCTGAAACTTACAAAGACATTTATCAACCACACATTCACCTTGCATTTACAGATGATTCAGAAACAGAAGCTGAATGGGTTGTACAAAAAATAAAAGCCCTGATTGAAAACGGAGCTGATGAAAATAAAAAAGTTTCTCCGGGAGATATTGCAATACTTTTCAGAAGCTATGAATCACAGGCACTATACGAAAGAATTCTCCTCAAGCATGGAATTCCATATAACACGGAAACTGTAAAAGGTTTTTTCTCTGACGGACCGGTAAACGATATTTTCTCTTTCCTCAGATTATGTGCCTACCCTTATGACACGCTTTCCTACGCACAACTGCTTCGCTCTCCTTTTGTTAATCTTTCAATTACAGAAGTCAATGCAATACTTATTAAAAACAAGGAACCCTTTTCTTCAGAAAATGAATCCCTGCTTTCTCCAGACGGATGCCTTCACTACAAAAAAGCAGCTGAACTTTTTATTGAATTAAAAAACAAATGCAGGACCGCCTCACTCACCGAACTTATAGACACATTATGGTACGAAGCCGGTTACAGATATGAAACTCTATGGAACACACAGGTTTCAATGTATTCAAAACTCTATGATCTTATATTTGAATTTGCCAGAAAATGTGAATCAGAAAATATGAGCGTAGCTGCCTTTGTCGATGAATTAAGAAACTATAAAGATGACAGGAAAAAACTTGAGGATATGGATATTCCTATTGTACAGCACGAAGGCGTTCACCTTATGTCCATTCATAAAAGTAAGGGACTTGAATTTGAAATTGTATTCATTCCCGTTACAAACAAAAAAGGAATGGCTGAAAAAAACACCCTGCCTGTATACTTCAGCAAAAACTACGGCTTTACAATAAATACAGTTGCAACAGAAGACTCACACAGTGACAATAAAAACATAAACTATTTCTTTACGCTTGCAGAAAAAGAAAACATTCAGAAAGAAAATGCTGAACTGCGCCGTCTTACATATGTAGCTTTGACCAGGGCAGTAAATTCCCTTTACATTTCAAAGTCAAAAGAAGATCCTGCAAATATTTCTCCAGAAAAATTTACACCGGGAAATGAAGAAAGATTAAGTACAATTTACAACACACTTTTCCCGGTAATAAACTTCTACAAAGAAAAAGAGGAGCTTAACTTCTGCCCTTTTACCTTTGAAGATATAGAACTTAATGATGAACCTGAATCATCCCTCAAGCACAGACGGAATACACAGGAAGCAAAATACATGCTTCTGGAAGATATAAAAAAGCTGGATGTCTACAGCGAAACCTCCGGAACAAAAATCCTTTCTCTTGATAAAGTTCAGCCACGATATATTCTCCCGAGTCAGTTGTACCATGAGGAAGAAAACCTCAGCAGGGAACAGTTCTCAGAATTATCAGAACAGGAAAAAGCAGCTCCATATAAAGAAATAGATGAAATCATTATTCAAAGCATACCTGAAAAAAAATCCGACAGTCCCGTCAGACCAAGATTCAGTTTTACTGATTTCGGAACAATTGCCCATTCCTTTCTTGAATCAGCCCTGTCTCCGGAAAAAAATCTTCCTAAATACTCAAACAAAGACATTATCGGACTTGAAAACAGCAGGACAAAACTTGAAACCGTAACAAAGGCATGCAATAAAATGACGGATGCATTTCTAAACAGCCCGCTGGGTCAAAAAGCCGTTAATGCAGAATGGAAGAAGTGTGAATATGAATTTAAATATCACGCTGACGGCTACATCATCCACGGAACCATGGATCTTATTTTCAAGAATTCAGACGGTACCTATACTGTTGTAGATTACAAAACAAATCAAACAATAAAACCGGAAATGTACTATAACCAGCTCAGCGCTTATAAAGAAGCAGCAAGCCAGATGCTGGGGCTTCCTGCAGAAAAAATAAAATGCTCACTGTTTTATCTGAGGTACGGAAAGGAAGTTGACATTACAGAAAAGTGCAGCAAACCTTTAGACTGGAAAAGCATAATTACCATGTAACCCCCATTCCAAAAGAATAAGTTACATAGTCCTCACGCTTTACGTCCGTTAAAGATGAATTGACAAAATCATTTATCAGCGGCGTAAGGTTCCAGTCAAAATTATAATTTGCTGCTGCCGTAAAAAGAAGATAACCTATTTTAAAATCAAGACCAGCGCTTGCCTTTAATGTAAAATGATTATCGGTTGCAATTTCTGCAGCCCCCTGAACATAAGGCCTGAAAAATTTAGTAATACTCATATTCAAACCTGCAAGCAGTCCAAAATCATATATTGCCGTACTGTCTATGGAAGTAAGGTCATAACCAACAGTCGCTCCTGCAAAACCAAACCGTCCCATTCCCCATGTAAGGCTGCCCCTTACAAAAACAGGCTCCTTCTCCCTGATCTCAACTTCACCAAAAAATACCCGTCTTCCACTCTGCAATGAATCATTTCCGTCTTCAGATTCATCCTGAAAATCTGAGTTTTCATCAATCCCGGCTTCAGATTCAAGTATTGAAGCACAGCGTTCATAATCTACCTTAATCTGATAGTCACTTCTTATTTCAACCTGAGTCTTTTCTATAAAAGTAACATGCTTAAGATTTTTTTCTCCGACAGAAAACAATGGTTTATCAATTCCATTTCTGCTTTCATAAAAAACAACTGAATGAGGAACAAATCTATATTCAGAAGCTGCTGCCCATTTTTTAATAGAATAATTAAGTTCAGCAGAAAGAATTATTCCGGAATTATTCAAGAGTTCATTATAAATCTCTACAGAATATTCATAATCTTCCTTCTGATGAGATGTCATCCGTTTAACCGGTGTAAATTTCTTTCCTGTAAAAACGGAATAAGGAAGAGACAGCTTTTGGTTAAACAGTTTTTTTCTTCCTGCAATATCTGCTTCAAGAAAAACATCCCACCCCTGCTTTTCCTTATCATAATTTCCTATCCGCAGTTTTAAGCCGTTATCAGTTTTTACGACAAAATTTTCATTTTCAAAAAGGTCATATATATCAGACAACTCATTACGAAGCTGACGAACAGTTCTGGAAGAAACATTATCATCTGATTTAACTTCATTTATCTGAGTCTTTAAGTTTTCAATATACTCAATATATTCCCCGGGAGTCTGTGCAAAAAGACATCCTGACGCAAATATATAAACAGTTATAAAAATTATTTTTTTCAGCATAAAAGTACTCTCCATTTTAATGCAAAAACGTATTTTCTTAAACGACTTTTTTTTAAATTTATTGTATAGTAACGAAAAGAGGTTTTTAATGTTAAAAAATAAAACAGTTATACTTGGTGTTTCAGGAAGCATTGCAGCTTACAAGGCAGCATCCCTTGCCAGCCTGTTAGTCAAAGCCCATGCAGACGTTCACGTAATAATGACAAAAAATGCACTTAACTTTATCAATCCAATTACCTTTGAAACCCTTACAAACAATAAATGCCTGACAGATACTTTTGACAGAAATTTCCAGTTCAACGTTGAACATGTTTCCCTTGCAAAAAAAGCTGATCTGTTTATCATAGCACCGGCAACGGCAAATGTTATTGCAAAAATTGCAAACGGTCTTGCAGATGACATGCTCACAACAACATTTCTTGCAGCCTCCTGTCCGAAAATAATTTCACCTGCAATGAATACAGGCATGCTTGAAAATCCTGTAACACAGGATAACATAAATAAATGCACTCACTACGGAATTAAAATAGTAGAATCAGAAACCGGCCGTCTGGCCTGCGGAGACACAGGAAAAGGAAAGCTTCCTGAACCGGAAGTACTTTTTGATTCAATCATAAATGAAATCGCATTTGAAAAAGACCTTTCCAGTAAAAAAATATTAATTACAGCAGGACCAACTCAAGAAAGCCTTGACCCTGTCAGATTCATTACAAACCACTCCAGCGGAAAAATGGGATACGCACTGGCACAGGCAGCAGTAATGAGGGGTGCCACTGTTACACTTATAAGCGGTCCTGTAAACTTAAAACCACCGGCCGGAGTCACGGTTCACAAGATTGTATCAGCACAAGACATGTTTGAATGCGTAAAAAAATACTCTCCGGAAAACGAAATAATAATAAAAAGTGCCGCCGTTGCAGATTATAAACCTGCAGATATTTCTGATGAAAAAATAAAAAAGAGCGACACTGAACTTTCTATAAAACTGGCACGTACAAATGATATTTTAAAATGGCTCGGAGAAAACAAACGCCCGAATCAGTTTCTCTGCGGATTTTCAATGGAAACACAAAATCTTATTGAAAACTCCAAAGCAAAACTTCTCAAAAAAAATCTGGATTTAATCTGTGCAAACAACATAAAAACAGAAGGAGCCGGATTTCAAAAAGACACAAACGTTATAACAATGATTTCAAGGAATTTTATTGAAGAACTTCCGTTACTTTCAAAATTTGAAGCCGCAAATAAAATTCTTGATGAAATAATTCAGCTGAGCAATTAAAACACAGGAGAATATATGGAAAACGAAAGCACAGAAAATGTTTCTGAGACAGTATCTGAGTCTGTTCGAGAAGCAAAAAAAGTTCTTCACCTGGATGACCTTAAAGAATTCATCACCTGGCAGAATCTGGCAAAACTTACTACAACAATAATTGCAATCCTCATTTTTTACATCGTATACCGTATCATAAAAAATGTCGTACTGAAAAAAGCAAAAGATAAAATGCAGCCCCATAATGCAATGCTTTTGAACAAAGTTGTAAGTTATGTTTTTTACATTCTTATTTCAATGTACATTCTTGGTTTATTCGGAATCAACTTAAGTGCAATATGGGGTGCAGCCGGAGTTGCCGGTCTTGCCATTGGTTTTGCAGCACAAACAAGTGCAAGCAATCTTATAAGCGGACTCTTCGTGCTCAGCGAAAAAACAATTAAAATGGGAGATTATATTTCCATCGGAGACGAAAGTGGAATCGTTGACAGCATAGGTTTACTCAGCATAAAAATCCATACGCTTGACAATCAGCTTGTCAGAATCCCAAACAGCACAGTAATCAACAGCAATCTGAAAAACTATAACAGTTATACTAAGCGGCGTCTCGTTTTTGATATTCCGATAAGTTACGAAGCAGATTTAGATAAAGCCCTTAATGCAATAAAAAAAGTTCCGGCTGCATGCCCTGCTGTTTTACCGGTACCGGAACCAAATATCTTTTATGATGGATTCGGTGATGCCATCAGCCTTAAACTCGCAGTCTGGTTTGAAAACGGCCAGCTAGCAGAAGTAAAAAATCAGGTCTACACAAACATTGTAAAAATATGTCGGGCTGACAACGTAGAAATTCCTTACACCCGCTACGACGTAAAAATCATCAACAATAAATAATCCTGAAAATTTATTCCGGAGCACCATGGTCTGCCAAACCGGCTTTCCATGGCTTGCCCTCACGGCCGGTCTTCCGCCCTGCTCCAGACGTGCTGCGCACCCATTCCAATCCGGGCTAGCCTGGTTCTAATCTTTCAAGCTTAAAACTTCATCAACAGAAAGTCCTGTTCCCTGTGCTATCTGTTCCGGTAATATATTCATGCGTAAAAATTTTCTTGCCGTTTCAATTCTGGCATTCCGTGTTCCTTCTTTAAGTCCTGCTGCATGTCCCCGGCGTTCAGCTTCTTCCGTCTTTACCTGTATGTCCGTTTCGTAGTCATATTCGTTGAATACCATGCTTATTACCTCCGAAGCCTTGCGGCGCAGGTAATCGGGAAGGAGGTTCTGCTTCTGCGCCTTAAGTACTGCCCTTGTCATGAAGTCGGATGCTCCGCTGCTTTTTTCTTCTTCTACAAGGCAATCTCTATTTAACTTTCAAGATCTCTTCTTCCGAAAGTCCTGTGCTTTTCATAATCGTCTGCACGGATACACCTTCTTTAAGAAGTATTTCAGCCATTTCAATCCTGGCATTCCGTGCTCCTTCAGTTCTGCCTTCGCTAAGTCCGGCAGCACGACCTTCACTAAGTCCGGCTGCATGTCCCCGGCGTTCAGCTTCTTCCGTCTTTACCTGTATGTCCGTTTCGTAGTCATATTCGTTGAATACCATACTTATTACCTCCGAAGCCTTGCGGCGCAGGTAATCGGGAAGAAGGTTCTGCTTCTGCGCCTTAAGTACTGCCCTTGTCATGAAGTCTGATGCTCCGCTGCTTTTTTCTTCTTCTACAAGGCTGATGAATTTTACATAATTATCCAGCGGCTTGCAAGAAGAAAAGTCCAGCGTACATTCTGGATGCTTTATGTTGAACACCTTTACGTTAAGCTCCAGGGGAACTTCACTTCCTGCCTTTTTATCAATGAAGGAATCCGACAGCCTGAGTATTTTCTGCGGAGGATAGTTCCTGCTTCCGTTGTAGATGACGTAGAACTCCGGTGAAGGAATCATCTTTCGCTCCGTTGAAAACTTGAGCCTTGAATCCACGATCCTTTCATAGATGCGGGAACAGTAAATCAGAAAGCGCAGGGGCATATTCTCGTTTACTGAAGACTGGTGCTCCAGAAGGACGACAAGCTTTCCGTTGACGAGCATGGATATGTCGTTGCAGAAAGACTTGTAGATTACCTGCTCAATCTTTACGTCTTCAAGAACCGTATCTTCAGGCGAAAGGGAATTCCCAGAAATGCAGTTGTACAGCTCAATGAAGTTTTTCTTTCCAACGACTGCATCCTTTGAAAAATAGTCTACGAAGAGACTGTCCTTAACCGTTCGGTTTTCATTTTTGTCCATACATATATATTTGCACTGAATTTTAAAAATCACTACAAATGGACAAAAAAAAGACTGGCTCCCGTTATAACACAGAAACCAGTCTTTACTATTTTTACACTCTAACTAAATGCTGTTTTTTACTATTCTATAACAACAAACGTCCATGTATGGCAGTACCAGGTCGAATTCCAAGCAGAATTACTTCCAGTAACATCTGTTGTATCTTTAGAAGCATAAGCACGGAATGTATTACCTGCAAGATAATAAGTTTCATCTGCTGCAAGGGCAAGAGTAAAGTTACCTGATTCATCATCTTCCGATTTTATAAATGTTGCGTACTGTTTACCAGTTTCTGTTGCAGGTTCATCTACAAGAAGCAGCGGCATTGTAACAGGACATCCGGAATCACTATATCCCCAATCAAATTGCTCTCCTTTTACACCAACCTTACCATCTGTAGTAAGATCCCCTGCACTAAGACTTGTGTCTACATTCCTATCAGAAGAAATCTGAAGATACTTTCCAGGTGTCAGATAACTTTCAAATGATACTCCGCTGCCATCAGAAAGTCCTGAGTGAACAATCCATTTGTTTTCAACAGCAGCTGTATATGCGGCGTCAGTTATTCCCGGAATATATGTTCCGATTCCGGTACCCCCCCCCTTTGTATTTCCTGCACTTCCTACAAGATACTTTGTTCCTCCACCACACTGAGTGTTGCCAGTGCAGTTTTTAATATATACAACGTTACAAGCTTCACAACTTGCAGTTGAATCAACAGCAGAAGTATATTCAGTTGCATCTTTTACTGCTGTAACTTCGAATTTATAAGTGGTTCCAACAGTCAGATCCGTAAATACTGCTTCCTGAGTTCCCTCTGCAATATTGTCAATTTCTGTTACCCCGTTATCACATGATACTTTATATGTATAACCTGTGGCAGCAATATCTGTCCATGTTACTGTAATTGCCTTTGTTGCAGAAACAACAGCCTTTACACTTGTCGGATATTCAATCAAAGCTTCTGTAGTTACATTTATACTCTGAGCAGCAGTACACTCATTTCCAAAGAAATCCACAGTTGTTACTGTGAATGTATAAGTTGTTCCTGCAGAAAGCCCCGTAATTGTTGCACTCGTTCCAGTTGAAGTCTTAGTTGCAACACCACTGTCTGAACAAGAAATCTCTACATGATCAAAATCTTTATCTGTCGGGTTTGTCCATGTAAGAGTAACAGAAGAATCTGTTATATCGTTTGCAGCAAGAGCTGTTGTTGAAGCAGGCGCATCTGTAAATTCTTCTCCAGTCCAGATTGTCTTAAGTACGGCAACATCACTGTCACCATTTGTAGCAATCGTTGTCTGAACAGAAATATTGAAGCATGAACCAAACATTGCATATGAAGAATTCTTTGTACTATATACGTTATACCAGCAGTCATAGCCGGCAATTGAAGTAGCTGTATAACCTGAAGTACTGCTTACAAACTTAAATCCAGCTTCACTCTTCTGAGTTTCAGTCAAATCATTTGAAACCCACACCTGTGCACTACCAGAATAACCATATCCCCATCCACTCTTATTTGAGCAATTGCTGCTCCATGACTTTTCTTTAGCAAGATCAGCGTACATGTAGTAACCGCTTGATTCACATTTATAATTAGTAGCTTCAAGTGAAACTGCATCTCCGTCATTTACATCTGCATCAGCAACAGAAGGATGAACGATCCAGTCAGTATATGTTGCACTTTCAAACATCATATCAGAAGTCTGGCCTGCACCAGACATACAGGCTGCAACAACATTAGAAGCTGTTACGCCAGAAGCAATATGAGGAACAATTACCGGAGGAATATCAGTAGGCCAGAATGTCCTTAAACGATATACAGTTATAGTTGGAGCAACTGCTTCTCCAGCCGTAACAGGAGGATATGTAACAGTTCCGTTATCAAACTTTTCTACAAACTGAACTGTTGGTGCAACAGAAACTCCAGGCTCAAGTCCGTTAACAAATACCTTTTTATTTGCAACATCAACACCTGCACTTGTACCATCATCAGCAATAATTTCATATTCAGAATCTTCATTAAGAGTAACGTCAGAAATTACAAGCTGACCTGTCCATCCTGCAGTTACAGAACTACTCAAAGCCGGTGCTGTTCCTATTGTAATTTCAACACCATCACTTTCATTTCCTACTGTATCAACAGTTGTAACTTTTACAGAAGAAGAAACAGTAGCAGTATAGCTTGTTTCATTCTTTGAAATCAAAGCACTCTTAACTCCACCAACATATACATATACACCTGCAAAATCAGAGTCCATGTTATCTGGCAAAGTCCAGCTGATTACATTTGTATTAAGATTTACATCAACACTCTTAACATTTTCAGGTACTGTTGTATCAGCTACTGTTTTTGCAGCAATACTTGCACTTGATGCATAATTATAGCATCCGTCATAACCGGTAACCACTACCGTGTAATTTTTATCAACAGTTGCAGCTGTTAATCCCGATACAGTAACTGTAATTTTTGCACCGGCTGCAAGTGAAGCAACATTAATACCTTTTGCCACAACAGTTCCATTTTCATCATCAACATTCTTAAGTGTAACAGTTGAATCTGTGTCATAATTATTATCAATAGAACATTCAACAACCTGATTTTCAGAATCCTTTACGCTGATAACAAGTCCTACAGTATCATCTGTATCATCACCCTTTGTATAAACAACAGTAAATGAATCTTCCTTTGAAGTTCCAAATTCAACAGCAGGCTCAACCGGAGGTGTAATATCGTCAGTTGTTGTAATCCATCCGCCGTCTGAATCACCAATAACAGTTGAATACCATCCGTCTGTACCAATTACTTTTACTGTTACACGATAATCTGATTTACCTGAAAGTGTTGTCGCAGATGTAAGCTCTGTTGCATTAGATTCAAGAGCACCAGATTCTACAGCAGTAAATACAAATTCACCTTCATTATCAGTTGAAACTTTTTCAATTACATATGTAACAGAAACAGGTTCTATACCAGAACCATAAGACCACTTAACGGTTAACGAATGTTCTGCCATTGCTTCAGAATCCTGAGCTGCACCGATAAGTTTATATGCTTCGCTTTCCTGAATAAAGCTTGCCTTTACATTCAGATTGAAAGAAAGAGCTTCATATTCAGATTCAGAGAACATAACAACAAAGCTGCATTCTCCATCAACAGCTTCCGTCAGTTCATCATTAACGCTGTAAGAAACAACAGACTTCCATGCACCGGATCCTACGGCATCAGAGTCCGAAGTAGCAGTAAAAGCAGAAGATCTTATTGAAACATCAGACACGCTGTTCTTTACCAGCAGTTTGGCAGGCTTTACGTTCTTAACGAAAACCGTAAAAGAACCGTCGCCTTCTCCTGGTAAAATATTACGTTTATCAAGAAGATAAACATTTTCTTCATCGCCAGAAACAGCAGTAATTCCAGCAACAGAAAGAACAGGATCTTTACCTGAACCGTCTACATAATCAAAGCCGTCTCCCGATTCACAAGATGTAAAAAGCATCGCAGCCGTAAAAATCACAGCTGAAAAGACTTTTAAAGTTTTTAACATTTTGTCCTCCAATCTAAAATGCAAAAATACATTTTTTATGAAAACCTTTTCATAACATTATCAGTTGAGATTTTTCAACTGTCAACAAAAATTTATCTTTTTATAAGAAAAAATTAGGCTTTTATTAAATTTCAGTTAAAGAAAGCAGCCTGCCCCAGACCGCTGAAAGAAACTCTGTATATGCAGTGCAAATGTATAAATTTGGCAAATCATTTTACAAATCGAACTTTGCGTAATATAATGTTCTGTATGGCAGATTTATTAACCGATGCAGAATTCAATCAGTTCCGCAAGATTATTTACGACGCAAGCGGAATTACATTCTCAGAGACGAACCGCTCTATACTTGACAGCCGTTTAAAAGAACGTCTTAGAGAAAAGAATATAGAGAAGGTTCAGGATTATTATGCCCTGATAACAAGCGACCAGGGAGAATTCAAGACATTCCTCGACAGCATAACGACTAACCTTACGCGCTTTTTCCGTAACCAGCCACATTTTGACGCTCTCATCAACTATGTAATTCCTCACTTGATAGAAGAAAAAAAGGCAACCGGAGACAGAAAGATCCGCATCTGGAGTGCCGGCTGTTCCACAGGAGAAGAGCCATACACAATTGCAATGCTTCTTAAGGACAAGCTTCCGGCCCCATATACTTTTGAAATCATTGCATCAGATATTTCCCTCAAGTCCCTTATGGTCGGACAGCAGGGATTCTATGCTGATTCAAGAATTGCAGGAATTCCGCAGAATTACCTTGCAACCTACTTCAACAAAGGAGAAGGCGGTTATCAGGTAAAACCGGATTTAATGAAGACAATACGGTTTGACTACCATAACCTCCGCAATGACAGCGGTTCCCGAAACCTTGATATTGTTTTCTGCCGTAACGTTCTCATCTACTTTGATGAAGCTGCGCAAAAAGCAACAATAGACCGTTTCTGGGCTTCCATGGCTAAGCATTCATACCTTTTCATAGGACACTCAGAAAGTCTTTTCGGAATGGATACAAAGTTTGAGTTCCTTAAGACTCAGTGGGCTTGTCTTTACGAAAAAAAAGAATAAAACAATAAAAAACAAGTGCTTTTTAGAATCTTTTTAAAAAGCACTCATTTCAAAACAGGGATGGCTGACTCAAAGAAAAAGAAATTTCCTCTGCAAAATCTCTTTCTGTCAGCTTTTTTTTAGAAAATGCGGTTTTTACCGCTGCAATATCAAAGGACTGATTTTATGGATAATATTGAAGTTTTAGTATGTGACGATTCAGCTTTGATGCGTAACCTTATCTCACGAATCATTGATTCTACAGACGGAATGACTACCATCGGAACAGCAATGAACGGAAAATTCTGTCTCCAGAAAATTCCTCAGCTTAAGCCGGACCTGATTCTTCTTGATATAGAAATGCCGGAAATGACAGGCGTTCAGTTCCTGGAAGAACGTAAAAAACAGGGAATAGATATTCCTGTAGTCATCCTCTCATCAATAGCTACTAAAGGTGCTGCCGTAACAATGCAGTGTCTTGATCTTGGCGCCAGTGACTTCATTACAAAGCCGGGCGGTTCAACATCAAGCAACATCTCATCCATCACAAGTTCCATAATCGAAAAAATTGCCTCATACGGAAGCCGCTATGCCCGCAGAAAGGGTAAGCAGATTTATCCAATTGAAGCATTCATGCAGCAGGCAAAGCTTAAAGAAGCTACTGATGCTGCAATAAAAACAGGGCTTCTGGACAAAATAAATCCTCAGGCTACAAAAGTTTCTGAACTTCCGCCAACACTCTGGCAACCTAAAAAGAAAGAACCTCAGACAATTACTCCGGAACGGGAACCGGGACCAATTGATATCGTTGCCATAGGAATTTCTACGGGAGGCCCTAATGCCCTCAGGGAAGTTCTTGCAAAAATAGATCCTAAATTCCCTAAACCGATACTTATAGTTCAGCACATGCCGGCAGGATTTACTAAAGAATTCGCTTCCAGTCTGGACAGAATATGCCCGCTGAACGTAAAAGAAGCAGAAGACGGAGATCTGATACATCCGGGACAGGTTTACGTAGCCCCGGGAGACTATCATATCAAGGTCGAAAAATCCACCCTCTGCAACGTAATCAGGCTTTCCCAGGAACCACAGAGAAACGGACACAGACCATCGGCAGATGTTCTCTTTGAATCAGTCGCAAAAATGTACAAAAACCGTGCTCTTGGTGTAATCATGACCGGAATGGGTAAAGACGGAGCCGTTGAACTTGCAGAAATGAGAAAGCAGGGAGCCTGGACTCTGGGTCAGGATGAAAAAAGTGCAATCGTATACGGAATGCCTCGCGCAGCCTTTGAGCTTGGAGCCGTACAGAAGCAGGTAAGTCTTGAAGACATGGCATCAGAAATGAACAAGCTTCTTGCAGAACATGCTTCACATTAAACCACTGTACTGAATTTAATTTTTCTACAGCAAGGGCTGCCTGACAAAAAAGGCAGCCCGATTCTTTAAACTCCTCCATCCTCGACAATACCTTTTATACAAGTTATAATATGATGATATGACTTTACAGATAAACGAAATACTTAAAAAAATAGAAGAAAATATATCCTCAGCACTCAGCACGGAATGTTCCCCGGAATGGAAGTCCCTGGCATTCGGAAAACTTGATTCTGCCATAAGTGATTCACACCTTGAACCTCTGATACAGCCAGCTGTAGAACTCATTCAGGCAGGCGGAAAACGCTGGAGACCTCTTTTTCTAGTCCTTTGTGCCCTTACAAAAGCAGAAAATCCAGAACTTTCAGAAGATGAACGCAATTCAATTACAAGCAATGCATTTCATCTTGCACCCCTCGTGGAATTTATCCATACCGCAAGCCTCATCCATGATGATATAGAAGATTCCTCTGATTCAAGAAGAGGCAAACCTGCAGCATACATTACTTACGGAACCGACACGGCAATAAATGCAGGCTCATGGCTCTACTTTGAAGCATTTACAATAATCGACAGCATGAACTGCTCTCAGGAACTTAAAAACCGGCTTTACTCAGCAGCCCTTATGGAAGTACGCCGGCTTCATCTGGGACAGGCTATGGATATTGCATGGCACCGCAGCAAAGACTGCATACCTTCAGTAAACGAATATCTTGCAATGGTAAAAGGAAAAACCGGAACCCTTTCAAGCCTTGCGGCAAAAACCGGATGTATTGCAGCCGGATATTCAGAAACAGAAGCCTCACAGGCAGCCTTATATGCTTCTGAAATCGGAGCAGGCTTTCAGATAATAGACGACGTCATAAACCTTACTTCCGGAAACCCGGGAAAGCTTAGAGGGGACGACATCGTTGAAGGAAAAAAATCCCTGCCTGTACTTCTTTTTGCACAAAAGGAACCTGAAAAATTTAAGACTCTAAGCCAGTATTTCATTCAGGCACAGAACGAAGGAATAAAAAGTCCAGCCGTAGAAAAAGCTATAACTCTTCTTGAAACCTCCGGCTGCATCCAGGAAGCAAAAAACCGGGGAATCTCCCTGATAAATTCAGGAACTGATTCACTCCTTGAACTTTTTGGAAAAGAAAAACAAAGTTCAGCTCAGATTAAAGAGCTTTTCACAAGGATGATACCTGCATGATGAAAGAAAATGTAGAAGAACTTAACAACAATGCAATTCATCTCGCCCAGAAAGGAAACTTTGACGAAGCAGTCGCCTGTTTTAAAAGAGCACTGACCCTGGATAAAGAAAACTATCTCCTTTGGTTCAATCTTGCCCTTACCTATCGTGATGCAGGATATATTGATAAGGCAATTTCATCAATGGAAAAGGCCCACATCATGAATCCTGAAGATCCGGAAATTCTTGAAACCCTTGCAAACCTTAATATTTCCGTAGACAGAACACAGACAGCCCTGCAGTATCTCTTTTACGGTTTGAGCCTGAACGAAAACAACGACCATCTGTGGAACAGTCTTGGCGTTCTTCTTTTTCAGAACAGCGAATACATGAGTGCCTGTGAATGTTTTGAACATGCAGTTACGATTAATCCTTTCTACTATGATGCATTTTACAATCTTGCCGACTGCTATGATGAACTTGGCAACAAAAATGCAGCACAAATATGCCGTGAACAGCTGAAAAACCTTACCAAGGGGCAGTCATGAATAAAAAAGCACTAGTTGTCTCTACCGAAGATAAAATAATTACCGTACAGCCGCTTCTTAAAGATTCCTGTGCAGGCTGTACTTCTACCTGTGAAAAAACAGGAATTCAGTTTACTGTATCAAATCCCATGGAATTATCAGTAAACCCCGGGGCTGTAGTCACTCTTGCAGCTTCAAGTATAAGCCAGGCCGTCCAGGGAATTTTAAGCCTTATTTTCCCTGTACTCTGTGCAGTTGCAGGATACTTTCTTTCTGATCCTATTGCTTCCAAACTGAACCTGACTCGGGGAGACGGAACAAGAAGCCTTTTTGTTCTTGCTTTTCTGTTTACATCTTCCCTCGCTGTTTTTTTAATAACACGGCTTATTCCACTTCCGGGAACTCCGCAAATAATCAATGTAGACGAAGACATTTACCAAAATCCCGCATCATGTTAAAATGCCATGCATGAGTAAATATATTCTTGTAACCAGTGGTGTTTGTTCCAGTTTAGGAAAAGGTGTTGCTTCAAGTGCAATCGCAAGTCTTCTTGAATCCAGCGGATTAAAAGTTGCAATGATGAAATGCGACCCGTATATAAATGTTGATGCCGGAAACATCAGTCCGTATCAGCACGGAGAAGTCTACGTAACAGAAGATGGAGCAGAAACAGATCTTGACCTTGGCAATTTCAGCCGTTTTACAAATATAAATCTTACAAATGAAAACTGTATTTCCATCGGAAAAGTTTACGAGAATGTTATCAGAAATGAACGTGCAGGCCGCTACAATGGACGTACAGTTCAGGTTATTCCTCACATTACAGACGAAATCAAACGCTGCATCCGTCACCTCGGTACAACAAGCGGTGCTGATGTAGTAATTGTAGAAATCGGTGGAACCGTAGGTGATATAGAAGCAGTACCTTATCTTGAAGCAAGCCGCCAGTTTGCCAGAGAAATGGGTAAAGAAAATGTAGTTTCAATACACCTGACTCTTATTCCTGTTATTACAGGCGGAGAACTTAAATCAAAGCCTACTCAAAACTCCGTAAAACAGCTGCAGCAGGTTGGTATCCAGCCGGACATTCTTATCTGCCGCTGTGAAGCTCCGGTAGAAGAATCCCTTAAGAAAAAAATAGGTCTTTTCTGTAACGTATCCGCAGAATCTGTATTTGTATCTCCTGACGTTGAAAAATCTATTTATGAACTGCCTGTAATTTTCCATGAACAGAACCTTGATTCAAAAATTCTTAATAAGCTTAAAATAATGAACCGTACTACAGACGTGCATCAGTGGACAGATTTCTTAAACAAGCTTAATCATCCTGAATCAAAAGTTACGATTGCTCTCGTCGGAAAAAAAGACTACCTGGACAACTGCTATAAATCCGTTCAGGAATCCCTGTTCCATGCTTCAGTAACCGGAAATAATGCTGAACTGACAATTAAAAAAATAGATGCAGAAACCCTCGAAAAAACAAATGACATTGATTCTTTCTTTAAAGATACAGACGGAATCGTAATTCCCGGCAGTTACGGCCAGAGAGGGTTCCTTGGTCTCTTAAAAGCTGTTACCTATGCCAGAGAAAACAAAATTCCTTATCTTGGAATTGATCTTGGAATGCAGCTTATGGCTATCGAGACAGCCCGTAATCTTTGCAACTGGGAAGATGCAGATACTACAGAATTTATATCAAATTCAACCCACCCTGTTATAAGCCTTCCGGAAGAACAGCAGGGACCGTCTGACGGCGTTATGAAACTCGGTTCTTCATCAGTTAAAATAGTAGAAGACTCAAAGCTCTTTTCTATTTACAATTCCAGCCTCATAACAGAACGGCACCGCTCAAAGTACGCTTTTGACCGTCACTATACTAAAGATATGAATGACAAAGGACTTTATATTTCTGCAATGTCTGCTTCCGATAACCAGACAGAAGCTTTTGAATGGCAGAATCATCCCTGGGGAATTGGAGTTCAGTATCATCCGGAATTCATCAGTAAACCGGCTAAACCGCATCCTCTGTTCAATTCATTCATTCTTGCTGCAATAAACTGCAATAAAAAATAATGAAACTTTCCGCAGCCCTGATAACTATGACAGCAGTTTTCTCATTCTCCTGTTCTCTGGACTACGGAAAAGAAGTTTTTGTTAAAGATAAAATCCCGGAATTTATTTTTATAAATTCCAGTTTTGCCAGATACGAAAACAATAAAAAAACCGCTGAACTTTCTGCTGACAGGCTTGAGCAATATAAAAGTGACAATGCCTCCTTTGCAAGCAATACTACGTTCACAACCTGGAGTCAGGACGGAACAGTTCAGACCGAAGGCAAATGCGGGCTGTTAGGAATGGATACAAAAAATGAAATATACTCACTTTTCAACGATATTGAAATAAAAAACTCAGATCCAAAGCTTGAAATTAATGCACAAAATCTTAAATGGAATGCAAAAACAGAACAGCTGGCCTCAGGAAAATCCGATACAGTCCGTATTTTTAAAAATGATGTAGAGGTTAGCGGCAAAGGGTTTTCCGCAAGTTCCATTACAAATGCCTTTAAGTTTGAGTCAGAAACTGAAGGAACTATAATTCAGCAGGATTCAACGGAAAATGCAGCAGAGGAAGGAGCTGAACAATGAATTCGTTTAAGAAATACATCCTTTCATATCTCCTGGTACTGCTTTTTATTTTAACCTCTGCATATTCAGAAAAAATTACTTTTTCCGCATCCTCCATGAGCGGAACCGCAGGAGATTCAAACGGAAAAACCGTACTGTCAGGAAATGCCCATATCCTGACAGAAACTATGGAAATTTCTGCAGATCAAATCGAATTAAGCGGCAAGGATTACAGAATAATCTCTGCCTCCGGAAATATAAGCGGCAAAAATCTTGAAACAAAAATGACCTTTACCTGCCAGTCCATGAGTTATGACCGGGAAACAAAAGTTGCCCTTCTGGAAAATGCCGTTCATCTTGTTGATACAGAAAATGACGTTACGGCAGATGCAGAAATCATTGAATACAGTCAGAATTCAAATGTCGCTGTCATGCAAATTCAGGTAAACCTTACACAAAAAGATAATAAATGTACTGCAGCACATGCTATTTACCGCAAAAATGAACAGATGCTGGAAATGAGCGGCAACCCAAATATAACACAGGGAACTGATACTTTCCGTGCTCAAAACATTACTCTAAATCTTGAAACACAGGAAATAACCCTTGACGGCCGCGTTAAAGGTTCGGTTACCACAACTCCAAAAGAAGAAAAGAGTCCGTCAGAGCCGGTTCAAACAGAACCACCTGCAGCTGAAGGATCAAAGGAGCCCGAAAATGAATGAAAACACGGCAGTTGATTTTACACAAGAAACAAATATACAGTCATCAGATATACTCAGAATTACCTCCCTGTACAAATCTTTTGGTCGTAAAAAGGTTGTACGAGGAATAGACTTTTCAATGAAAACCGGTGAAGTAGTTGGTCTTCTCGGACCAAATGGAGCCGGAAAAACAACCAGCTTCTACATGATTGTAGGATTTTATAAGCCTACTTCTGGTGATATTTTTTTAAATGACAAATGTATAACAAAACTTCCAATGTACAAACGTGCCAAACTGGGTATTTCGTATCTCCCTCAGGAAGCCTCAGTTTTCAGAAAATTAACTGTAGAAGAAAACATCTGGTCAATTTTGGAAAGAAGAAAAGATCTGTCTAAAATTGAAAAAAAACAGAAACTGGACCAGCTTATCGAAGAATTTGCAATCGGAAGAATACGCAAACAGCTGGCTTTTACACTTTCCGGAGGGGAACGTCGTCGCACAGAAATAGCCCGTTCCCTTGCAATTGAACCAAAATTCCTTCTTCTAGATGAACCATTTGCAGGAATCGATCCAATCGCTGTAGCTGATATCAAAAGTATTATAAAACTCCTGGCAAAACAGAACATTGGGGTTTTAATCACCGATCACAATGTCAGAGATACTCTTGAAATAACAGATCGTGGAATTATAATTTCAAACGGTCAGATTATTACACAAGGTAACAAAGAACAGATTCTTCAATCTCCAGAAGCTCGTGAAATCTATTTAGGCAAAGATTTCAGTATGTAAAGTTTAATCCTAAACTTTTTAAATCCAGACAAAAAAAAACGCCGCCCTTTCATATGAAGAGCGGCTTATGTCTACATGGTAGACTTATGCTTCAGCAGATGTTTCTTCTGCAGCTGGTGCAGCAGGAGCAGCTTTCTTAGCAAGCTTAGCATCTTTCTGTGCCTTGTTCTTTAAGTTTGCTTTACAGAACTTACAGATTTTTACTTTTTTCCCGTCGATTTCCTGATCATAAAGAACTTTAACCTGTGCAGTACCGCAAACAGGACATACTCCACGACCATGATTCGGCTCATTTCTGATTCCAGTTCCACGATGTGATTTAGACATAGTTTACTCCTTATCTGTAGACTTCTTTTCTTTAGAATCTGCTGATTCAGGTTCTGGAAGTTTATAGTCTACCAATTCAAGAATTACAACGTCTGCAGCATCACCCTGACGGAAACCCATTTTAAGAATGCGTGTATAACCGCCATTGCGATCCTTCATACGTGGACCAAGCTCCTTAAACAATTTATTGAGGATTTTTTCATCTGCAATAAATTTAGCAGCTTCTCTTCTGTTATGTACACTGTCAACTTTGGCACGTGTAATTAATTTTTCAGCAGCCTTGCGTACTTCAAGAGCCTTCGATTTAGTTGTAGTAACACGTTCGTATCTAAACAATGAAGTTACCATATTGCGTGTCATAGCACGACGATGGGCTGTTGTACGTGAAAGCGGATTAAATCCATTCATGTGGTTCATTCGTTCTCATCCTTCTGATTATGGAAGTCAGTATCCTTAAGATGGCTATAGTCAGTCATTCCTAAAGTTAATCCGTGTTCTTCAAGCTTAGCCTTGATTTCTTCAAGACTCTTCTTTCCAAAGTTACGGGTCTTAGTTATATCATCTTCCGTTTTCTTAGTTAATTCACCAATAGTGTGAATATTTGCATTCTTAAGACAATTTGAACTGCGTACAGAAAGCTCAAGTTCTTCTACAGATGTATTGAGCAACTTACGAATTTTCTCATCACCTTCATCAAGTTCTTCAGTTGTAGAATACTCACTTTCGTTGAAGTTAACGAAAATTGCAAAGTAATCTTTTGCAATCTTAGCAGCTTCAGCAAGAGCATCCTCTGGGCTAATAGAACCATCAGTCCAAATCTCAAGAATAAGTTTATCGTAGTCGTTACGCTGCCCTACGCGACAAGGTTCAATAGAATACTTAACCTTTGGCACAGGTGTAAATATACAGTCCATTGCAATTGTACCAACAATTTCAATGTAATGTTCATTTACTTCAGCAGGAACATATCCACGACCCAAGTCAACCTGAATTTCAATTTCAAGGTTTGCACCTTCCATCATGGTAAAGATTTCCATACCTTTAGTCATGATTTCAAGCTGACCTTCTTTTTCGAAGTCGTCGCTTTTTACTGTTCCAGGTCCTTTGAATTCATAAAGGATAGTATCCTGCTCAAGATCACCAGGCAGACGCAAACGAATCTGTTTTAAGCTATTCAACACTTCCAAAGTGTCTTCAGAAACATTAGGAATGTTTTCAAATTCACTTGAAATAACATGAGGTACACCATCAACATCATAAGATGTAATTCTAACAGAAGAAATTGCATATCCCTGAATTGATGAAAGAAGAACACGACGGAGTGTATTTCCGACAGTTGTTCCAAATCCAGGTTCAAAAGGATAAGCAGTAAACTTACCGTAGTTAGGATTAGTCTCAAGATGCTCAAATGTAATGCCCTTTGGCTTCTTAAAGCCTTTAAGCAGATTTTTGCGAGCCATCTGAACTCCTTATTATTTAGAATAGAGCTCGACTACGAGCTGTTCTTTAACACCAACGAGATCCGTAACTTCTTCGCGTCTTGGATACTGCACAAAAGTTCCTTTTACTGCATCTACGTCAACAGTTACCCATGAAGCAACACCAGACTTAGAAACTTCTTTCAGACCATCCTGAATAATTGCAAGTTTCTTGCTGTTTTCTTTTACTTCAATTACATCACCAGGTTTTACCTGATAACTAGGAATGTTAACAATGCGTCCGTTTACAAGAACATGGCGATGAAGTACAACCTGACGAGCCTGGTTTCTACAAGCTGCAAAATGCATTCTGTAAACAATGTTGTCAAGACGACTTTCAAGCAAGCGAACAAGGTTCTCACCTGTTACACCTGGCATGCGAAGAGCATGTTCAAATGTAAGATGGAACTGTTTTTCCTGCATACCATAAATTCTCTTAATCTTCTGCTTTTCACGAAGCTGAAGACCGTATTCACTTCTCTTACCAGTTCTAGCTTTAGGATCTTTTCCTGGAGCTGCACGCTTCTTGTTAATAGGACATTTATCGCTCTTACAACGATCACCTTTAAGACACAGCTTTGTACCTTCTGTTCTACAAAGTCTGCATACTGGTCCTGTATATCTTGCCATATCTGTCTATTCTCCTTACATGCGGCGTGTTTTGCGTGGGCGACATCCGTTGTGTGGAATAGGAGTAATATCTGAAATAGACTTTACTTTCAATCCCAATGTTCCCAGTACGCGAATAGCATTTTCACGACCCATACCAGGACCCTTTACAAACACGTGTACTTCACGCAATCCGTAGCTAGCTGCACGCTGTACTGCTGTTTCAGCTACAGACTGAGCTGCAAACGGTGTAGATTTTTTTGCACCACGGAATCCAAGTCCGCCTGAAGAAGCCCAAGCGATTGCATTTCCCTTGATATCTGTGATTGTTACAATAGTGTTATTGAAAGTAGCCTGAATATAAACGTTACCTTCGTAAACACTCTTCTTCTCTTTTCTCTTTTTTACGGTTGCCATTCTAATCCTCCGCCTTATGCCTTCTTCTTGTTAGCAACGGTCTTCTTCTTACCCTTGCGTGTACGAGAATTAGTTCTTGTCCTCTGTCCACGAACAGGAAGACCTTTTCTGTGGCGTAATCCTCTATAGCTACCAATATCGATAAGACGTTTAATGTTAAGACCGATTTCTGAGCGAAGACGTCCTTCTGTCTTATACTCTTCATCGATAGTCTTACGAAGCTTATTCAAATCATCTTCTGAGAGATCATTGATCAAAACATCAGGATTTACCTGTGTTTTCTCGCAGATAGTATTTGCTGCTGAACGGCCAATACCGTAAATATATGTTAACGCAATGTTAACATGCTTATTAGGAAGATCAACTCCCGCAATTCGAGCCATGAATTACTCCTCAACCCTGTCTCTGCTTATGTTTAGGATTAGTACAGATAATGCGGACAACGCCGTTTCTCCTAATAACCTTACACTTATCGCAGATGGGCTTTACGCTGGTTCGTACTTTCATAAAAGTCCCCTTAGAAATAATGTTACAATCATCGAGTCATGGCAATTCGCTATGAATTACAACCCAATGAGCCACATATAAAAATATGTGGCAATCAATATAACATAATTCTTGTTTTTTATTCTAGTCCTAAAACCTTTTTTTTAGAGATTTCTGGACTTTAATCCCTTCTTTGTAAGACCATCATGGTGATGCATCTTAAGAAGAGCTTCAACCTGTGCCATCGTATCGATATCAACACCAACAAGAATCAGAAGCGAAGTTCCACCCATCAACATAGAAATTGATGCAGGGAAACCAAATGCAATCTGAATCAAAGTAGGTATCAAAGCAATAAATGCAAGATACAAAGATCCAGGAAGAATCAGACGGTTTAACACCTTCTGAAGATAACTTTCAGTCTTGTCCGTACGGATTCCGGGAATCGAACCGCCGTTTTCACGAATATTCTTTGCGATTTCAGTAGGGTTCAGGGTTACCTGAGTGTAGAAGTATGCAAAGAAAATAATCAGCAAGACTTCAATTACATTATACCAAACTCCCATCGGATTCAGTTTTGCAGCCAGCCAGTTAAGCCATCCGGCTTTTTTCTGAAGACTAGTAGCAATCTGCAACGGGAATGTAAGAAATGCTGATGCAAAAATAATTGGGATTACACCAGATGGATTAATTTTAAATGGAATATAAGTGCTCTGTCCACCATACATTTTACGTCCAACAACGCGTTTTGCATAATGTACAGGAATCTTACGTTCTCCAGACTGTTCAAAAACAACAAGACCGATAATAACAAGGAACAAACCAAGTGCAACGATTACGTACACAACGTTAAGTCCATCGTTTCTTACCATAGTTATAAGTTCCCAAACAGCTGAAGGAAGACGTGCCACAATACCTGCAAAAATCAACATGGAAATACCATTACCAATTCCATGTGCAGTTATCTGATCGCCCATCCATACAGTAATCATAGAACCTGCTGTAACAGTAAGAATAGCCATCCAGTTACTATAATACTTAGTAACAGCAGCACCCTGTGTTGCAGCATTGATTGAGCTTACATAAGCTGTAATGGCAAGAGCCTGAATTATACATACAATTACAGTTCCGACTCTTGTCCACATCTGTACACGACGCTGGCCACCTTCTTCCTGTGCAATTCTCTTAAGAGAAGGGAAAATTACCAGGGCAAGCTGAAGAATAATCTGTGTAGAAATGTATGGCATTACACCAAGCATAAACACAGAAAACTTTTCAAATGCTCCACCGGCAAAAAAATCCATATAGCTGGCGAATGCGCTTTCAGCCTTGTTGCTTTTAGCAAGATCGCTAAAATAGTCAACAAGAGCTGCGGCATTTAATCCAGGAATAGTTAAAACAGTTCCAAGACGGAAAACCGCCAAAATCAACAAAGTAAAGAGGATACGATTGCGAATTTCCTTAACTTTGAACATGTTTACAACAGGATTGTTAGCCATTCGTCACACTCCGATTATTTTGATTCTTCTTTTTTTGGAGTAACCAAAGAAACTGTTCCACCAGCTTTTTCAATTTTAGCTTTAGCAGAAGCAGAAATCTTGTCTACAACAACATTAAGCTTCTTTGTAACTTCACCGTCACCAAGAACCTTTACGCCGTCCAAACATTTATTAAGAAGACCTTTCTTAACAAGAGATGCAACGTCAACTGTTTCACCATCTGCAAATTTTGCATTCAGTTCTGAAACGTTGAAGATAACATATTCCTTTCTAAATACGGCGTTAGAAAAACCGCGATGTGCAATACGACGATACAAAGGCATCTGACCGCCTTCAAATCCAACGTATGTTTTTCCGCCGGAACGTGACTGCTGACCTTTGTTTCCTTTTCCAGCCGTTGTACCACGACCTGAAGAAGAACCACGACCAACAATGCGCTTCTTTTTGTTAGCACCCTGTGGTGCTGATAAAGTAAAGTCTGACATCAGCCGATCTCCTCAACTTTTACTAAGTGAGAAACAGAAGCAACCATTCCTTTGATAGAATCATTTGCTTCATGTTCAACAACAGAATTCAATTTTTTAAGACCAAGGCTGCGAACAGTTGCTTTCTTTTCTGGTTTCTGACCAATGGTACTCTTTACAAGTGTAATTCTTAATTTTGCCATAAATCAGCCCCACAAATCATTCAAAGACTTTCCGCGGTTTGAAGCAACAGCACGTGCATCCATAAGGCTTGCAACAGCATTAAATGTTGCACGAACAACATTTACTGATGTGCTTGAACCAAGCGACTTTGAAATAACATCTGTAATTCCTGCAGCATCCATAACTGCACGAACAGCACCACCTGCAATAATACCTGTACCAGGACAAGCAGGCTTCAACAATACTGAAGAACTCTTATATTTTCCGACAATTTCATGTGGAAGAGTGCCATTCTTAGAAGAAAGAGTTATAAGGTTAGACTTAGCCTTATCAATACTCTTTCTAATTGCTTCAGTAACATCATTTGCCTTACCGAATCCGTATCCGATACGTCCTTTTTTGTCACCTACTACAGTAAGTGCAGAGAAAGACATCCTGCGTCCACCTTTTACAGTTTTAGCAGTACGATTAAGCTTTACAAGCTTTTCTACGAATTCATCAGCAGGCTTTCTTTCATTATTCTTCTGGTGTTCCATAGCCTCTCCTAGAATACAATGCCAGCGGCACGTGTAGCGTCAGCAAGGGCCTTAACAACACCATGATAAAGATAACCGTTGCGGTCAAACACTACAGTTGTAATGTTCTTTTCCTTAAGGCGTGAACCCAAAGCTTCTCCAAGTTTTGCAGCACCGTCAACATTTGCCTTGAGTGATACAAAATCCTTTTCAAGAGTTGAGATGGAAGCAAGAGTCTTGCCTTCATCATCATTGATTACCTGTACGTAAAGATTGCGTCCGCTCTTGAACACAGTCATACGTGGACGTTCAGCAGTTCCGTAAATTGACTTACGAATGTGAATTTTTCTGTGCAGGCGTTTTCTCTGTTTATCATTTAACTTCTTAAACATATCAACTCACCTTATTTTACACCAGTCTTACCGACTTTGCGTCTGATAACTTCAGTTTCATAACGAACACCCTTTCCCTTATAAGGTTCAGGTTTTCTAAGCTTACGAATCTGAGCACTGAATTCACCAACTCTCTGCTTATCGATTCCAGTAATTGTAATTTTTCCTGTCTGATCAGCTGTAACTGTAAGGTCATCTGGAATAATTGCAATAAAATCTGATGAATATCCAAGGTTCATTACAAGTTCTTTACCCTTTACTTCTGCACGATAACCTACACCAGTAATGACCAAAGACTTTGTAAATCCCTCTGAAACACCTTTAACCATGTTAAAAACAAGGTTACGGTACAAACCATGAGCTGCACTTGCAGCTTTTGATTCATTAGAAGGAGTAACAACTACTTCTGAACCTTTTACTTCAACTTTTACCAAGTCATTAAAATCCTGTTTAAGTTCTCCCTTTGGTCCTTTTACAGTAACCATGTTAGAAGCAACTGTAACAGTAACACCTGCAGGTATAGCAACAGGAAGTTTACCAATTTTTGATGCCATTGTTCTCTCCTATTACCATACTGTACAGATCAACTCGCCGCCAACAAGCTTTTCAGCTGCTTTCTTGCCAGTTGTAACACCTGTAGAAGTTGAAATAATCAATGTGCCATAACCGTTGTAAACACGTGGCAAATCCTTATAACCTGAGTAAACACGGCGACCTGGTGTTGAAATCTTTTTCATACCATGGATAACTGCCTTGTTTGCATCGTCATACTTTAAGAAAATGCGGATAATACTGTGACCGTCATCATCCTGAACTTTCTTGAAGTTTTTAATATATCCTTCAGTTTTCAAGATTTTTACGATCTCAAGTTTCATCTTAGAAGTAGGTACGTCTACTTTTTCGTGACCAACTTTTGCCGCATTCTGAACTTTTGCGAGCATATCTGCTACTGGATCTGAAGCTGCCATTCTATTCTCCTGTCACTACCAAGATGATTTTGTGACGCCTGGTAAAAGGCCTTCACTTGCTAATTTGCGGAAGCAGATACGACAAATCTTAAACTTGCGCAAATATCCGTGCGGACGTCCACACACCTGACACCTGTTATACTGACGTGTACTATATTTAGGTGTGCGGTTCGCCTTGATAACCATTGATTTCTTAGCCATGAACTTAATCCTTACTTTCTAAATGGCATGCCAAACTTAGTTAACAAAGCACGAGCTTCATTATCAGTTCTAGCACTTGTTACAATACTGATGTTCATACCAGAAATCTTTACAATTTTATCAAAGTCGATTTCCGGGAAGATAATCTGTTCTGTAATACCAAGAGAGAAATTTCCGTGTCCGTCAAAACCGGTAGCTTTAATTCCGCGGAAATCCTTTACACGAGGAAGTGCAACATTGATCAGGCGATCGAGGAATTCATACATAATTGTTCCACGAAGTGTAACCATTGCACCAACTTCCTGGCCTTCACGAAGTTTGAAGTTTGCAATACTTTTCTTTGCTCTTGTTTTAACAGCCTTCTGACCGGTAATCTGAGTGAGATCTGTAACTGCAGCATCAAGGAGTTTCTTATTCGTGAGAGCTTCGCCAACACCCATGCTTACAACTACCTTTTTAATAGCTGGAATCTGCATTACAGATGTATAACCAAGTTCCTTAAAGAGCTCAGGGGCGATTGTTTCCTTATAGACTTTCTTAAGCCGTGGTACGTAATTTTCCATTACAGTGTTTCTCCACACTTGCGGCAAACGCGAACTTTCTTGTCACCGTCAAGTTTGTATCCAATTCTTGTAGGACCGCATTTTTTGCATACGAGAGCTACATTTGAAATATCCAGAGGAGCTTCTACTTCAGCGATTCCGCCTGCATCCTGCTGGGATCTTCTCTTTATTGCCTTCTTAACGATATTAGCACCGCTAACAACAACACGTACTTTGTTATTCTTTTCGAAAACACGTACAACAGTTCCGCGCTTACCTTTATCTTTTCCAGCAATGATTTCTACGTTGTCGTCTCTACGGATCTTTACTTTCTGATTCATAATCACGACTCCTTACAGTACTTCCGGAGCGAGTGAAACGATTTTCATAAAATCCTTATCACGAAGCTCACGTGCTACAGGTCCAAAAATACGTTTTCCTTTTGGATTATGATCTGCATCAATGAGAACGCAAGCGTTATCATCAAAACGGATATATGTTCCATCTGGACGGCGGTATTCTTTTGCTACACGAACGATTACTGCCTTCTGTACTGTACCTTCTTTAATTGTAGATGTAGGAATTGCTTCCTTAACAGCTACCACAACAATGTCACCAATACCTGCATAGCGGCGGTGTGATCCACCTAAAACCTTAATGCACTGAACCAATTTAGCTCCGGAGTTATCGGCAACAACCAAATTTGACTGCATCTGAAGCATCGTCTTACTCCTGCTTATTTAGCCTTCTCGATGATAGCATCGAGACGCCAACACTTATCTTTGCTAATCGGACTGCATTCTACGATACGAACTGTGTCACCAATGTGAGCTTCGTTCTGTTCATCGTGAGCCTTGCATTTCTTGGTCCGTGTTACGTATTTCTTATAAAGGCGGTCCATTTTCTTTGAATCAATAGAAACAACAATGGTTTTATCCATTTTGTCACTTGTTACGATTCCAACAAATGAACGTTTTGCAGCCTTATTCTGAACATTCTGTTCTGCCACGGGTCAGCTCCTTACTTTGCAGCTACAGCTTCAGCAGCAGCTGCTCTGAACTTAGCCAGATCCTGCTGATGAATAAGTGTATTCAAGCGTGCGATTTCGCGGCGCAAGGTACGCTTCTGCATTGGATTATCTACATGGCCTACAACTGCCTGAAAGCGAAGATCCATGTACTGTTTTTTTACGTCATTGCGCTTTGCAACGAGTTCGTCATAAGAAAGATCTTTATCTTTTTTCTTTGAATCAGCCATTTCTTACTCCTTACTCAACTGTTGGGCGGAATGCCACTTTTGTCTTAATTGGAAGTTTGCTTGCTGCAAGGTGCATAGCCTTTTCAGCCTTATCCTTTGCAACTCCGCCTACTTCAAACAAAATCATACCAGGTTTGATTACTGCAGCCCAGAATTCTGGAGCTCCCTTTCCCTTACCCATACGTGTATCAGCCGGCTTTTTTGAAACTGGCTTATCTGGGAAGATACGGGTCCAAACCTGACCTTCACGGTTAATGCAACGGTTGATAGCAACACGAGCTGCTTCAATATGCTTTGCACTAAGCCATACCGGTTCCATAGCAACAAGTGCTACTTCACCAAAATCTACATGATTATCACGTGTAGCATTTCCAGTTGGTCTGCCACGCTGCACCTTACGGTGAGCAACTCTTTTAGGACTAAGCATTTTCTACTTTTCCTCCCTCAGACTTTGGAGCACGTGCTTTACGTTCACCTGATGAACGATCGCGGCGATTCT
This sequence comes from Treponema rectale, assembly GCF_014202035.1. Lineage (NCBI taxonomy): Bacteria > Pseudomonadati > Spirochaetota > Spirochaetia > Treponematales > Treponemataceae > Treponema > Treponema rectale. The sequence continues at coordinate 93,371 of NZ_JACHFR010000002.1, forward strand.
TCTTAACGATATCACCAGCATCTTCATTCTGTTCATGACCGTAATTCATTCCATTGTAAACCCATACTTTGATACCGATTTTTCCGTATGTAGTAAGAGCTTCGTAGAAACCGTAATCAATGTCTGCACGAAGAGTATGAAGAGGAACACGTCCTTCCTTGTGCTCTTCAGAACGAGTCATATCAGCACCAGCAAGACGGCCAGAGATACGGATCTTAATACCCTGTGCTCCACCCTTCATTGCATTTGCAGCAGACTGTTTAAGAGCCTTACGGAATGAACCGCGTCCTGCAAGCTGACGTCCAACATTCTGAGCGATAAGAGAAGCGTTGATTTCAGCACGTTTAACTTCTTTAATCTTAATCTGTACTTTCTTAGTCAACTGCTTCTGGATATCAGTGCTAATCTTTTCGATAGTAGCACCTTTAACACCAATGATCACTCCAGGGCGTGCTGTATGAATAACAATAGTCACACGCTGTGGATGACGTACAATTTCAATTTCAGCAATGTCTGCGTTCTTACATTCAGGAAGGCTGTTAACAAGCTTACGAATCTTGATATCTTCCAAGAAAAGGTCTGCATATTCACGAGAATCTGCATACCAACGAGACTGCCAGGTCTTGTTTACGCCAAGACGTAAACCAATCGGATTAACTTTCTGACCCACTTTACTTTCCTGCCTTTTCGTCAACTACAACAGTGATATGGCACATACGTTTCAAGAGCTGATCAGCACGTCCACGAGCACGGAACCATACTCTCTTCAGTCTTGGACCTTCGTCAATACGAATTTCCTTAACATAAAGCATATCTTCATCGAGTTGTTTATTAGAATTGAGTGCATTTGCAACAGCTGACTTTAATGTACCGCTGATAAGCTCTGCACCTTTCTGAGGCATAACATCAAGTATTGCCAAAGCTTCTGAACAAGACTTTCTCTTAATAACATTAGCTACAGGGCGAACCTTTGTAGGTGATGCAATAAGGAATTTTGTTACGGCTCTATAACCTTTATTTTCTGCCATTTCTACACTCCTTATTTACCTGCAGCTTTGTCACCGCCGTGGCCCTTGAAAGTACGAGTACCAGCAAACTCACCAAGTTTATGACCTACTAAGTTTTCTGTTACGTAAACAGGAATCCAAGACTTTCCATTATGTACTGAAATAGTATTTCCAACCATTTCAGGAATAATTGTAGAGCAGCGTGAGTAAGTTTTAATCATTTTCTTATCAGCAGCTGCTGCTTTGTTCATTTCTGAAACCTTTTTATAAAGTGATTTATCTACAAAAGGTCCCTTTTTAACTGATCTTGACACTTTTAACTCCTAGCCTACTTCTTGCGGCGACTAATGATAAAGCGATCAGAGGTCTTTCTCTTATTACGAGTTTTGTAACCTCTACAAGGCTGTCCCCAAGGAGTAACAGGCTGATGTCCTTTACCAGCACCTTCACCACCACCAAGTGGATGATCTACTGGGTTCATAGCCATACCACGTACAGTCGGACGGATACCGCGCCATCTGTTGCGACCAGCTTTACCAAGCTTTGTATTCATGCGTTCTTCGTTTCCAACAATACCGATTGTTGCATAACACTTACCATGAACACGACGAAGTTCTCCAGAAGGAAGTTTGATTGTTACATAATCACCTTCTTTTGCAGCAACCAAAGCTCCTGCACCTGCAGAACGAACAAGCTGACCACCACGACCGAGTGTAAGCTCAATGTTGTGAACTGTGAAACCTACTGGAATAGCTTCCAATGGAAGAGCATTTCCAACTGTTGGTGTAGCAGTTTCACCAGACATAATCTTCTGTCCTACAGTCAATCCTTTTGGTGCGATTACATAGCGTTTCTCGCCGTCAGCATAGAATACCAATGCAATGTCTGCACTTCTGAATGGATCATATTCAATAGTCTTAACTGTTCCAGGAATACCGTGCTTATCGCGTCTAAAGTCGATTTCACGATACTTTCTTTTATGACCGCCACCCTGGTGACGTACAGAAATACGACCACCCTGTCCACGACCAGCCTTTGATTTGCGGCCAGAAGTTAAGCTTTTCTCGGGTTTATCGGCTGTCAATTCATCACGTACTAAGTCAACACGACCACGTGTACCTTTTGTATAAGGTTTGTATATTTTAAGAGCCATATGGTTCCCCTTACTCATTACTTAAAGGCTCAGACGCCTTCAAATACCTTAATTTTTTCTCCAGCTTCAAGCTTTACGATTGCTTTCTTGTAGCTGGCAGTTCTTCCCGGTCTTCCGCGAAGTCTTCTAATCTTTCCAAGTACATTAACAACTGTACAATCAGCAACTTTTACGTTGAAAAGTCTACGAACAGCTTCTTTTACATCTGTTTTAGTAGCATCTGATTTTACAATGAACGTATATTTATTCTGTTCACGAAGAGCAGTTGCTTTTTCTGAAAGTACAGGCTCAATAAGAACATCTTCGTAATTCATTATTCAGCCTCCTTTGAGTCAGCATAGAAATCAGAAAGATTCTTAGCTGCACCTTCAAGCATGATAACCTTTCTTCCGTAGTAAAGGTCATGAGCACGAAGACGGTTATAAGAAAGGAAGTAAACATTAGGAAGATTCTTTCCTGCCTGTCTAATGAGCTTATCATCATCCTTAAGAAGGATTACAGTGCGCTCACCCTTAGTAAAGTTATTAAGAATCTTTACAAGGTCCTTTGTCTTTCCGCTTTCAATTGTGAAGTCTTCAACAACTGTAAGTCTGTCGCTCTGAGCCTGAAGACTCAAGATAGACTTCATTGCAAGACGTTTTTCTTTCTTTGGAATTGAATAGCTGTAATCACGTGGTTTAGGTCCAAAAATTGTACCGCCGCCAACAGTGATTGGTGACTTTTTATCACCACGACGTGCATTACCAGTTCCCTTCTGTTTGTAAGGTTTAGCATTGCTGCCATGAACTTCTGCACGTGTTTTTGTACAAGCTGTTCCAACACGTTTATTTGCTAATTCGTTAGTGATGGCATAATAGATAACATCTTCGTTGACTGGGAGTCCGAAAATTTTATCATCAAGATTAATTGTCCTGAGTTCTTTACCATCGATTGAATAGACTTTCTTTTCCATACTATTCCTCGACCTTATTTCTTAACAGCAGCCTTAACGATAAGTGTTGCATCTTTAACCCCAGGAACTGCACCACGAACCATCAAAACTTTCAACTCAGGGTCAACTTTGATAACCTTGAGATTCTGTACTGTAACACGATCATTACCCATGCGGCCTGCCATTTTAACGTTCTTAAGGCAGTGTCCTGGAGTTGTTGAGTTACCTGTACCACCGGCCTCTCTATGGAACTTAGAACCGTGAGTAGCACGTCCACCATGGAAGCCCCATCTCTTCATAACACCCTGGAAACCCTTACCCTTAGAGGTAGCGGTTACATCGATGAAACGAATTGAATTGAATAATTCCACACCAATCTGGTCGCCAACTGCAACTTCGCCTTCAAAATCGCGAAATTCTTTAAGATGACGTTTTGGTGTCACATTTTCAGGAAACTGCTTTGCATAAGGCTTTGATACTTTTGATGCTTTCAAATCATCAAGACCAAGTACCACTGCGTTATAACCGCATTTTTCCTCTGTCTTTGTAGCAACAACTGTGTTTGGCTCAACGCGGATCACGGTTACTGGTGTCAGATTTCCGTTTTCGTCGAATACCTGTGTCATTCCTACTTTTTTTGCTATCAGACCTTTCATCTGAAATCTCCTATTTGGAAGTAAGGTTTAATCTTCTTCCCATCGGTCGCCATTCCCGATCCAGGGAACCGTCCCGTTTATTTTACAGTAATCTGAAACCCAGAGTAAAAACTCTACAATTACTGTTTAATTTCTACGTCAACACCTGCAGGAAGCTCAAGCTTCATAAGTGAATCCATAACTTCTGAGCTTGGTTCAAAAATATCAATAAGGCGTTTGTGAGTTCTCATTTCAAACTGTTCACGTGACTTCTTGTTAACGAATGGTGAACGAAGAACTGTTACTTTATTAATTCTTGTTGGAAGCGGAACTGGTCCTGAAACCTTTGCTCCAGCCTTCTGAACCTGCTGTACAATGTCTTTTGCAGACTGATCGATAAGAGCTACGTCAAAAGCACGAAGTCTTACACGAATCTTGCCGTTTGCCATCATTTACTCCTAAGAATGAAGACCCGCCCGAGTAATCCCGAGCGAAATCTTCATTCAATCAATAACTATTCGATAATCTTTGTAACCTGTCCGGAAGCGATTGTACGACCACCTTCACGGATAGCAAGCTTAAGACCTTCGTCCATAGCGATTGGGTGAATAAGTTCACCAACAATCTTTGTATTGTCACCTGGTTTTACCATGTCTACACCAGCTTCAAGATTTACAGTACCTGTAATATCTGTTGTGCGGAAGTAGAACTGTGGGCGGTAACCAGTAAAGAATGGGCTGTGACGTCCACCTTCTTTTTCTGTAAGAACGTAGATCTGAGCCTCGAACTTTGTATGTGGAGTGATTGATTTTGGTGCAGCAAGAACCATACCGCGAAGTACGTTTTTCTTTTCAATACCGCGGAGAAGGATACCAGCGTTATCACCAGCCATACCTTCGTTAAGTGTCTTGTTGAACATTTCGATACCAGTACATGTAGATGACTGTGTTTCGCGAATACCAACAAGTTCAACCGGGTCATTTACATGGATTACACCACGTTCGATACGACCAGTAACTACTGTACCACGTCCAGTAATAGTGAAGATGTCTTCAATTGGCATAAGGAATGGTTTCTGATCATCACGAACTGGATCATCAAACCATGTATCCATAGCTGTAAGAAGTTCTTCGATACATTTTGTATTTTCTGGATTGTCAGATTCGTTAAGAGCTTTGAATGCTGAACCTGGGATGATTGGTGTATCAGCAGAGAATCCGTATGACTGAATTGTGTCACGAACTTCTTCTGTTACGAGCATAAGCATTTCTTCATCACCATCAAGCTGGTCAACTTTGTTAAGGAATACGATAATCTTTGGTACACCTACCTGACGAGCAAGAAGAAGGTGTTCTTTTGTCTGAGCCATAACACCGTCAGAAGCTGCGATTACGAGGATAGCACCATCCATCTGAGCAGCACCAGTAATCATGTTCTTGATGTAGTCAGCGTGTCCCGGGCAGTCAATGTGTGCGTAGTGGCGCTTGTCTGACTGATACTCAAGGTGACGAGAGTTAATTGTAATACCACGAGCTTTTTCCTCTGGAGCATTATCAATTTCATCGTACTTCAAAAGCTTATCACCATACTTTTTAGCACAGTATGCAGTGATAGCAGCTGAAAGTGTAGTCTTACCATGGTCTACGTGACCGATAGTACCAACGTTCATGTGAGGTTTAGTTCTGTTGAACTCTTCCTTTGCCATGATGTTCTCCTTGTCCTGTCTTTTTTACAGGATAAAAATTATTTTTATGTGTTGCACTTTAAGCCAGAAAATGCCATTCCTAAAAGGCTAATGACACTTTCGCATACACACTTTTCACATGTTTGTTGAGATGATAGTGATTTATTTATCAATCTCTGTTTCATCTATTCGAAGCAGCCGTTGATTACCACCAGCATCACACGATCAAGTGATTGGTATGGACTTTCAACATTAGATTTACTGGCGTAAACCGATAATCAGAACCACCAAACACTCTTTTTTTAGAAAACCGTCAACGACGCTTTTCAAGCATTCAGGGTAAGGAAACCTGAAGGTCTTTCGACCAGCTTTACGACTCCCCTCAGACATTAACTGTCCGTCCGATATACAAAGAACCCTGCAATCTATTGCACGCCCAACTAGGGCATTAGTTCGCTATTTATACCTTTTTTTGTATCTTTTGGCAAGGGAATTTAAAACAAATTATGCGATTTTTTTTAGAATTTTACCGCGGAGACCTGCAGCGCGGATTTTTAGGAGTTTTATCCACGTCACAGATCATCAGTATTGCAGGATTTGCCGCTGGTTGTATTTTATTTTACAAAACTAAGGTGCAACATTTGTGAGAATTCCATCTTCACCTATATACCAGTTGACAGTTACAGTTTCTCCATTTTCTTCATAAGTCTGGGAAACAATACTGAACCTTGTATACTGAGTTTTCAGCAAGTCTTCATCGTCAGAAGTTAAAATGACTCTGTTCTCTGTATCCCAATATGGAGGTCGAATTCGAGCAACGGTATCTTCTTCCAATTCGCTGATAATCTTAAAGTTAGAATTAGTAGAGCTGATATATACACAATGATTTCCATCTGAGCCAGACGGAATAGAAATACTGCCACCAATACTGACTGTCACCCAATTCTCCAGACGCAGAGCCCCCGAAAAATAAGTTTGCTCACTTACAGAATTATCCCGTATAGTTCCGCCAATAAGAGTAGACGATTTTCCAAGTGTCATTCCGCCACCTTTAGGACCGGCGTTATAAGCTACTGTCCCGGATGCCATCATTAATGTTGCATTTGAATAGACACCTCCACCACTATAAGCATACGCATCACTTCCGCTGTTATAATTCTGATATATACCGCCGGTAAGTTCTGCTTCAACACGCGTTCCCGTTTCATCCAGTTTATAACCCAGGAAAATACCACCATTTGCCTTATACTCAGCATAGATTCCGCCTCCATAAGCTTCTGCCTTATTACCATAGGATGATGCAGAAGCAACAGAAGATGCATCTTTTGTACCGACTACAGCCGAACCGTAAATATACAGAGAACCACTGCTATTTATGCCTCCACCGTTGTAACTGCTGTTACCGGTAACAAGAGCTCCGTCTGCAAGCAGGACAGTTGATACACTCGATATAGTTATGCCGCCACCTTTATCTTCTTCGTCACCACTAAATTTTCCACCAGTAATTTTTAAATTCGTTACAGTCACGGGAACAGCAGTATTTACAGTAAGCGTCGTACCGCTCTGATTTGCATCAAGGGCATCTAAAGGTATTCCATCATCATCAAGACCATGCTGTCCTGCAAGTACAAGAGCCTTTGCATTAGATGCCGTCATGGAATCTGGAATTATCTGGTTCCCGCTTACACTTCCATCAATAAAGATAGTCCAAACGTAATCGGCCGCACTCATTGAAGAAATGTTGGCAACTGCCGCATTTAAGGTTGCTAAAGGAGAATCTGCTTTCCATCCGGCAGAATCTGAATCTATACCTGTTGAAGAAACGTATAGAACCGGCTCGACAAAATGTGCATATAAAGTCAAATTATTCTTTAGTGTACTTACGTTTATTGATGAAACTTTTGCCGTATATTCCGAATCTGAGTACCATCCGTCAAAAATAAAGCCTTCCTTTGTAACCGAAGGAACTGTTACAGCGCCACTTTTTCTGGAAACCTTATTTATAAAGGTTCCGGAACTTTCTCCTCCGTTTAATTCATACTGAATTGTGTATACATCATTTAAATCCAGTGCAATATCTGCAGAAGTAACTCTATCTGATGCTATACGGATATAATCTTCATAAACATTCAGCGCGTCATAAACTCCATCTGCGTAAAACTTTACTATTATATAGTAAGTTCCAGGTGAAAGCCGCTCAAAATCATCCTGAATATCACGTGTATAAGTAAAATGGTTCATTCCCTCTGACGCTGTAAAAGATTCAATGTTTTTAGACTCTATCTGCATCTCCTGCTTATCATCTAAAAGCAGCAGTTCAGCTTTATCAGCGGTTCCTGTAAATGAAAAATTAAGCTTAAGACCACCATATTTATATGAAGGAGAAAGTTCAAATGAAACAGGATTTATTTTTTCAAATTCAATAGAAGTTTGACATTCTGCCGAGAATTCAGATTCCCCATATTCAGCAGTAAGCCTGAAGGTCCATCTTCCATCTGTAACAGGAATTTTCATTGCCGCGAGTTCAGAAAATGAACCTGCTTCTGCAAGTTCCTCATATTCAGAAGAAGTATCATATTTGCCTGAAAGAATAAAATCTGTTAATTTGCCTATTTCTGCATCAGAAACCGGGGCATTTATCGTTCTGGCGGAACTCATTGATGCATTAATACTGATATAGGTTTTACCGTCAGATGATTCTTCTCTATTTAAATGAAATTCATCAGAACAGGACGTAAGAGAAAAAAACAAAACTGCAGAAACAATTGCTATAAAGTTTAATTTAGAATTATTTTTCATTTTCCGCCTCCTATTCAATTAAGATCTGTGTTCTGAATGAATAATATTTAATTTCAGAATCTACGGTCTTTGATGCCAGAAGAGTAATATCATAAGAACCGGAAGCTCTTCCCGCTGTATTGAATGCAAATTCATTTGTTGTACCAAACGGTGTTCCATCTGCAGCTGAGGCTTCACCATCAATTTTCCATGTATAAGAATCATAACCGGAATCAGCCGTAAAATTATAAACAGCACCATCTGCTCCAGCCGGCTCTTCTTTTGTCATAACGACCTCAATTTCTGAAAGATCGTCACTTCCTATAAAGACCTTCATTAAAGTCCATTTAGCATACAGTTCTGTTGTTTCCGTTATGGAAGCTGTAAAATCAAATACCTCATTTGAATCATCTGCATACCAGCCGTTAAAAATGTAAATTTCCCCCTCAGAAGTACTTTCCTGTTGCGGCGGCTCAGGTTCCTCCAGACATTCCCCTTTACGGACATATAAGGTTTTATAAAAAACATTGCCGGTGTTATACAAATTAACGGCAATCATTTTTTTCAAGACTAAAGGAACAGTATTTTTACCTGGCTTTATGGAGAAAAAATCAGTTATTCCGCTATAAACAGGTTCTTCTGAATCACCTGTTCCTGAAGAGCTGCTGTTTTTATAGACAGTAGCAGTTGCTGAAACAGAAATACCTGCCGGAATATCTGAAAATGTAACGGAAGAACCTTCTGCTACAGGTATCTCCGCAGAAGCCTCATAACCTCCGGATAAAGAAATTTTCATAATCAGTTCACTGTTTTCCGGAGCATTGTAACTGACTGAACGGGAAGCAATTCTATAAAACAAGTCTTTATCAATTGAAAAGGAAACAGAACCATTGTTTTCTTCTGACTTTGAAAAAGAACAGGATAAAATAATGCATGTAAAAAATGCACACAATAATAAAAGCATCTTTTTCATCAGAATTCCTCCTTACTTTAATAAGTATAATGCGTAGTTCCAGAATTCCATATTCATTCAATAAAAAGTTTCAGGACTATAAAAAAATATTAAAAACTGATAATCTTCTTTCTATGAATACTAATGAATTACTTTCACTTGAATATACTCCGTCCCTCTTAGATCGTTTTTTAAGATATGTTAAAGTCTGGACGGAAAGTGATGAAACTCTGGCTGATCAGGGTAAAATTCCCAGTGCAGACAGGGAAAGAGATCTTGCAGATATTCTGCGGGAAGAACTTAAGAAGCTTGGACTTCAGAATGTTCAGACAACTGCTGAGTGCTATACATACGGTTTTCTTCCGGCAACCCCTGCTTTTGCAGACAAGCCCTCTTTCTGTCTTCTTGCTCACATAGATACAGTTGATGAAGTTACGGGTAAGGATGTTAAACCTATTATATGGAAGAATTATGATGGAAAAGACATGGAACTGCCTTACGGAATAACTCTTAAAGCCTGCGAAGATAAATATCTTGAACTGGCAGCACAGGAAAAAGATACAGTCATTACCAGTGACGGTTCAACTCTGCTGGGAGCTGATGACAAGGCCGGGGTTGCCGAAATCATGACAGCCCTTGAATATTTTTCAAAACATCCGGAAGTGGAACACCGCGCAATTGAGGTAATTTTCTCTCCTGATGAAGAAACAGGTCACGGTATGGATAAAGTTCCCCTGAATCTTCTGAAATCAAAATATGCCTATACCGTTGACGGCGGACACAAGGGCGAACTTGAAACTGAATGTTTTAATGCTTACAAATCTGAAATTACATTTACAGGAAAACCTAAACACACAGGCTCTGCACGTCCGGATATGGTTAATGCCGTAACAATGGCTTCATATTTCATTCATAATCTTCCGCAGAATCAGATGCCTGAAACTACTGACGGATATCAGGGATTCTTTGCACCGATGGCTCTTGAAGCAGACATGGAAACTGCAAAAGCCGTTCTTTTCTTAAGGGATTTTACCAGAGAAGGCATGGATAAACGAAAGAAACTTGTTGACACTCTCGCAGAAACAACAGCACTGGTTTTTGGAGGAAAAGCAGAAGTTCACCACACCCGGCAGTACCTTAACATGAAGGAAGGTCTTGAGAAGAGTCCTTTTGTTACCGAAAATCTTATGGAAGCCTATAAAAAAGCCGGTATTGAACCTGAATTTACCCCGATAAGAGGCGGTACTGACGGTTCAAGACTTACAGAAATGGGCATTCCGTGTCCTAATATTTTTACAGGCGGACATAATTTTCATTCAAGAATTGAATGGGCTTCTTTAAGCCAGATGGCTCTTGCTGCAACAATACTCATCAACTTGTGCCGCATATAGCTTAGGAACGCTTAAAAAACGAAAAACAAGGGAGATATACATGTACGAATATCAGATTGAAGGCGGATTTCCTATAAAGGGAACTATTACTGCCAGCGGAAACAAAAATGCAGCCCTGCCATGTATTGCAGCATGTCTTTTAACCGAAGAAGAAGTAATTCTGCGCAATATTCCTGAAATTGAAGACACAGGCGTAATGCTGAAAATTCTTCAGGCTCTTGGTGCTGAAGTTGAAAAAACGGAAGAACATGTCTGGAAAATCAAAGCAGAAAAAATAGAACATTCTGACATTCCTGCAGAACTCAGCAAAAAACTCAGGGCTTCCATTCTGTTTGCAGGACCGCTTGTTGCACGCACAGGAAAAGTTACGACATTACCGCCTGGAGGTGACGTTATCGGACGCCGCCGTCTTGATACGCACTTTCTTGCCCTTGAAGAACTTGGTGCACGCATTACTGTAGACAGCAAAATTGAATTTACGGCAAATAAACTTAAGGGAGCAGACATCTTTCTGGATGAAGCTTCCGTTACGGCTACAGAAAATGCCGTTATGGCAGCAGTTGTTGCAGAAGGCATGACGGAAATTACAAATGCCGCCAGTGAACCTCATATTCAGGATCTCTGCAACATGCTTAACCTTATGGGAGCAAAAATTTCAGGAATCGGCAGCAACATCCTTCACATTGAAGGCGTTAAAAAGCTTCATGGCTGTGACTTTACAGTTGGTCCTGATTTTATGGAAATCGGTTCTTATATCGGTCTTGCAGCAGTTACAAAAGGTTCAATTACAATTAAAGGAGTCCGTGAAAAAGAACTTAGACCCCTTAAAAATTCTTTCAATAAACTTGGCATCAGATGGGAACTTCAGGACGGAACCCTCACAGTTTCTGCAACCCAGGCTTTAAAAGTAAACACTGATCTTGGGGGCATGATTCCTAAAATCGATGATTCTCCATGGCCGGGATTTCCAACTGACTTAACATCAATAATGACTGTAATTGCTACTCAGGTTGAAGGAACTGTTCTTATTTTTGAGAAAATGTTCGAAAGCAGGATGTTCTTTGTTGACAAGCTGATTTCTATGGGGGCCCGCATAACTTTATGTGATCCGCACCGTGCAGTTGTTTCAGGACCAAGCTCCCTTCATGGAGAACATCTGGTAAGCCCTGATGTACGTGCAGGAATGGCTATGGTTATTGCGGCCCTTGCAGCTCATGGTGAAAGCCGCATAAGCAACGTCTATCAGATTGAAAGAGGATATGAACACCTGGTAGAAAGACTTCAGTCTTTAGGTGCGCACATCGAAAAAGTCTATATTGATTAATTAATAAATCCACAGGGAGTGATACTTTCCGTATCATTCCTTGCGGGAAACAAAGAGTACCGAAGCACAGAACAGCATGATTATATAGCAGACCGCAGCCATGACTACGGATGCAGAACCAAAAAGTCCTACTATTACGTAATTAAGAATACCCGAAACATATTCAGTCAGTTCAAATATTCCAAAGAAAACACCGGTACACAAAGGTAAAAAGAACATCCATTTAAATCTGAAGGTACTTGTTTTATCTTCAATACGGTAATTCCATCCCATTGCAGCAAGAAACAGAAGCACTATAAGAATGAACATCGGATACATGAGACGGCTGACAACGCATTGATAAAAAGTTTCTACAGAAAAACCATACTGAGTTGCTTTTGAAATAAAACTCATCAAAGCAAGAAGCGGCATTTGAGACGGACCTGCGGAAGCTTCACTTATTGCAGCAAAATCATCAAAATTCATAGGAAGAATCATTGAATTTATGCGACTGATTCGAGCCTGTTCTTCCTCAGAAACAGAATTCTGATATTCAGATATATCTGAAACATCATCTTCTATAAAACTATACTCTGGACGACATACGAGCCCTTCCGTATTCCTGTCAACAGACTGAAGAATTACATAAGGAACATTCTTCCATTTTTTTCCACCAATATCAGCACTTGGAAAAGCCATAACCTTGGCAAAAGGAACTTTTACTGAATACATAAAAGTACCGTCCTGACGATATTTAACAAGATTAAATCCTTCAAGATAACGTACAAGACCGCCATTTTTCTTTATATCCATCGAATTTCTTATAAAAATAACGTTTTTTGTTCCATCATCTTCTGTCAGAGAAAAATAAATATCATGACGGTTTGCAAGACGATTCATATGCTCAGTTTCGTCGAAGAAGAAATACTCACTTTCTACATTTTCTTTTGCCAGTTCGAAAAAACGCTTTACGTCAGGAGTCGGCTTTACATTTTTTGCATCCAGAAGGTTTTTATAAATATAATAAGCCTTTAAATTGTCTCCTGAATTAAGGGCAACATATCCTTCCTTTTTTTTGAAATAATAATTACGTTCATCCTCATTTTCATAAGCTTCTGAATGCTGAAGTTTATTCCAGGAATCATTGGCAAGAATTATTGCAGCCTCACGGTTTGTATTCTTTTCATCACAGGATTCAACGGCAAGCTCTGCCCAGTAATGAGCTTCAAACCATTCTTTTCTGTTCATTGCATCTTGTGCTTTCTGAACAAGTTCATACGGACTTCTGTCTGCATCCTGCGTATGGACAGGCTTTTGAGTTCCGATGACCCTATGAAAAATTTCATCTGCGGAATGCTCGGAATTAATTTCTATTTCAAGAAGATCTGAGCTCTCTTTTAATACAGCTGCAGCTTCTTTACTTCCTGGTGAAACAATAACCGCTTTCTGGGCATATTGAACTGCAAGATGGTACTGCTGTTCATTTATAAAATATCTTGCAGTGTGAATGGCTTCACTTAATTCTGAAGGAGCCTTTCTTTTTACTTCCAGGGAATTCTCAAGATTAAAAAGAAAAACTTCTTTATTAAGAAAAAGAACAAGTACAACAAACAGACCTATAACCATGCAGTTTCTGTAACGGATAAACATTCCCTGAGAAAAACGTTCCTTACTGTTTGATGTTTTATGCTGCCACTGAACGGAACAGGCCATTAAAAAACCACTTAAAAGTATAGCAGGAAGCATGACAAGATAATTATGAAGTCCTGTCTGAAACTTATATGCACTTAAATCTTCTGCAAGAAGTTCCGGAGGATTAATAAGAAAAACTGTAAGCAGCACAATTGCAATAAACGATATTACTGCATAAACAGAAAGAATAAGGAGTAACTTTTTCATTCTTCAGCTCCATAAAAAACTGATTCTGATGCAGTCTCAACTGCCTTTTTTCTGTAAGAACTGATGAAAATTCCTGCAAGAACAAATATAACCGTCAGAGAAAGATTCAATATAAGTACAAATGCATTTCCAGGAATAAACGGCATTGCTTCCATTAATGCATGGCTTACATAAGGCAAAATATCTCCTGTGTATATATACAGATCTAAATTAAACAGACCGACATAAACCACAAGAATAAAAAACACATTTACAAGACGCCACACAGAAAGACGGCGGATCTCAAATACAGCAAGATAAACCAGGCCGATTGACGAAAAACAAAGCCATGACAAAAAATCTCTTGAACTTTCTGCCCCGATGTCAAACATTTTATTGTATGAAGAAACAAAAAAACTTATCACAGAATTCATTTCAAGACTGTCCCGGATTATCGGATCTGCAAAAACAGAGCCTGAAGCATGAATTTTTCTTTTATTATAAGTGGTAATGTTATGATCAGAAATTGAAACCCCTTCTACCGTAGCATCATCCCGAACCTGAGAATAAAAAAGAACTTCATTTTCATCTTCTGAATTCCTGAAATACCCGGCCGAAACCAGTGTTTCTGTTGCTACTATGTGTTCCTCTTTACTTATAGATTCATAAACCCTGAAAGTAAGGGGAATAAGAATAAGCCAGCTCAATACATACCAGATTGCATAGACAATAAAATCAGCTTTTGTTCCCCATTGATGACGAATAAGATAAAAGAGTAAAAAAGCACCGCTGGATGAAATTGCTACAGGAGCAAAAAGAAAAACACCTTTTAAAAACAGCATTCCGCTTACAAGCTGAATTTCTCTGCCTGCAACAAGAGTTGTACAAAGGGCATAAATCATATACACACAACCGCCGCAGACACTTTCTATTGCAAGAAGAAGAATCAGCAGCAGTAAAATTTTTACAGAAGACAATACCGTAGGTTTCATCTATTAAATGATAATTGATAAGTTTAAAAAAGAAAAGTATGAATTACACGGAAATAAGTTTTTATGTCATTACCGTGCCTCTTACGATAATGACATAAATCTTATAAGGATTAGTATTTTTAACCTAAGAAAACATGTCCTGACTGATCAATTGCAATGATTGACTTACAGTCTGAACATCTGAAACGTCCGCTCTTTGTAGCCTTGAGACGACGTGAACATACAGGACAGCTTACAACCTTTGGGAATGCTGAAACAGAAACATTTTCACCACCCTGTGTAAAGTATCCCAATGCATCAGCCATATTACTCTTAATGTTAAAGAACTGGCTGAATCCAAGAAGCTGGAAAACTTCATAAACCTTAGGCTGAATATTCATAAGAACGATATCACCACCCTTCGGTTTTACAAGTTTAAGGAATGATGTAAATGAACCTATTCCTGTAGAAGAAACATAATTAAGGCTCGAACACCCGAAAATAAGATTATATTTTCCGGCGGAAATAACTTTACCTATCTGCTTCTGAAAATAAACTGAGTTATATGTATCAATATAGCCGTTCAAAGTGATAAGCACGCCATTTTCTACATCATCTAACTTATCAAGAGAAATTTTAAGACTGTCGTCGCGGTCTTCGTCAAAGCCCGGCACTATATCATTATTCATACTTAAATACTAATTAAAAATGTCCATTATGTCTAGTAAAGTCGAAATAAATTATAAAATTCTGAAATTTCTGTAAAAAAAAGTGCTGTCGCCCGAAAAAAAACACCAAAAACCTCTCAGTTTTTAAATAGAACTGTTAAAGTGATTTTCGGATCTTAAGAATGACACTGCGGACATATTATTATATACTGAAAAAATGGAATTAGAAGAAACAGTCCGCAACTTTTTACAGAATCAGGACAAAAAATTCAGCAGTGAAGCCTGCGTGCAGTTTAACGAAAAGATGAGCCGCCATACGACATTCAAAACAGGTGGAATTGCAAAAGTATATGCCTGTCCGCAGACGGAAAATGCACTGACTTCCATACTCAAATTTGCTGCAGATAATAAAATCCGCACCTTTGTTACAGGAGGCGGCAGTAATATTGTTTTTTGCGATGAAGATTTCAACGGAATCGTAATAAATACTCTTTCTATGAATTCCATCAGGATTACCGAAGAAGAAAAAGACGGATTCATTCTGGTCAGCACACAGTCAGGAGCCATGACTTCTGCTTTTGTAAACTGGTGTACAAAAAATTCCATTTCCGGAATGCAGGAATTTGCAGGTCTTCCGGGAAGCATCGGTGGTGCCGTTTACATGAATGCAAGATGTTTCAATAAAGAAATAAGCAATGTTTTTTATTCAGCACGAATCCTAAAAAAAGACTTTACTATAGAAGAGATTTATTTTAATTCAAATCAATGGGAATATAAAAAATCACCTTTTACTGACAGGGAAGATATCATTCTTGAGGTAACGTTCCGGCTTGAAAAGAATAGTAAAACAGAAAAAGAACTGGCTGAGGAATGCAGGCATTTTGTAGAAGAACGAAGGTCCAGGGGACATTTTAACTTTCCAAGTGCAGGAAGCGTGTTTAAAAACAATCATGAATTCGGCAAACCTTCAGGAGCAATAATCGACCAGTGCGGTCTGAAAGGTCTTACAAACGGTGGTGCAAAGGTCGCTGACTTTCATGGAAACATAATTATAAACACAGGGAATGCAACTTCTTCACAGATAGCTGAGCTTGTAAGAACTGTCCATGACAAAGTTCTTGAAAAAACCGGTTTTAGTCTTGAACCTGAAATTATTTTCATTCAACCTTAATAATTAAATTCCGATAATTCAAGAAGAAGTAGAATTCATATTGAATTTCGTGTTAAAATATCTCTGTCTCGGACAGGAAGACAGATAAGGTGGTAAAACGTGCTGCAGCTCGGAACAGTTGTTTATAGACCAAACTCATACATATTTGTTGAAGATACACCTGCAACAGATTATTTTCTCATAATTCAGCGTGGTAATGTGCGCTGTTATCACGAGACCTTTGTTCCCGGCTCTGCTCCTTACATGCTTGGAGCAGGAGACTTTGTCGGCGTTATATCCTGTATGACCGGACATACTCAAAATGAAACAGTTGTTGCAGCTACAGATGTTATTGCCATTGTCGTAAAACGCACCCAGTATTCAGACCTTATTGCCCAGAACACAAGTATAGCCATGAAAATCGTCCGTGCTTTTGCCAAGAACATGCGTCAGGTAAACGACAGCCTTACAAGAGCAACGACAAATAAAACAAATATTGAATCTTCTGAGCAGCTTTACAATATTGCAAATTTCTTTGAAAACAATGGAAATGAAGATGCTGCCGTATACGGTTATTATCAGTATCTGAAAAAATGTCCTAACGGACTCTATAAAGATGATGCCATCCGTCATTTTAAAGCACTGAAGCCAAGAACCACTCAGCCGTACCTTGAACCGGATAATGCAATGCTCCGGGGTTATAATAAAGGAAACATGATTTTCAGTGAAAGTCAGCCCGGCGCAGAAATGTTCATAATTCAGGAAGGAGTTGTCCGTATTTCTAAAGTTGTTGACGGTAAAGAAATTACTCTCGCACTCCTTAAGAAAGGTGATATGTTCGGCGAAATGGCTCTTCTGGAAAACAAACCCCGTTCAGCCTGCGCTATTGCTCATGAAGCATGTAAGGTAATGGTTGTTAACCGTGCAAACTTTGACATGATGGTTTCTACACAGGCACAGCTTATTTCCAGACTCACAACAACCCTTGCAGACCGTTTGTGGACAATGTACCGTCAGCTTGTAAATACACAGCTTTCCGATCCGCGTGAAAGAATGATTGACATGCTTGCACTTCAGATTGAATCTAAAAAAATAAGTGCACCAAAAGGTTCTACGTGTAAAACTTCATTTACTCCAGTAGATATTTTTAATCTCTGTGCACTTGATGAAACTACCATGCCACAGACGATTTCCCTGTTCTCAAGAGACCAGAACGTACGTATAGTTGACAATAAAATTGAAGTACCTGAACTTCCTGCACTGATAAAGCAGGCTGCATTCTACCGAAAGCAGAACTACAAGCACTCTATGGAAAAAAACAATATGTAACGGGGCGCATCCTGCCATGAAAAAATTCATATTTTTGTTTTTTACATTTTTATGTACATCACTTGCATTCAGTGAAGAATCCCTGCCTTCAGGATACAGAAACATAAAACTTGGCATGACGCTGGATGAAGTAAAAGATGCCTTAAAGAAAGATTATCAATTCGGCTACAGAGGTGAACGGGATGTATCCCTTATGCCGGACCATCAGAAAATACTTATAGAAACAGACACTTCAAGAACTGCACCTTCTTCCTTTCTGGATAAATGCTGGTTTCAGTTTTATGAAGATAAGCTTTATATAATAACAATAAATGTTAAACCGACCCGCATGGATCATTATTCAATCTTTTCTACACTGTCAAAGAAATATGGCAATCCTGGAAATATCAATCCGCAGAAATCTGAATGGTCAAACGATTCGGTAATAATGACTTTAGAAAGACCCTTGACCCTTAAATATACAGATAAAAAAGTTTACGAAAAGCTGATGGAAGAATCTCTTGTACAGAATACTGCGCAGGAAATGTCAGCCCAGGCTTTTCTTGAAGGACTCTGATAATGAAAAATACTGTTCGCGCAAAATTTATTGCAGTAATTCTTACTGCAGTTTTTCTTATACCTGCAGTTACAAGCTGTGAGAACTCAAAAAAAAAGTTTAACCTTCCTGTAGCAGACGTTGTCATTCAGAAAGCCGACGGTTCTACACTTACCGTAAAAGCAGAGCTTGCCATAAAGGAAGAAGAAAGAAACTACGGCTTTATGAACCGTAAAGAAATTCCTGACGGAACAGGAATGCTTTTTATTTTCGAAAACGAAGAAAAACGCAATTTCTGGATGAAAAATACTCCGCATCCGCTGAGTATTGCATATATTGATGCCGGCGGTGTAATAGCTGATATTCTTGATATGAAACCCTATTCCCTTGCAAGAGTAACAAGCTCCCGTTCGGTAAAATACGCTCTTGAAGTTCCACAGGGATGGTTTACAAAAAACGGCATCCGTGAAAAGGATACCGTTATAATTCCTGAATACTAATATCTGATAACATTATCTGTTTTTTTTCAGACTTCCCTCTCCATCTGCTCAAGCTGCATTTTTGCAATCTTGTCATTCGGATCTATTTCAAGCACTGTCATAAAGAACTTGCGTGCCTTCTCTTCTTCTCCGGTTTTTAAGCAGAGGAATCCCAGATTACTTATGATTTTTGTGTTGTCTGCATCAATTGCAAGGGCATCATACAGAGTTTTCTTGGCTTCTTCGATCTGTCCTGTTTCCATATAACAGATTGCAAGTTCATTAAGCGTGTCGGCATTTTCATCACCACCCTCACACTCTCTTGCTTTAAGGAATGCCTGCTTTGCATCTTCAAAACGTTCAAGGCGCCTTAAACCCCAGCCAAGCATAAACCACGCATTCCATACAGCAGGATTGCTCTGAAGGAATTTCCTGATTTCATCAAGTCCTTCTTCTTCCTTACCTGTATTTATAAGTTCATATGCCTTATGGAAACTGTCATCCCCAAGATTTCTGTTGGAGATTTTGTCTATAAGTTCCTGCGCACGTTCCCGCTTATAAATTCCATTGTCACCTAATTCATCATCTTTTAAATCTGATGTAAGTGCCATATAGCTT
Organism: Treponema rectale; assembly: GCF_014202035.1. Lineage (NCBI taxonomy): Bacteria > Pseudomonadati > Spirochaetota > Spirochaetia > Treponematales > Treponemataceae > Treponema > Treponema rectale. Next base: position 112,833 of record NZ_JACHFR010000002.1, read on the forward strand.
TCGAAACAGTTTTTTGCTTCACTGAAGTTCTGCTGTTTAAGATAGAAAAATCCTGCATTGAAAAAAGCATCCGGCAGTTCAGGATCACTGTCCATTGCATCGTGATAATAAACGCCTGCTGTTGAATCATAGGCATCTGCATCTTCAATAAGCCCGGCTTTTCTGTAAGAATCAGCCTTCTGATCAAAAAACAAAGCCATATTAAGAGTAATTGCCCTGTCTTCCGGATCAAGACCATGTAATGCCATCCATATTTCTTCAGCAAGATCCCAGTCTTCATTCTTAGTCTTAAGGATTCCTGCTTCACCAAGTTCTTTTTTTATCCCCGGACGAACTTCATTAATGAACGAACGGTAATAATCAAGATTTTCGTTCTGACGGTCATAGGCAAGTACAGTAAGAATACCTGACAGAATCTGTTCCTGAGTAATATTCTTTACATCAAGCTTATCACTGTCATCGCCATCCTTTTTTTGAACAGGAATAGGTATATTCTTATCGATTTTTAAATTCTTACACGAAAATGAAAAATCTTCCGGAAGTTTTACAAAAAAAATTGACTCTAATGGATTACTGCCGTTCATTAACTTTCCTTATGATGAGATAAAAATAATACTCCCTGAAAAAAATCGAGAGTAAAATTACATCTAAAACATACCAAAAACTAATATCGTTAGTAAAGATGTTTATTCTGACTTTGGAGCTGCTTCAGGAGAAGGAGTCTGTGGAGTTTCTGCCGGTGCTGCCTGAGCAGGTGCCTCTGCAGCCGGTTGAGCAGCAGGTGCTGCCTGTGGAGCCGGTTGAACTGCCTGAGCAGGTGCTGCCTGACCAGCCTGAGCCTGCTGAAGGGCGGCCTGTACAGATACAACAGGCTTTTCACCTTCAAACTGAACACCGTTATCTTCTTTACGGACAGTAGAAAGATAATTATTTATACGAAGTTTATATGCAAGAGAAACAGAAGCTTCTGCAAACCGAATTGTAGCAATGGCAAGTTCCTTGCGGTTTTCTATCGGATTTGCAGCAACAATAGTTCCATCAAGACTTATAATCTCATGAGGATCTTCAAATTCAACCTTTATGGTAATGTTCTTTCCTTTAAGGAACTGAGCAATTCCCATAACGATTACTCCACAACCTCCAAATGAAAGATTATGAAGAATACAATTACGCTGAATTGTATCTATGGTTAAATTTACTTCCTTTTTTGTAAGATTAAGTTTACGGGAACTTTCCGGTGTAATTACGATTTTTTCGTCCTTACGCCTTACAGAACCTACGTTTGCATCCAGAAGACGTCCTACCATAAGAATAAGGTCATCCGGCGGACGCTGCGTAAAGCGGATAGTAACAATAGCCAGATCATTACTGTTCATGTAAGGCTGAATATTCTGAACCTTTCCGGATATGAAAAAACTCATTAACTGTCCGTCCTGCTTGTAAAAACAGAAACGAACGCTTACCGGTGGTATATCCTTTTTTACTAACTGCTGAAATGCCCCGCCTTTTGTTCCTACAATAATACGAGCAATATTAAAAGATGTTGAATTTAAAATACAAGGCCACTGAGAACCTTCACTTTTTATGGCGATCTGTCTTGGATCCATTGCCAATGTGTGAATAATATCCTTAGTAAAGGTCAGTTCCGTGTCTTTATAATCATTGTAGAGTCTGTTCGTAATCTGACTTGTTATAACTGCTGGCATTATGTTCTTAATTATAATCCAAACCTTCCCTTTTGTCATCCTTTCGCAACATATAGATTGGCTAAAATTATTGATTATAATTCTACAATTTGTCATTATTCAGCCATGAATAACTTTGATACAGTACTTTTTGACTTTGACGGAACCCTTTTTAATACTTCTCCCGGTGTCTTTGACTCTTTTGATGAGGTTGTAAGGCATTACGGGCTTAATGTTGACAGAAACATCTACAATAAAATGATCGGACCGCCATTAAAATTCAGTTTCGTTCATTATCTTGGGCTTCCAGAAAGTGAAATTCCTTCTGCAATTGATGTTTACCGAGAATACTATACAAAAAGCGAGGGAATGTTTAACTGTACGGTATATCCAGGCGTAATTGAACTTATTGAAAAACTGCGTAATAACGGAAAAACCATCTGCGTTGCCACAAGCAAGCCGGAAGATTTTGCAAAGGCAATTCTCAAACGTAATAAAATGCTGGAACTGTTTGACTTTACAGGCGGCAGCGACATGGAAGAAAAATACCGGGTAGAAAAAGTTGATGTCGTTAAATATGTCCTCAAAAGTATGAATCTTGAAAATAAAAAAGACCAGGTCCTTATGATTGGAGACCGGCTCTACGATGTTAACGGAGCCCACAGTGCCGGATTAAAATGCATGGGAATTCTCTGGGGCTTTGGTTCAAGAAAAGAATTTGAAGAATGCGGTGCTGACTATGTTTGCGAAACAACAGACGATGTATTTAATTTTTTATGTAAATAAAATGTATCTTTAATAAAAACACCCCTCCGGCTGAACTTGATTTGAAGTGCACTTCAATTTTCTGTCCAGTCTGAGGGGTATTCTTTTTTTATGCCAGACTATTAATTACTGGTTTTCTGACTGCAGTGTCGGGTACTTCTGGAAATAAGCTTTTGTTGCTTTTGAAACAACTCCGCTTAATACTATCAATGAGATACAGTTAGGAATTGCCATGAGACCGTTTGCAATATCAGCAATGTCCCATACCTGACTTACTGTGAGATACGGACCGATAAATACGGCACAGATATAAACAATTCTATAGAATTTTACGATGCCCATCTTACCGTTTGTAAGATATTCAATACAGCGTTCTGAATAATAATCCCATCCAAGAATTGTTGTAAATGCAAAGAATACAAGACAAATCATAAGAAGGAACTGTACGCTCTTTCCGTCTCCGCCAAGTACATTATTGAATGCAGCAGAAGTAATTGCTACTCCTTCAAGTCCTTCAGGAATTCCTGCTGAATTACCTGTAAAGAATGCGATTACAATTGCAAGACCTGTCATTGTACAAATGATGATTGTATCAATGAATGTTCCCGTCATGCTTACAAGTCCCTGAGCTACAGGTTCTTTTACGTCAGCAGTAGATGCAGCAATTGGGGCAGAACCAAGACCAGCTTCGTTTGAGAAAATTCCGCGGGCAACACCTTTCTGCATGGCTTCTCTTATCGTCCATCCTACAGCACCGCCGGCAACAGCCTTAAGTCCGATTGCAGACTTAAAGATTACTTTGAAAGCCTGAGGAATATATGTTGCATTCATAATAATTACTGAAAGTCCGAGGAAAACATATATAATTGCCATAAAAGGAACAACTACAGATGCTACTTTAGAGATTCTCTTAAGACCGCCGATAATTACAAGTGCTGCAAAAAGAGTTACCAGGAGACCTGCAATAACAACTGACCATGAATAGCTGTTGGAGCCGATTTCAAATGCAATCTTTGCTTCCGTAGGGTCAAAAGCATTCTTTACAGCAGAAGTAATTCCATGAACCTGTGTAATTGTACCGATTCCAAGAAGTCCTGCCATAATTCCGAATACTGCAAACAGAACTGCAAGCCACTTCCAGCTGAATCCTGTAAGTTCTTTCATTCCCTTTTCAATAGTATAGAAAGGTCCGCCAAGAATATGACCATCCTCTTTCTTTTCGCGATAGAGAACAGCGAGCATACATTCAGCATATTTAGTTGCAATACCCACAAGAGCTGCAACCCACATCCAGAACAAAGCACCTGGACCTCCGGCTGCAATAGCTGTTGCAACACCAACGATGTTTCCTGTTCCGATTGTTGCAGAAAGAGCAGTACACAATGCACCGAAAGATGAAACTTCACCATGTCCGGAATCTGATTTTCTAAAAATAGATTTCAATGCACGTCCAAGTTTTGTAAACTGCATTCCCCTCATTCTGACAGTCAGAAGAATTCCTGTTGCCAGAATCAAAATAATTGTAGGAAGCCCCCAGACTACATCGTCTATGAGCTTAAGAATTGAAGTGAACTTTTCCATAAGACAAGTCCTTTAAAAAAAATTAGAGCCGGGATTCATCTTTTAATGAAATCCGGCTCTCCAAAGAGGTGGAAGGAACTTTTTAACACTCCGTCCTTTGTGCCTGAGATATCAGTCTTTCTGACCTTAACCCTTCGGCGTCACATAATGTGATCTCTCCAGAGAGCAGCATACTGACAACGCAGTATTACAGCATGAAAAAAGTTTAGCATAAAATAATTTTTTATTTCAATGTAGAAATCGGAAATAAAAAATATCAGGACTCAACATATGGTCGATGTTAGGATTGAACTAACGACTTCCACCATGTCAAGGTGGCACTCTCCCACTGAGTTAATCGACCGGATTTTTATGCCCAAATAATATTGGAGCTGAGTTTTATGGTCAACCGTTTTTAAATAAAAACAGCCGCCATTTGAATTGCACTTTTACAGTACACTTCAACAGACGGCTGCTTTACTTTTAATATGATACTACCTTAAGGTTCTTATCAAACAAGACCCTGTGCAATCATTGCATTTGCAACTTTTACAAAACCAGCAATGTTTGCTCCGGCAACGTAGTTTACAAAGTTACCGTCTTTTGCACCAAACTTAACTGCTGTATTGTATGCATTGTCATGAATGTTGATCATGATGTTATGAAGCTTTTCATCAACTTCTTCAGAAGACCATGAAAGGCGTTCTGAGTTCTGGCTCATTTCAAGACCAGATGTTGCTACACCACCTGCGTTAGAAGCTTTTCCTGGAGCATAAAGGATTTTTGCAGCAAGGAACTTGTTAACAGCATCGATGTTTGAAGGCATGTTTGCACCTTCTGCAACAAGTTTTACACCGTTATCAAGAAGTTTCTGAGCATCTTCACCAAGAAGTTCGTTCTGTGTTGCACATGGGAATGCACAGTCACATTTTACTTCCCAAACTTTCTTTCCTTCAAAATATTTTGCTGAAGGGAACTGCTTAGCATATTCAGAAATGCGGCCGCGGCGAACACCTTTAAGTTCTTTAACCCAGTCAAGTTTTTCCTGAGTAATTCCATCTGGATCATAAATGTATCCGTTTGAATCAGAAAGTGTAACAACTTTAGCACCAAGCTGAAGAAGTTTCTGTGCTGCATAAGTAGCAACGTTTCCTGAACCAGAAACAACACATGTCTTACCCTGGAAGTTGTCTCCAACTTTCTTAAGCATTTCCTGTGCAAAGTAAATAAGTCCGTAACCTGTAGCTTCTGTACGGATCAAAGAACCACCGAATGTAAGTCCTTTTCCTGTAAGAACACCAGTGTATTCATCACGGATTCTCTTGTACTGGCCGAAAAGATAACCGATTTCACGTCCACCAACGTTCTTGTCACCTGCAGGAACGTCTGTATCAGGACCAATATGACGATAAAGTTCTGTCATAAATGACTGGCAGAATCTCATAACTTCTTTATCAGATTTTCCGTGAGGATCAAAGTCTGAACCACCTTTACCGCCTCCCATAGGAAGTGTTGTAAGAGAGTTCTTGAGAACCTGTTCAAATCCAAGGAACTTCAAAACTGAAAGGTTTACTTCTTTAGAAAAGCGCAGACCTCCTTTGTAAGGTCCGATTGCACTGTTATACTGTACGCGGAAACCACGGTTTACGTGATAATTACCTGCATCATCCATCCAAGGTACTCTGAACTGAATAACGCGCTCTGGTTCTACAAGGCGTTCAAGAATTGCATTTGGCTCAAGTTCCGGCATCTGATCTACAACTGGATCAAGTGTTGTCAAAACTTCTTCTACAGCCTGAAGAAACTCTGGTTCGTTCGGGTTCTTTGCTTTTACTTCTTCCCAAACACGATTTACGTATGCGTTTTTCATAATTTGTAACTCCTAGTTTCAGTTGTGATTCTCACGGTGAAACTTTCTTCAGTTTAATAAAAATTATTAAATACGTAAGGGAAAATTGTAAATTTCGGAAATAATTTCATTGTAAATTTCGGCAGTCAGAGAATTATTCAGCCTGATTTTTAGAAGTCTGACCTGCAGCTGCCTTACGGTTATACAGAAAATTCAATACAGCCATCATGATGATTATTACATAGCCTGTAATGCTCATCCAGTCAGGTATCATTCCGAAAAAAATAAATCCCATGGCTGCAGAAAAAATTATCTGTGAATAATCGTAAACCGAAATTTCACGGGCAGGTGCGTAATAATATGCTGCCGTAATTCCAAACTGCCCGCCGGCTGCACATATTCCGGTACAAATAAGCATTGTCAGCTGATATAAAGAAAGCGGTTCCCAGTGAAAAATAAGATATGGTACAGAAAGCAAAGTTGAAAAAGCAGAAAAGAAAACTACAATCAGTTTTCCGTTGCACTTCATCGAGCTGAGTTTTCTTACACAGGAATAGGCAAGTCCCGCACCTGCTCCACCGGCAAAACCGACTAAAGTAGGAAGCATTGCAGAAAAATCAAATCCCGGTTTTACGACAAGAAGCGCTCCCATAAATGCACCCGTAATTGCAAGAAGAGGAACAGGCCGTATCTTTTCTTTCAATAAAATAATGCTGAATAACACTGCAAAAAAAGGAGACATCTTGTTTAAGATTGCAGCATCAGAAAGAACAAGATGATCTACAGCATAAAAATTTCCGAAGATTCCCACAGAACCAGCTGCGGATCTGATTAATAAAAATGGAATGAATGCCCTGCGTATTTTTATAGATTCAATTCCGCTGGTTTCTGCATCTCTTATTAAAAGTACCAGTGCAATTATAAAAGCAACACTGTTTCTGAAAAAAGCTTTTTCAATAAAGTAAACATCACCTGCAAGCCTGACAAAAAGTGCCATGGCTGCAAAAGAGAATGCTGAAAGTATTATGCAGATTATTCCTTTAGTTGTATTTGTCATTTTAAATATCAATAATGCGGAGGACGGCGGTTCGGTACGTCAGCATTTTCTAAGAGCTCTTTATAACGGTCTGCAAGAATCTGATTTTCTTTTCTTAAAATTTCTATCTGCCTTGACTGCTCTACTGTTTCCGTCTGAAGTTTTTCTACAAAATCTTCCATATAAGCGAGTTTTGTTTCAAGCGCAATGAATCTTTCTTCTGTTTCTGCGTCCATGCCCTGCATATTATACTTTTGTAAGAAATAAATCAAAAGAAAAATACTATTTCTATTTTTGAAATTTCCCTTCCTTAAATAGAGATTTACATTTATAAAAAATGTGCCGATAATCATAAAAACCGGAGTATATATGAAAAAACTTACACTCACTTTAATATTTGTTTTTGCATCAGCCTTTGCTTCTTTTGCACAGGAAGAATCTCAGGATCTCTCTGCAATTTCCATAAACAGAAGTGAACTTGAAAACACGGCAGAACAGGCAGTTCAGTTTGAAAACTTCGGAGGCCCCTATGCCATTATAGAAACTGCTGCTGCCATTAAAGGAATCGGAGAAAACTTAGGACGCATTGTTGCCCGGGATATTTTTTCGCAGGGAGTAATTGAACCGCTGGCAAAATACACCCTCATACATGCAGTGAATCCAAATGATACGGAAAAACTTTCTGCAGACATTCTTGTTCTTAATGAAAATGCAGGCGTTGACCATATAAACAACCTCAGAAGAATTTTAAGCGGCTACCTTGAACAGGCCTACGGATATTCTGAAGAGGAATCAGCAACACTTTCTGTATTCATCACTGTATACAATGCAGTATACCGTGGCAACATGAATAACTTTACGGAAAAATACAATGACGTGGTACTTCAGTATCTTTCTCCGGAAAAAGCAGGTTTAAGTACAAACTGGGAAGAATGGAAAGGAAACTCTCAGATTGTAATTCCCCTGGGAACGCTTTCGGAAACTGTTTCTTCAGTTGATACTACTACAATAAGCGATGACAATGTAATTGAAGCACTGCGCACGACTGAAGACAAAGGCATTGAAGACAGAGAACAGCTTACGGAAATAAAACAGAAGGAAGCTGCTGCTGCCAGTGAAAATGCAAAACAGTCTCAGAAAGAAGCCGCACAGCAAAAAAAAGACGGGAACAAAGAACAGGCTCAGGCTTCAGCTCAAAAATCTTCTGAGCAGCAGAAAATTGCTGACCGCAAGACAGAAGAAATAAAAAAAGAAAAAGCTGAGATTGAAAAAGATAAAAAAGAACTTGCAGCAGAAGTTCCTGCAGATTATCTGACCGGACTTTTTATCTCTGATGAAAAAAAAGGATTCTACCAGCTTGTAACAGTAGATTCTTCAACAGGCAAAATCATCCGTAAATCTCCTGTATCACAAATCAGAAGCAAAGCTGTTTATATAGTAGACAGTGTTACAATAACAAATCTTGAAAATGAGGTAAAAACATATCCGCAGCTTTACATGGCAGTGTGCGGTACAAACGACAAACATTCCGCCGTACGACTCTGTCTTATTGATACAGAAAAACTTGAACTTCAGAAACAGAGCGAAGAAATTCTTTCGGAAAGTGCAGAACTCATTTTAACGAGAGCAGGATTCATCACTGTCGTTCAGGATGGAAAAAATTACCGCATTGCCCTTTATGATAAAAATCTTTCTGTTACTGCAAGAAGTCAGGAAACTGTAAAAGAAAAGACTCCGCTTAACATGACGCAAAAGGGACTGCTTGTAACTGCAGAAAACGGTTCACCACTGCTGCTGGATCCAAAAACCCTTTCATCCCTCTGGAACAAAGGAAACACAAATGTTCATAACGCAGGAAATGAAAAATAAAAACCATGTCGGAAATCTAAAACTTTTTTTAAGCTGACTGAATACTAACCGGGGCTGTATTTATTAAAAGAGGAGAATACATGGAAAATAAATTTTTTTCTGAAGTAAAAAACAACTTTGGCTTTGGATGCATGCGCCTTCCCATGAGAAAAGACGGAGAAGTAGATACACAGGAATTCTGCAAAATGGCAGATGCGTTTATTGCACAGGGCTTTAATTATTTTGATACGGCCCACGGTTATATAAGCGGTAAAAGTGAACTGGCCATAAAGGAATGTGTCTCTAAACGATTTAAAAGGGACAGCTTCATTCTTACTGATAAACTTACCGAACCATATTTTAAAACCCAGGATGACATCAAACCATTTTTCTACAGTCAGCTTGAAGCCTGCGGGGTTGAATACTTTGACTTTTATCTTGCCCATGCACTCACACAGGAAGTTTATCCGAAATTTGTAAAATGCAATGCCTTCAAAGTTCTTGGGGAACTTAAAGCTGAAGGTAAAATCCGCCATGTAGGTTTTTCTTTTCATGACAGCCCGGAACTTCTGGAAAAAATCTTAAAGGAAAATCCTGAAGTAGAAGTTGTACAGCTTCAGATAAATTACGTTGACTTTGAGGATTCCGGTGTACAGGGAAAACGCTGCTACGAAATTTGCGAAAAATATAATAAGCCTGTCATTGTAATGGAACCTGTAAAAGGCGGCGGTCTTGTAAATCTTCCTGACTCAGCAAAGAAAATTTTTGACAGTCTTAACGGAGGAAGCTATGCAAGTTATGCAATAAGATTTGCAGCATCGTTCCCGAAAATTTTTATGGTACTCTCCGGAATGGGCAGCATGGAAATGATGAACGACAACCTGAGCTTCATGAAAGACTTCAAGCCTCTTTCTGATGCTGAATTCGAAGCCGTATGGAAAGTCCGTGATATTCTCAATGGCATGGGAGGAATTCCATGTACCGCATGCCGTTACTGCACTGATGGCTGTCCTAAAAAAATTCTTATTCCAGATTTGTTCTCTGATTACAATGCAAAGACAGTTTTTAACGACTGGAACAGCGGAATGTATTACGGAATACATACAACATCAAACGGCAAAGCTTCTGACTGCATAAAATGCGGAAAATGTGAAAAAGCCTGCCCGCAGCACCTGCAGATTAGAGAACTGCTTAAAAAAGTAAGTAAAGTATTTGAATAGAACAATAAAGTTACTGTTTCATTCACAGCAGCAACGATAAAAAAAAGCCGCCGGTTCTTTCTGAAGTGCTTGAAGTGTACTTCACTTCAGACTTCAATAAGTGCCGGCGGCTTTCTTGTTCCCTGTAATCTGAAATTAATTACAGAGGAATATTTCCATGTTTCTTCAAAGGTTTATCCATAGATGTCTTTTCAAGAAGAATGTCAAAACTCTTTGCAATGTACTTGCGTGTATCAGCAGGCTGAATAACTTCACTGATGTAACCGCGTTTTGCAGCAATTGTCGGTGTCATGATTTCCTGTTCATATTGAGCCTTCTTTATTGCAACTTCCTGAGCACGATTTGGATCAGCCATTTCTTTTGCATAAAGAATACCAACAGCACCTTCAGCACCCATAACAGCAATTTCTGATGCCGGCCATGCATAAACAAAATCAGCACCGATGTGTTTTGAACACATTGCGATATAAGCACCACCATATGCCTTACGGGTAATTACAGTTACCTTTGGAACCGTACTTTCTGAATAAGCATAAATAACTTTTGCACCGTGACGGATGATACCTTTCTGCTCTTCCTGTGGTCCAGGAATAAATCCAGGAACATCAACAAAAGTAAGAAGCGGAATATTGTAAGCATCGCAGTAACGTACATGACGTGCAATTTTATCTGAAGCATCACAGTCAAGAACTCCACCCATTCCGGCAGGATTATTGGCAACGATACCTACAGAACGGCCTTCAATCTTTGCAAAACCTGTTACACAGTTAATTGCAAATTCAGCTGAAGTTTCAAAGAATGAATCATCATCTGTTACATCATTAATGATTTCACGGATATCGTATCCCTTGCGTGTATTTTCAGGAAGAACTGTTTCAATATGCTTTGCCTTTTTCTTTTCATCGAAATGGAATTTGGCAGCCTGAACAATTTCATCCCCGTAATAATGAGGAATATAATCAAGAAGCTTGCGTACGCTTTCGTAGCAGGAATTTTCATTTTCACAGCGGAAGTGTGCAACTCCAGATTTCTTTGAATGAATTGAAGCACCGCCAAGATCTTCAGCAGTAATGTCCATAAACATAACGGACTTAACTACTTTAGGACCTGTAATAAAAAGCTGGGAAATCTTATCAACAGCAAAAATAAAGTCTGTAATTCCTGGTGAATAAACTGCACCGCCGGCACATGGACCTGCAATAATTGAAATCTGTGGAACAGAACCGGATGCGCGTACATTCTGATAGAAAAGGTCACCGTAACCGCAAAGTGCGTCTACACCTTCCTGAATGCGGGCTCCACCCGAATCATTGATTCCGATGACCGGACAGCGGGCCTGTATTGCTTTATCGATAAGCTCAGCAATTTTCTTTCCGTGCATAAGTCCAAGAGAACCACCCTGTACGGTAAAATCCTGAGCATAAACAGCTACTCTTCTTCCGTTGATTTTTCCAAAACCAGTAATTACACCGTCGTACGGAATGTCTTTTGTTTCCATACCGAAACTTGTGCAGTTATGACGAACGCCTGAATAGATTTCAGTAAATGTGTCTTTATCGCAAAGAGCATTGATGCGCTCAATTGCATGAAGCTTGCCTTTTGCATGCTGCTTCTCAACATTGTATTCCATGTTTTCCTCCAGGAATTGATAGTTGAAAAAATCATACAAAAAGGCTCAATAAGTGTCAATGACACTTTTTAAATATTTGTCATTTTAAATTCAATGTTTTAAATTTGTTTTACGTTTACTAAGGCGCCACAAAACAAACATAAGAATAAGCCCGCCTGTAATCATACCGAAACACAGAATCTGTCCTGTAGAAATATTAAGCAGGGAGGTATTCCTGTAAAGTTCCGCAGCCCCGGACTTTGAGTCAGGCCCGATTCTGTAACCAAGATTTGCTCCTGAATCAGGATTACGGAAATATTCAATTACAAAACGAACGCAGCCGTACAAAATCGTGTACATGGCACCTAAAAAACCATCAAAAGGCTTTTTCTTCCTGAGAAGCCAGAGGACTCCCCATACAAAAAGTCCTTCAAAGAAAGCTTCGTAAAGCTGACTCGGATGACGCGGAAGATTAACAAACCTTTCTCCTGCCTTTACCATAACACCGCAGGCTTCTGCCATTTCCTGAACCCATTCATTATGATAGTCAAGGTGTTCTGCCGTAGGGAACATTATACCCCATGGCATCGAAGTAACACGGCCATACAGTTCTCCATTAAGGAAGTTTCCAAGACGACCGAAAGTATATCCCAGAGGAATGGCAACGCACATTGCATCTATCCATTTCCACAGAGGCTTTTTCTTTCTGAGGCACCAGACAATCATACCGATAAGACCGCCGATGAATCCGCCGTGGTAACTCATTCCTGCAAGGCCTGTAAATTTTCCTTCAGAATCAAACGGCCAGAAAATAAGCCACGGTTTGTGAACATAATCTACGGAAGAAGGATCCTCCGGATTGTAAGAACTATATACAAGGGTAGAGAAAATTCTTGCACCTAACAGAAGAAATACAATTCCGCAGAAAATAAAACTGAAAAGATCATCATCTGTTGCCTTATAATCTGCTGTATCAAGAGCACCCTCTTTTTTCTGCCTGCGTAAAACAATAAATGCCGTGCCGAATGCAAAGATATACATAAGTCCATACCAGCGCAGCATGCTTAAACCCGGCACGCCAGGAAAAATCTCAGGTTTTATCCATGACGGATAATTCAAAAATAACGGTGAAAAATTCATACTTTAAATCCCATACGAGCTGCATCAAGCAGTTTTTTCTTTAACAGTGTGTTTTCATTTCTCAGCTGAGTAATCTCATACTGCTGCTGTCTCAGAGTTTCTGCCAGTTCTCCGGCTGTTAATGCACCTGTTCCTGCAAGTTCTTCCACATAAGCCATTTTCTGACCGAAATCATCACCGGCTTCTTCTGCAGCAATATCAAAAGAAATATCTGATGCTTCCGTAAGGTCATATTCATCATCAAACGACCTTGCTTCCGACTGCATTATCTTTTCTGCAATTCTGTAAACCGCCTGACTTAAAATTGACTGCGGTTTATAAACAACAACAGGAAGCCTTGAAGAAAGTGCCTTGTCCTGCATTGTATCCCGATAAATGACACCAAGATGTTCCAGATCCAGTCCCAGATACTGCTGGCATGAACGCCGTATTTTCTGAGCACGCTCCGCATCTTTAGGATCATCAATCATGTTAAGCACAAGCCGCGGCCTGAATTCTGCCATGCGCTTTTTAAAAAGTTCCGTACTTTCAGGATCTTTTTCGGAAAGAATCTCTATAAGCTTCGGAATATAAAGTCTCTGAAGGGAAGCAGTATCTTTTTTCAGTGTTTCCAGATATTCATAAGCTTTAGAATTTTTCTTAAAAGTATTGTACATCATGCGGAATACAATATTTTTAAGGAACAGATAACCGTTAAGCGTTGCCGTTACCGTAGGTGCCGTAACAACAATTCCCTGTGGAGAAAGAAGGAACATATCAAGAATGGTAAGATGTGTTCCTGCACCAAGATCAAGAATAAGGTAATCGTAATCTGTTTTTGTAAAACTCTTTATGAGTTCATTTTTCTGAGAAACTTTAAGGGATGTCAGCCCCGGTATTTCGGAATCTCCGGCTATAAACCATACGTTTTCATAATCCGTCGGCATTACAATGTCTTCAAACTTTGTCTGGCCTGTAAGAAAAGTTCCTATTCCGTTTTTTGGAGATTGCTGACCTATTACTAAATGAAGATTGGACGCACCAAGATCCAGGTCTACAAGGAGAACTTTTTTCCCAGCCTGACCTAAAGTAATGGCAAGATTTGCACTTAAAAGACTCTTACCTACACCGCCCTTTCCGCTTGCTATTGGAATTATCTGCATGTTTCCATTATATCACAGTATCCGGACAAATTTAAAGCAATGAAGACCCATTAATAAGAAAAGATTAGTTGAAAACGCAACCTTTTTTGCATAAAATATCAATATTATGAAAAAGAAAATTTTATTACTTACAGCATCCGTTGCAGTCTGTGCTTTCTTTGCAGTGCAGTGTTATTCACAGAGTCTTCGCCGCTCAAGCACATCTGAATCCGATAAACAGTATACAGAAATATTAGACCAGGTTTTTGCCTACGTTCAGCAGAATTATGTTGAGGAAGTTGATCCTGAAGTTCTATATCAGGGAGCCCTTAAGGGAATGCTTGAAAGCCTGGAAGATCCTTATTCAGTTTACATGGACAAGTCTGAATGGAGAAGCCTTACCGATACCACTATGGGAAACTTCGGAGGAGTAGGACTTTCCATTACAAAACCGGCTGAATCAACTCCAGAAAAACCGGCTTATGTAGAAGTTGCATCTCCGATTGACAATTCTCCGGGATTTAAGGCCGGAATTCAGTCCGGTGACCTTATCATTAAAATAGAAGGCGTGGACACTTCTACAATTTCCATGGATGAAGTCCTTAACATGCTTCGGGGAACTGTAGGAGAAAGCGTAACTGTAACTATCCGCAGAGGTAAAACCCTGGAATTCGACAAAACCCTTGTAAGGGCAGTTATTGAGAATCCTACGGTAAAATACGGCATGATCGGAAAAACCGGTTACATTGCCTTAAGCGAATTCTCCACAAATACGGCAAAACGTTTTGATGAAGCAATCGAATCCTTCAGGAAAGAAGGTTATACAGCACTGATAATCGACCTGCGCAACAATGGCGGCGGACTTTTAAGTACAGCAGTTGCCCTTGCAGATAAATTCATGGAAAAAGGAATTATTGTTTCTACAAAAAGCCGCATCGCCTACGAAAATTCCGTTTACTATGCAAGCCGTGCCAAAACTACTGTAAAAGACATTCCTGTAGTCGTTCTTATTAACAGAGCCAGTGCCAGTGCTTCAGAAATTTTAAGCGGTGCCCTTAAAGATTCTAAGAAAGCAATCCTTATCGGAGAAAATACTTACGGAAAGGGAAGCGTTCAGGTTCCGGCAGGGCTTTTGAACAATGACGGATTTAAAATTACAGTTGCCCGCTATTATTCACCTAGTGATGCAAACATCGATAAAATCGGAATTGCACCGGACGTTGAAGTTAAGTACTACGAATTCACGGAAGATGAAGAAAAAGCTTACACAGAACTTGTAAAAGCTGAAATCATTCCTGAATACGCAGAAAACCATCCGGACATGACGGAAAGCGATATTGCAGCTTATGCAGATACTCTTAAAGCAAAATATAACGTACCTGTTCAGTATATCCGCAAACTTATCCGTAATGAACTTGACCGTAAAAAGTCATCAAGACTTTATGACCTTGATTTCGACGTTCAGCTAAATGCCGCACTGGATATTTTAAAAGATAAAAAGCGTTATGATGAAATTCTGTCAAAGAGCAGAACTCTTAAACAGATAGAAACAGAAAAAAACTCAGAAGAAACAAAAAAAGCTGAATGAGACAGTTCATAGCAGAAACGGAACTTGATTCAAAAGGATGCCTCTATGTAACCGGAAAAAAATTCCGGTACCTGTCTTCTGTTTTACGATGCCGCGGGGGAGACATGATTGACGTACGTCTTCCCGACGGTTCCCTTCAGCCCATGACAGTTGCATTCATCAACACGGATGAAAAAAAAATAACCCTTCAGGTTGCAGGAACAAACGTTACTTCAAAAAATAACTTTCATGCAAAAGCAGAATCCTGCCTCACTTCAAAAACGGAATTCTGGCTTTTTATGTTTGCGGCAAAACCGCCTAAAATGGAACTCATAATAAGACAGGCTGTTGAATGCGGAGTAGCTGCCATCGTTCCTGTCGAAGGAGAATTCTGTCAAAAAAGCTGCATCGAATCTGCAATAAAGAAATCTTCACCGTCAGACGACAGATGGCAGCGGATTATAACGGAAGCAAGGCAGCAGAGCGGAAGTCCAGTTGAGACAAAAATTTATCCCTGTATGAAACTTCAAAAGGCACTGGAACTGTGGCAGACTCACGTAAAAGAAAAATGCCCTTCAGAAAAAAACAGTCTCGCCATTGTTTTGTACGAACAGACGGCAGGAACAAAAACTCTTCATGAGTGTGCTGCAAATGCCGAAAATATAACAGCAGCCTGTGTTGTTTCAGGTGCTGAAGGCGGAATTACCCCCGATGAAATTGCACTGATGCAAGACAGCGGTTTTATTCCCGTACATTGCCGGACAAACATTTTAAGATGTGAAACGGCAGCACTTTACGGGACAGCCGCATTACAAACCGTTCTTCTGGAGAAAGAGTTATGGCAGTCGAAAGAATAAACTTACTTGGTGTCGGCATTGACATCTGTAAACCTGAAGACATGGAAAAAACAATTCTTGATCTTCTGGACAAGCAGGGACCTAAGCAGATTGTTTTCTTAAATATCTGGGACTTTCTTAAAGCACGGGGTAAAAGCCAGTATGCAGAATGCGTAAGAAATGCAGATCTGGTTATTCCGATTTCCAAAAGCATTTTAGGCGGTGCAAAATTCCTTAAAAAAACAGTTCCTGTAAGATATAATCCTTTTAATGCCCTCATAAACATTCTTTCAATTCTGGAAAATCATTATAAATCCGTCTATTTTTTAGGCGGAAGAAAAAAGACTGTAATGACGGCAGAAAAAAACGTCCGCAGTACTTTTAAGAACCTGCAGATTGTAGGCAGATGTGTCGGTTACTATCATAAGTCAATTGAAGAAGATGTAGTTCAGGCAATTTACAAGGCATGCCCGTCTCTTGTTCTTATGAGTGAAGGTATAAAAGAAAAAGACTGCTGGTCCTATTCAAGGCGGGACAGACTCAACTCAAGTATTTTTCTTTTTTACAATGACGCAATCGGTATTTTCAGTGACCGCAAAAAACGCATAAGTGAAAAAACCTTCGAGCATGGAACAGAATTTTTACATGAATTGGCAAAAAAACCTCTTAAAATAGTATTAATATTTCCGTTCTTCTACTATATAATCCGCCTGGTTTGGGAAAAAATATTTAAAAAAGGTTGATTTAAAATTGAAGTGCCATTTTCAGATTGTCTGTTTGTTACAAACAGTCCGGATACCGCAGTTACAGTAAACTGCTCACAGAATTTTTCTTTTAAAAACTGCAGGGATTATTCTTTTTCAGAACTTTTAAGAGAATGCAGAAAGGCAGCCTTCCACAGCGAACCTGCCTCACTTGTTTTTTCAGAAAAATTTTCCTGCAGGCTCTATGAACTCCAGGCATCATTTCCTCAGCTGTATTTTAAAAAAATGAATTCAAAAATTCATTCCGACTCAAATCAGCTTAACAATACAATTAATAAAAAAAACAGAGACTATCTGCTTAAAATAAATCAGGCAATCAAAACAAAAATTCCTGTACTTATGATCGGTGAAAGCGGCTGCGGTAAAAACTACAACGCAAGACTCATTCATAAAAAAACCGGCAACCCGCAGAATAATTTTTTTGAACTGAACATCAACGAAATAAACCCTAACCTTATGGAAACAACTCTGTTCGGTTCTGTAAAAGGAGCCTTTACCGGAGCTCAATTTGATTCCATGGGATTTTTTGAATGCGCAAAAAACGGCACACTTTTTCTGGACGAAATTTCTTATCTTTCAAGAGACATGCAGGTAAAACTGCTGGGAGTTCTTGATAAAAATACCTTCCGCAAAGTTGGAGGAATAAAAGAAATTGCCTCTACAGCAAGAATGATTTTTGCAACAGACTCAAACCTCAGGAACCTTGTAAAAGAAAAAAAATTCATACAGCCGCTGTTTTACAGAATCAGCGTCCTCATCATAAGAATTCCTCCGTTACGGGAACGGCTTGAAGAACTTACAATGCTTGCCATAAACTTTGCCCGGGAACAGCAGAAAACAATTGCTCCGGATGCACTTAAAAAGCTTCATTCCCATCACTGGCCGGGAAACATCCGTGAATTAAAAAACTGCATTCAGAGAAGCTGCGTTCAGACTTATGAAAATACGATTCACAGGGAAGACATTGCCTTCGATCATGAATTCTTTGATTTTTCTGAAGCCTGAGTTTTTTCTGAAAGTCCTGCTGCCTTAGTAAAAGTTTTTTCTATATATTGAGCTTCACTTTCGCTGAGAGCTGAACGGGACAATATGCTGCGCCAGAATAATTCCATGTCTTTACGGCCGGTAACTTTGAAAAACCCAATCTTCTGCAAAGAATCGGCTATCGTTTTTACAGCTTTATCCAGACGTTCAAGAGTAACAGGAGTATAACCCTTTTCTCCCTTTTTAGTTTCTCTGAACAAATGATAGCACATAACCTGAACTGCATGACTTAAATTCATTGAACCGAATTCTTCACTCGTCGGAATTGTAACTGCAATAGTACACTCTTCAAGTTCATCATCCTCAAGCCCCGTACGTTCATTTCCAAAAACAACGGCACACTTTCCTTCCTGAACATTTATGAGCGAAGTAAGTTCTTCCGGCAGAAGAAGCTTTCCCTTGCGTTTCTTACCGCGGCGGCGGGTTGTAGCAGCAACAAGAGTACAGTCAGCAGTTGCTTCTGTTATTGATGAATAAAACTTTGCATTGTCATAAATTGAACCTGCATGAATTGCAAGTATGTGAACTCTTTCTTCATCGATAGTACTTTTATCTGCGACAATTCTCAAATCATGAATTCCACAGTTTGCCATTGCCCGGCACACGGCTCCGATATTTCTGGATTCTTCAGGTCTTGAAAGAACAATTACAACATTATCTAAATTCATGGTTCTATTTTACCGTTTTTTTATAAAAATCTGCTATACTTTTTTTATGGAAACGAAATCTGTCTTTTATAAAAAAATTGCATTTGTTGCAGGAGCCACTAAAGGCACCGGTCTTGAACTTACAAAGCTGCTTCTTAAAAACGGCGCGCACGTTTTAGCTGCAGGCAGAAATTATTCTTCAGAAATAAAACAGCTGCAAAGTGAATATGACGGGCTTACCTTTGAACAGATTGATTTTAATTCCCTGACACCGGCTCAGATAATTCAAATACCTTCCATAAAAGATGTGCTTTCTAAAATCCAGATACTTGCAGTTCCTTACGGACCATTCATTCAGAAAAAACTGGAAGAAACAACTGCTGAGGACTGGACAAGTCTTGCCCTTAACGACATTGCCCTGCCCGGAACTCTTTTAAGTGCTTCCCTTCCCTCAATGCAAAAAAACGGTTTCGGAAGAATAATTCTCTTTGGAGGAACAAGAACAGATTCCGTCCGTTCATATAAAACTACTGCTGCATATTCTGCATGTAAAACAGCCCTCAGCGTACTCGTCAAATCTGCTGCTGCCTGCGGAGGACAGAACATTACCTGCAATGCCATACTACCAGGATTCACATCAAATGCTCCTGAAAATACAACTGAAGTTTCTGCGGATTTTCTTGCAAGACAGGCCTTTTATCTTATGAGCACGGAAGAACTTAACGGAGTACTATTGAATGCAGACAGAGGCTGGACTCCGGCATAAAAACAGATAGCGCCGGATACCAGAAAGCGGCTCTACAAATAACATAAAATAACAACGAATTGAAACAAGAATGTTTTTAAGATATTCTATTAACTAGATTTTTACAAAGAGGAAACCATGTCACTTAAACTTTATAATACAATGGGTCGCAGATACGAAGAATTTAAACCTATCCACGAAGGTTTCGTTGGTTTTTACGGATGCGGTCCTACAGTTTACAATTATGCCCATATCGGAAATCTCAGGGCCTATGTTTTTCTTGACACCCTTGACCGCACCCTTACATACCTTGGCTACGATAAAAAGCACGTAATGAACATCACTGATGTAGGACACCTTACAGGCGATGCAGATGAAGGTGATGATAAAATGGTCAAAACTGCAGAAGAACGCCACCAGTCTGTAATGGAAGTCGCAAAATTCTACACAGATGCGTTTCTTGCTGACATTGATGCACTTAACATAATACGCCCGGATGTAATCTGCAAGGCAACAGACCACATTAACGAAATGATTGAGCTTATCAAGAGAATTGAAGCCAACGGACACACTTATATGGCAGGGGGAAACCTCTACTATGATGTAACTACATATGAACATTACGGAGATCTTGCCCAGCTTAACATGGATGAACTTCGTGCCGGAGCCGGAAAACGCGATGTTGTAGTTATTGATGAAAACAAGCGCAATCCTCAGGACTTTGTTCTCTGGTTTACAAAATCAAAATTTGAAGATCAGGCCCTTACATGGGACTCTCCATGGGGAAGAGGATATCCCGGATGGCACATTGAATGTTCTGCAATGAGCATGAAATATCTTGGAGAACACTTTGACATTCACACCGGCGGAATTGACCATGTTCCAATTCACCACACCAATGAAATTGCACAGAGTGAAGGTGCTACCGGTCATAAATGGGTAAACTACTGGCTGCACAACGAATTCCTTGTTGTCGTAAAAGATAAGGATGCCTCTGCTGACGGTTCAAAAGAAAAGCCGGAAGTAGAAAAAATGTCAAAATCCAAAGGAAACTTCCTTCGTCTTCAGAGTTTAATAGATAAAGGCTATCATCCTCTGGACTACCGCTTCTTCCTTTTAGGCGGACACTACAGAAAACAGATTTATTTCAGCTGGAGTGCAATGGATTCTGCAAAAAAAGGCCGTGAAGCCCTGATTCAGCGTCTGGTAAAACTCGTTCAGAATGCAAAACTGGAATCTTCTATAGAGCAGCTTGCAGCAAAAAAATACGAAAAAGGTCAGGCTGATGACAGGACAGGTCTTTCAGAAAAAGCTGCTGAATATCTTGAAAAATTCCGTGCAGCACTGGAAAACGACCTTTCTACACCGGTTGCCCTCAGCCAGCTTCAGAAAGCTGTAAAAGATTCTTCTCTTGAGCCTGCGGAAGCTCTTGAACTTGTAGCAAGGATGGACTCGGTTATAGGACTTAAACTCCTGTCAACTACTGCAGAAGCTGTAAAAAAAGCACAGGAAGCAGCAAAAGCAGCTGTTCCGGATCACTCAAATGACCCTGAAGCAGCACAGATTGATGCCCTTGTTGCAGAACGTATTGCAGCTAAAAAGGCAAAGGACTTTGCGCGGGCAGACCAGATTCGTGATGAACTGACGGCTAAGGGTATTGTCGTTACTGATACTCCAAACGGCCCTGTCTGGGAACGAAAATAATTTCACTGAATGTAACCTTAAGGGCATAAAATTGTTTGTTAACGGAAAGAAAGTTGAATCCGTACAGATAAACTGTGATGATTCAGCTGATTTTAGAAAATTATATGACGCAACCTATACTACGCTTTTTAAAGTCTGCTACCGCATAGTTGAAGACGAAGAAGCAGCAGAAGACCTTGTGCATGATTCATTTATAAAAGCAAATGAAAAGCACATGGTTTTTCCGACAATGGATGATGCCAAGTTCTGGCTTATCTGTGTCGTAAGAAATGCTTCACTTAACTTTGCAAAAAAGAGACTTCGGGAGGCAAAAGCGTACCATAAGGCGTTATATGAAGGACGTCAGCATATTGAAAGCGGAGAAGTCGACCTTCTTAAAGGAGAATCAGTCCGTCTGACCCGTGAAGCAATAAACAAGCTCAGCCCTAACCTGAGGGAAGTTGTTATTTTGCGTGAATATGCCGATATGAACTACAAAGATATTGGAAAGGCACTGGGAATCACTGAAGGCAACGTTAAAGTAAGGATTTTCCGTGCCAGAGAACAGCTTGTTAAAATATTAGGAGAAGAAGATGTCTACCTGTCCTGAAAAAAGCATTCATTCTGTTTACCTTGACGGTGAACTCCCGCAGAATTATGTTACCCGCTATGAAGCTCATGTTGCATCATGTCAGGAATGTCAGAAAATACAGAACGCTCTTAAAAAGCTTCGTGACTTCATGCAGAAAGATGCAGATTTGCCGGCTTTCAGCAGGGAAGATCTTGATTCAAGTTTTAACAGGCTGCAGGTTAAGCTTTCTTATCACAAGATTACAGGTCAGAGCCGGCCGGCTTCCGGCAGATTTACTGCACTTAAATACGCTGCAACCGGAATTGCAGCAGCTGCCGCAGTTGCCCTGGTTCTTCCTTTTGCAATTACAAAGAAAACTAATACCGTTACTTCCGTAGAAGAAAAATTCCAGCCGATTACAAGGAATGTCCTTAAATCTCCGGCAAACAATACAGTTTATACAGACGGAACCTTCAACACAGCAGAACTTTCTTCTGTTTTCGGAGGAAAATCAACTGTTGATTATTCCGTTCAGGCAACGGAAACAGTTCCTTACGTAAAGTTAGCTACTTCTGCAGAAAAAAATAAAGATAATTTTTCAAGAATGCATCTTTCCAGCTATGACATGTTCATTCAGAGTCCGGACATGATTAATGAAATCCCAAGTTATGAACAGTATTCCGGAAATTCATTCAACTTTTATACACCGACAACTGTATCTTACAATAACTTTAATTCGGATCATACAAAGTGAATTTTAAAAATCCATTTTTTAATCTCATAAGACGCTCTCCGGCAGTCAGATTCGCACTGTTTTTTGGTCTGATTGCCCTTATTATTTTCGGTTCCGCATTCATCGGAAAACAGACTCAGAAAAAACCTGTCATCAGCCGGATAACTCCAGTCATAGGACTTCCGGGAAGCATGATGACAATCTACGGAGAAAACTTCGGAAAAGTAAAGGACAGTTCTTACGTAGAAATTTCAGGCTCAAAAATCAATGAACAGAATTTTTCTTTCTGGTCCGATACTAAAATTCAGTTTACCATCCCGGACAATGTATCCGACGGACTTGTAATCGTAGGAAACTCTTCAGGCAGGTCGGCTCCGGCTTTTTTTGCCAATGAAAACAGAATTCCTGTTGCAGTACGGCCGGATCCTCAGACAACAATTCCTGTCGTATCTTCCATAACTGATTCTGCACAAATCGGTGACATAATTACGATAACCGGAAAAAACTTTGGAACAGCCCGGGGCAATTCAAAAGTATTCTTTACGGCAAACCGGGATGAAATTTCCCTTGATAATACCTTCGAAAACTTTATCTGTGCCAGCGAAAATGATTATGACTACATTCTCTGGACGGACGGAGAAATTTCTGTAAAAGTTCCGGATGGAGCTGCTTCAGGTCCGGTTTATGTAATGACTTCAAAGGGCTCAAGCGAACCGGTACGTACGGCAATCAGCTTTCCTGCCGGGAAAAAATCCTTTAACAATAAACATACTTTTGTAGTTCAGATTACTGCAGACGTTTCTACCGGAAATGCAGCAAATGAAGCATTCATTACTCTTTATATGCCGCGCCCTGCCGAAAGTTCCGTTCAGCCGTCAGTAAATCTTAACGAGTATTACCCTGAACCTTTAATTAAAGATGATCCTAAAGATATTATTTATCAGAAATCAATTAATTCAATTACAAATCATAAACAGAGATTCAGCCAGACCTATGTAATTTCTTCATATTCCATGAATTCAAATATTATTCCGGCAAAAATTACAGGCTATGCAGATACAAAAAGCGTTCTGTACAATGCATATACAACCCCGGATTTTTGTATTCCTTCAAACAATGAAACGGTTATCGAACTTAAAAACCACATAATCGGAAAAGAAAAGAATCCTTACAAAAAAGCACTTCTTATATACAACTATCTTCTGGATAATTATAAACTGGAATCAAAAGTACGTACCGGAGACGCAAGCGTTCTGGATCTTCCACGACGGAATTCCGGAGATGCGTATGACTTTGCAATAATGTTTACAGCTTTGTGCCGTGCTGCAGGTATTCCGGCTATTCCATGCAGCGGAATTCTTGCAGAAAGTTCTTCCGTTACACATCCCCACTGGTGGGCTGAAATTTACTTTGAAAAATTCGGATGGTTCCCGGTTGATCCGGCTCTTGGTTCAGGAATGGAATTTACACCTTTCGTTCCGGTAGAAAATCCGAGAAACTATTACTTTGGAAACATCGACTGTCAGCATATTTATTTCAGCAGAGGCTGGAATCAGATACGTGCCTCCCTTACAAACAGCAAGACTGTTTATCTGCCGAGAAGTTATGCACTTCAGTCAATCTGGGAAGAAGCAAGTGATGAAACTTCCAGCTACAGTTCACTATGGAACCCGCCGTCTATAAACGGTATTTACTAATATATTAAGGAGACCTGAAAAATGACTACAAAAGTTTTAAGTGTCGGAGGATCAATTATTGCCCCTGATGCACCTGATACTGAATTTCTCAGTGCCTTTGCAAAAATGATATGCACATGGCTTGAAGAAAACAAAGATGCCCGCCTTATTTTTGTTGCCGGAGGCGGCGGTCCTGCAAGAACATATCAGAATGCATATAAAGATGTTGCTGCAAAATTCGGAGATACAGAAAAAAAAGCTGCAGCTTTTGAAAATGAAGCAGATCTGAACTATGCCTGTGACTGGCTTGGAATCATGGCTACCCGTCTTAATGCACAGATTCTTAAAACAGTTTTCGGACCTTTGTGCAAACAGGATGTGGTTACAGATCCTACTGCCGTTTCTGATTTTACAGGACGCATTCTTGTTGCAGCAGGATGGAAACCAGGTTTTTCTACAGATAACGATGCCGTTCTTCTTGCTGAACGTTTTAATGCCGACACAGTTGTAAACCTTTCTAATATTGCAAAAGTTTATACTGATGATCCAAGAAAGAATCCTGATGCAAAACCGATTGATGAAATCAGCTGGGCTGACTTCCGTAAAATTGTCGGAGATGAATGGGTTCCAGGTAAAAACTGTCCGTTTGATCCGATTGCTTCTAAAAAATCACAGGAACTTGGTCTTACAGTAATCTGTGCTGCAGGAAAAGATATTCCTAACATCCGTGCAATTCTTGACGGAAAAAACTATACGGGAACAACAATCAGATAAGATGAAAAAACTTATAGCTGCATTATTCTGTGCAGCTGTTTTTATTTTAAGCAGCTGCGTATCCACCTCCTCTAACGGTTTTAGAATTTCGAGGAACCTTACTGATAAAGGGGTCATGTCAAAAGACTCTCTTGTAAACTTCTTTATGGCAAACAATCCGGATGCAGACAGGAAGGAAATTAAAAAACTTGCAGCCCTCTACATCAGCGAGGCAAAAACTGAAGGAATAAACAGTGACTGCGCTTTTATTCAAATGTGCCACGAAACAGGCTTCCTTAAATTCGGAAACCTTGTTACTCCAGACATGCACAACTACTGCGGACTGGGGGCAATAGATGCTGAACATACAGGAGAACGTTTTGCCACAATGAAAGACGGAGTCAGGGCACATATTCAGCATCTTCATGCCTACGCTACACCCGAAACAGTTTCTCTAAAAAACAAATGCATCGACAGCAGGTACAAATGGGTAAGACCGCGGGGAAAAGCACCCACAATAGAAGGACTTACAAAAACCTGGGCTGCAGATCCTGAATATTCAGTAAAGCTTGAGGCAATGCTTGTCCGTCTGGAAAAGTTTTAGCACTCAACCTTCTTTACGTAAGGGCCACTTTTAAACTATGATGTGGTGCATGAAAGAAATCGAATTAAAGTACGGATGCAATCCAAACCAAAAACCCGCAAGAGTTTTCATGGAAGACGGGGACTTGCCGCTTACAGTATTAAACGGAAAGCCCGGTTACATCAATTTGCTTGATGCACTTAACGGCTGGCAGCTTGTAAAGGAATTAAAAGAAGCTACCGGAATGCCTGCTGCAACAAGCTTCAAACATGTATCTCCTGCAGGAGCTGCTGTCGGACGTCCTTTAAGTGACACTCTTAAAAAGATTTATTACACGGACGATGTTGAACTTACACCTTTGGCCTGTGCTTATGCCAGAGCAAGAGGTGCGGACAGAATGTCCAGCTTCGGAGATTTTATATCTCTCAGCGATAAGTGTGATAAAGCAACTGCCCTTCTTATAAAAAAAGAAGTCAGCGACGGAATCATAGCCCCTGGTTATGATGATGAAGCTCTTGAAATTCTTAAGGCAAAGAAAAAAGGCAACTACTGCGTTCTTCAGATTGATGCAGATTATGTTCCTGCTGCTTCTGAAAAGAAACAGGTGTTCGGAGTTACTTTTGAACAGGGACACAACTTCATTAAAATTGATGACAGTGCCGTTTCTAATTTTGTAACGGAGAATAAAACAATCTCTAAAGAAGAAAGAGACAATCTTCTTATAGCACTTATAATACTTAAATATACACAGTCAAATTCTGTATGTTACGTTAAAGACGGACAGGCAATCGGTATCGGTGCCGGACAGCAGAGCCGCATTCACTGTACACGCCTTGCCGGAGACAAAGCTGATAAATGGTGGCTCCGACAGTCTCCAAAAGTTCTTAACCTTCAGTTTAAGGATGACATCAAGCGCGCTGACCGTGACAATACTATCGATGTCTATACAAGCGATGATTATGATGACGTACTTGCAGAAGGCGTATGGCAGAACTTCTTTAAGGTAAAGCCGGAACCATTTACACGGGAAGAACGTAAGGAATGGATTTCTAAAAATACCGATGTTGCCCTTGGAAGTGATGCATTCTTCCCGTTTGGAGACAACATCATACGTGCTCACCGTTCAGGAGTAAAAGTAATTGCACAGCCGGGCGGTTCAGTTCGTGATGACAATGTCATAGAAGAATGCAACCGCTACGGTATCGCAATGGTATTTAACGGAATAAGACTTTTCCATCACTAATCCAAAACATACTGATGCGTAAACATACACGGCAGGCTTTAAAGCAGGCCGTGTTTTTTTTGTCTATTTGCTTGACATTATTTGATTGTATACAATATAATTGTATTATAAGTTAATTAACAGGAGGCTTTTTTATGGCAATTTACGATTACACAGTTAAAGACAGAAACGGCAATGATGTTCCCCTTTCTCAGTACAAAGGCAAAGTTATGCTCATCGTTAACACAGCAACAGGATGCGGATTTACTCCTCAATATGAAGGTCTTGAAAACCTCTGGAAAAAATTCCATGACAGGGGACTGGAAATACTTGATTTTCCGTGCAATCAGTTTGGCAATCAGGCTCCTGAAAACGATGAAGAAATTCATTCCTTCTGCCAGATGAAATACAACACAAGCTTTGATAATCTTAAAAAAATAGAAGTAAACGGACCAGATGAAATTCCGCTGTACACATTCCTTAAAAGTCAGAAAGGATTTGCAGGATTTACAGGCGAAAATGCTGCTTTTATGGAAAAGCATGTTGCACAGTTTGATCCTGACTTCAAAAACAATGCCGAAATTAAATGGAACTTTACAAAATTTATAGTAGACCGGAACGGAACTGTTGCCGCACGTTTTGAAAGCACCACTGAACCTTCAGAAATTGAAGCCTGCATCGAAAGCCTGCTTTAATAACCTTTAACCTTTTCAATTTTTCTTTGTTTGCATACTATATAAGCGAGGTATGCAAATGAAGAAAATTTTTATTACATCCATATTTCTTTTTTTTACTGCAACTATTTTTGCACAGCAGACATCTTTCATAAATATAAGAATTCGTGACTCAAAAACAGAAGGCACTGTAAGACTTAAAGAACTTTCTGCAGAAGCTGAAGTTTATGCAGACATTGCTGTAACAAAGCTGGACATGATTATAGAAAACACAACCGCTTCAATTCTTGAAGGAGAAATTGAATTCCCCCTTGGAGAAAATGAATCCATAACAGGATATGCTCTGGACATTGACGGACGGATGAGGAACGGTGTTGTTGTAGAAAAAGAAAAAGGCCGGCAGATTTTTGAAGCAGTTGTCCGCCAGGGAATTGATCCGGGACTTGTAGAAAAAACAGCCGGCAATAATTTTAAAACAAGAGTATATCCGATTCCTGCAAACGGAGTACGCCACCTTCAGATTACATATCAGACAGAACTTAAAAACACAGACAGATATATTTTTTCTGCACTCCCGGAAAACCAGCTGGATTCTTTTGATTTTAAAATTACTATTTTAAAAAACAATGCCCTCATGCCAAAAGAACTGTCTGATAAAAATACCTTTTCATTTTCAGAAATGAATACGGGAATTACTGCAACCATTTCTAAAAAAAATTATAAACTGACCTCACCAATTATTTTTGAAATACCTTCAGAAACTTCTGATGTGCAGGATGTTTATACGGAAGACATAGGAAGCAGCACATATTTTTATTTCAGTAAAAAAATAAAAACTGAACCGGAAGAAAAAACTCTGCCTGAAAAACTTACTGTGTGGTGGGACATTTCTTCTTCAGGAGAAAAAAGAAATATAGAAAAGGAAGTACAGCTTCTTGAAACCTATGCAGCACGCCTTGATAATCCTGAGATTATGATTATTCCGTTCTGCAATGAAGTTCACAAGGCAAAAGTATTTACAGGAAATTCAAAACAGGAACTTAAAAAACTCCGGGATTTTATTTTATCCCTTGAATATGACGGGGCAACAAACCTTGACGTAGATTTTAATTTTGCCGGTGGGGATGAACTTCTGATTTTTACCGACGGCCTTTCTTCCTGGAAAGACGGCTCTGATTTTCAGCAAAATATTTCCGTCCCTGTATATACAATAAACTCAAGCCCGTCAGCAGATCACTCCCGGTTAAAAGCAATGGCAGAAAAAAATTCAGGAGCTTACATAAATCTTTCAAATCCATCTGCTGATGTTTCTTACGGGTTAAAAAAGCTTCTGGAAAATCCGCTGAGGCTTATAAAAATTGAATATAATAAAAAAGCTGTTGAAGAAATTTTTCCTTCAGAAAAATCTATAGTTGATGAAAATTTTTCTGTTGCAGGAATTCTAAAAAAGAAGGAAGCTGATGTGACACTTTACTTCGGACATGGTACAAAAATTGAAAATTCCTTCACCGTTAAAATCAGTGCTACTGATACAATTCAAACTAAAAATATTGCAAGACAGTGGGCAATAAAAAAGATAAACTTCCTGAATGAAGACTATAAAAAAAATAAACAGCAGATTATTGAAACTGCAAAAAAATTCGGAATAGTAACAGACGATACTTCACTTATAGTTCTTGATACGGCAGAAGATTATGTAAGATACAATGTAATTCCTCCAAAGGAAGACGAAAAACTCTACCGCAGATATTCTGAACTCATAAAAAATTCAAACAATAATTCAGCAAAAAATAACCGTGAAGAAAACAGCAGAAAAATTCCTGAAACTGTTTATAAGAATTTTGAAGCCTTCAGAAAATGGTGGAATACTTCATCTGAAGAATTTAAAAAGAAAACTAATTTAAAAAGCAAAGATGAATCTGATTCTTACGAAATAGAACCGCCTGTTTTAAGCAGACTGTTTTCAGCAGGCAGAAATAATGAAAGAGAAAATTATGCAGCAGAATCCGCTTACGCTTTTACAGATTCACTCAGTCTTGAAGTAGAACTGGAAGAAAAAGAAGCTTTTGCAGAAAATCCTTCTGCACAAAACAAAGAAGCTTCCATTCAACTTGAAGCCTGGTCTCCTGATGCAGATTATCTTTCTATCCTAAAACGGACAAAAACAAATGAGATGTATAAAAAATATCTGGAACTGAAAAAAGAACATTCTTCATCCCCTTCATTCTATATAGCAGTGTCAGATTATTTTGCACAGGAAAATCTTTCTTCAGAAAGTCTCCGCATACTTTCCAATCTGGCAGAACTGAATCTTGAAAGCACAGATATTCTGCGAGCCCTTGCAGATAAGCTTGTTGAACATAAATACTATAACCATGCAATACAGATTCTCGAAAAACTTGTTACCTTAAAATCAGAGATACCTCAATTCCTGAGAGATCTGGGCATGGCCTGTTATCTTAACGGCGAATACCAGAAAGCAGTCGATACGCTGTATTCAGTTGCATACAAACACTGGGACGGAAGATTTGCTGAAGTGCAGCAGATTGCCCTCAACGATATGAATGCTATTATTGCTGAATGCAAACAGAAAAAAATAAAACTGAACCTGTCTGACATTGATAAAAAACTGATTCAGAATTTTGACTGTGACATCCGCATCATCCTTACATGGAATATGGACGACTGCGATATAGATTTATGGGTAACGGATCCTGATAACGAATTATGCTATTTCGGGAATAAACTTACATATCTTGGAGGAAGAATCTCAAATGACTTTACACAGGGGTACGGCCCTGAAGAATTTTGCATACACGAAGCTCCCGAAGGAACATATAAAATTGAAGCAAATTACTATGCAAATCATCAGCAGAAAATCCTCCAGCCGGTAACCGTTCAGGCAGAAATATATACAAACTTTGGACGGCCTGATCAAAAAAGACAGGTTCTTACCCTGGAACTTACCGAAAAGAAAGAAACTTTCCTTATAGGAAATATAAATTTCTAAAGACATAAACGCAGAAGCAGTACAACTTCTGCGTAACAGCAATTTTAATATTGTAAATTCCAATTTTAGCTTTATAATTTAAATTATTATGAAGAAAGTTGGAATTTTTTTTATTTTTTCCCTTCTATGCTCTACCGAAATATTTTCACAAACATCTTTTTTTGACAACTATGTTTATCAGTCCTGGAATTCTTTCGGTCAGCTGAACGGCACTACCGCAACTGACATCATTCAGACAAAAGACGGATACATAGACATAGGTACTTATGAAGGCCTTGCCCGCTTTGACGGTCTGACATTCACCACTCATAAACGTTCAACGACAAACGATCTTTCTTTTGTTTCTGTAAGGTGTTTTTTTCAGGACAGCCACGGTGCACTCTGGATTGGTTCCAACGATGAAGGCGTTCAGAAAATAACTGGTGACAGAAAAAAAACTTATACCACGCAAACTGGACTTCCAAGCAATTCAATACGCAGCATAACCGAAGACAACGATGGAAATATATGGATCGGAACTGCCTCTGGTGTAGTTTATCTTACCCCCGACGAACATCTTATTACTCCCCAATTCGAACCTGGAACTATTACCAAAGGAATCATTACGACCCAGATTTTCTGTGATACAGCCGGAAGAATATGGCTGCTCACTGCAAATGAAAAAGGACTTTTTATTTTTACTGACGGTATTTTTAAATACAATGTAGCCTTTGACTATCTTGGTTCGTATCTTCCTACAGCAATCACTCAAGATCCTAAAGGAAAATTCTGGCTTGCCCTGGGAGATAAAGGCATATTCTGCATGAGCGACGGAACAATTGAACATGTTACAAGCGGAACGATAATCGACTATGTTCCGACAACTGCGTTCTATTGTGCCGGAGACGGAACCGTCTGGATTGGAACAGAAAAAGGACTTGTTACTTACTACAACGGAAAATATTACGAATATAACGGAGACATCTTAAACAATGCAAAGATAAGTAAAATAATTGGAGACAGAGAAGGAAACATCTGGATTGCAACCGACAGATGCGGTATCGGAAAACTTACCCACGGAAAATTCAAAATGCTCAGGCTTGGAGTTCCAGTAAACACAATCTGCAATGACTCAGACGGAAATTACTGGATAGGAACTGATAATGGTCTTCGCTGTATAAAAGATGATGAAGAAATCACAAACGAACTTACCGAATTTGCCAAAGGTGTCAGAATCAGAGATGTTACTGCAACAGAATATGGAAATATTCTTGTAAGCTGCTATTCCAAATACGGACAGATAAAATACGACGGTAAAAAAATTACGAACTGGACCGTAAACGAAGGTATTTCTGGAAACAAAGTCCGGGTTGCCATCGAAACAAAACCTGATGAATTTTATATTGGAACTACAACCGGATTAAGCATAGTACATGCTAACGGTTCAATTAGAAACTTCAAACAGGCAGACGGTCTTGATAACGAATACATAATGGCTCTTCTTAAAGACATTAATGATATCGTCTGGATAGGAACTGACGGCGGCGGAATTTATCTGATGAAGGATGAAAAAATAATAGCCCGGATAACTTCTGATGACGGTCTTGCAGGAAACGTTATTTTTAAAATAACACAGGAAGCAGACGGTTCTGTCTGGGTAACAAGTGGAAGCGGTATAACCAGATGCCGCCGCTTTTCTGAAACAGATTACAAACCGACGATATACGAAACCTTAAACTCAGAAAACGGTCTTCAGACTGATGCTGTCTTCCAGATTCTTGCTGACAACACAAATAACCTCTGGATGACCAGCAACCGCGGTATCTGTTCCGGAAAATTTTCAGATATTCAAAATGCAGCTGAAGGAAAAACAAGAGACATCAGCATAAAATTTTACAATAAAAGTGACGGTCTTGATTCAGGAGGACCAACTTCTACTTCAAAAAGTATCATTGACGTGTACGGACGTATATGGTTTGCAATGATTGATGGAGTTGCAATTTATGATCCCATCAAGGTAAAAGAAAATCAGGTTACGCCACTCATTCAAATTGAAACGGTAACTGTTGATGATGTAGTGGTTCTTGATAACAGATTTTATCCTCAGGAATCTTCAGCAATTACACTTCAACCGGGAACTAAACGTGTAGAAATTACATTTACAGGTTTAAGCTTTGACGCACCGGAACGAATAATGTTTACTCATAAACTTACAAACTTCGAAGATGACTTCAGTGCGCCTTCTCCTGGAAGAACACTTTCATACACAAACCTTTCTCCTGGAAAACACACTCTTCTCCTTAATGCAATTAATGGAGACGGATTTTATTCAAAACAGGCAGAAACGGTTTTATTTGTACAAAAGCCATACATATATCAGATGCCGGCATTCTGGATTATATCTGTAATAACAATTTTGGGTTCAGTGATTCTGCTCTTCTACTTAAAGCAGCGTGCAATCATGAAAGAAAATCTTAAACTGGAAAGCATGGTTCTTCAGCGAACAGCTGAACTTAATCTTGAGCGGGAAAAATCTGATGAACTGCTCCGTGCAATTCTGCCAAACGAAATTGCAGATGAATTAAAAGACGGCATTCATTCCATCGGTCAGAATTATAATGACGTTACAATTCTCTTTGCGGATATCGTAAACTTTACAAAAACTTCAAGCGATTATTCTGCAAATGAAATCGTCAGTGCCCTTAATGACCTTTTTACCCTGTTTGATGTACGCGCGCAGAAAATGGGTGTGGAAAAAATAAAAACTATCGGAGACGCATACATGGCAACCTGCGGACTTCCAAGTCTGAATGAAAAACATGCACTAATAATGGTTGAATATGCAAAAGGAATGATTGAAGACGTCAGACAGTATAATCATACGGCAAAAATTCCTTTCAATATACGAATCGGTCTTAACAGCGGACCTGTCACTGCAGGTGTCATCGGAAAAACCAAATTTATCTATGATGTCTGGGGCAATACGGTAAATGTTGCCAGCCGAATGGAAACCGCAGCGGAAGCCGGACATATCAGAGTTTCTGAAACTGTGTATAAGCACCTGCAGGACTCTGACATAAAATTCAGTTCTCCGATGGAATGCAACATTAAAGGAAAAGGTTTAATGACCACCTACGATATTTTATAGAAGACATTCCCGCCAGATAAAAACAGCGGGGATTTAACAGGAGGAATAATGAAAAAGAAACTGTTTTTGATTCTTGCTTCTATTCTGACAGTAATGACTTTTATTTCTTCAGGCTGTAAACATAAAAATAAAAATACTGTAAAAGTCGGACTCCTTCATTCACTGACGGGAACAATGGCCATCAGTGAAAAACCCGTCCTAAACGCAGAACTTCTTGCCATAAAAGAAATAAATAACAAAGGCGGGGTTTTAGGAAATATTATTGTCCCTGTAATAAAAGACGGAGAAAGTGATCCTGATGTTTTTAATGAACATGCAGAAGAATTACTTACAAGTGAAAAAGTTGCCACCGTCTTTGGCTGCTGGACATCTGCCTCCAGAACCGCGGTAAAGAAAACCTTTGAAAAAAACTTTGGCTTACTGTGGTATCCGGTTCAATATGAAGGTCTTGAAGCAAGTCCCAACATAATGTACATGGGTGCAGCTCCAAACCAGCAGGTTATTCCGGCGGTAAAATACTGTTTTCAAACATTTGGAAAAAGAATGTACCTGATTGGAAATGATTATGTTTTTCCTCATACCGCAAATAAAATGATAAAGGCTCTCCTTAACTATACAGGGGGAAAATGCTGCGGTGAAGTTTACGTTCCCATGGATGCTTCAAATTTTACCAGCATAATAAAAGATATAAAGCAAAGTCATCCCGACGTAATTTTAAATACTCTCAACGGAGATTCAAACGTTCATTTCTTTCAGCAGATGATAAAAGCCGGACTTACTGCAGATATTATTCCAACAATGAGCTTTTCAATTTCTGAAAACGAAATAGAAAAAATCGGCATTGATAATTTAAAAGGCCAGTATGTTACGTGGAATTATTACCAGAGCACGGATACTCCGGAAAACAAAAAATTTGTTTCTGCATACAAAGAGGAATATGGTTCTGAAAATGTTACGGGAGATCCTGTAGAAGCCGCCTACATTGCAGTTTACATGTGGGCTGCAGCCTGTGAAAAAGCAAAAACTTTTGATGTAGAAAGCGTCCGTATTGCTGCAAAAGGTTTAAGTTTTAAAGCCCCGGAAGGAACAGTAACCATAGACGGAAACAATCAGCACTTAAACAAAACAGTCCGCATAGGACAGATAAATGATGACGGACAGATAAATGAAATATGGACTACAGAAGGACCTGTCCGCCCTGATCCATACTTAAGTACTTATGAATGGGCACTGGGATTATAAAATTTCCTGCAGATAAAATTTTAAACTCCTCTTTATAAAATTCAGGTGTATAATAGTCAGCATAAAATCTATACAACCAAAATCAGGAGATTTGAAAAATGAAAAAAATTATCGTCGGTCTCAGTGCTGCTTTAATTCTTATAGGGCTCCCTGTTTCTGCAGAAAAAGTTACACTTACAATGCTTGAAACAAGTGACATTCACGGTGCAATTTCACCTTATGACTATGCAACAGACAGTGTAACTGACAATGGTCTTGCAAAAGTTGCAACCGTTGTAAAATCAGAGCGGCTAAAAGATCCGGACCTGCTTTTATTTGATGCCGGTGACTGCCTTCAGGACAATCTTATTCAGGAATTCCGTTTTGAAAAAAAGAATCCTATGATAAATGCAATGAATACCTTAAAGTACGATGCAAATGTTTTAGGAAATCACGAATTTAATTTTGAATTTAAGACGCTTCTTAAAGAAATAAAACAGTTTAAGGCTCCTGTTCTTGCAGCAAACATATACAAAAAAGACAGCAAACGTTTTGTAGAAGGCTGGACTGTTGCAGAAGTCAAAGGCGTACGTGTAGGAATCATCGGAATTACGGCTCCTCATGTACCAGTCTGGGAAGCAAGCGCTCCTGAACACTACAATAACATGACCTTTACATCTCCGATTGAAGAAGTTGGAACTGCCCTTTCTGAAATAGAAGGAAAAGCAGATATCATTGTAGTTGTTGCTCACTACGGTCTTAATGGTGAATTCGGTGAGCACGGAATGGGCGATGTTGCAGAAAAATACGGTGACAGAATACCGGTATTTTTTATAGGTCACGCTCACGATGTTGTAAACCAGACAGCTTCCAGCGGTGCACTTATCGTTGAACCTGGAGCAAAAGGTGCATATGTTGCAAAAGTTACAGTTGAACTTGATAACGAAAGCGGTTCATGGAAAGTTACTTCTAAAAAAGGAGAACTTCTTGCAGTAAAGGGTGCCGGAATTGAACCGGATGCAGAAATTGAAAAACTCAATAAATCTACCCACGAAAAAAGTCTGAAAATTGCAGGCAAGGTAGTAGGAAAAATAAAGGATAACTTCCTTCCTTCCCTCTGGTGGAATGGACTTGAAGGAATTCCGACAGCTGCAGTACAGGATACGGCAATGATGGACCTGATTAACAAAGTTCAGATGGACAATGCTACTCTAGGTGGAAAAAAAGCCGACGTTTCAATGGCAGCTCTTTTTGAATCCTATTCAAATCTCGAAAAAGGAGAATTCCACAAGCGTGACGGTGTAAAAATCTATAAATTTGACAATACACTTTTTGCTGTTCGTGTTACAGGCAGACAGCTTAAAGCCATCATGGAAAAACAGGCAGGTCGTTTCTTCAATACATTCAGAGCCGGTGACGTAACAATATCCTTTAATGAAAACATGAGACTTTATCTTTATGACATGTTTGCAGGTGTTGACTATGAAATTGATATTTCTAAACCGGAAGGAAGCCGCATCCAGAATGTAATGTTTAAAGGAAAACCTCTCAATGATGATGAATCGCTGATTTTAGCCCTCAACAACTACCGCTTCGGAAACCTTAAATCTGAAGGAATGTTCGGAGAAAATCCTGAATACCGTGATACTTCTCTTGCCGTACGGGATATGATAAGTGACTATGTTGCAAAACACAGTCCTCTTGCTCCGGAATGTGACAATAACTGGAAAATTACCGGCTATGAGTTTGCTCCTGAAGCAGAACAGGTTTATGCCCTTGTACATGATGGAAAACTTAAAGTTCCTGCAAGTGCAAACGGCAGGACACCAAACGTAAAGGCCCTTAACGTAAATGACCTCCGTGCTCAGGGACTTTTAAAATAAAAAGATTTTAATATACAACAGCAGCTTTACAGCAAAAATATATAATGAATAATATTTTTTTGATAAAAGAAGCTGCTGTTTTTCTTTATTCTCATCCTAAAGGTTCTGGTAAATTATATAGAAAAAAATTATAATAGAGATAATAAAATTTTGATAAAAATTTAAAAAAATATGAAAAATTCTGCCATTTTTGAAAAAAAGACATCATGCCGTTCTTGTAAAGATTAGTATTCTCCAGTTTAAAGTGTTATAATCAAATTTAAGAATATACAAAGGAAGTACACATGAAACACACGACTTTATTATTAACTTCGATGCTGTTCGCTATTCTTCTGCCAGGATGTTCAAAAAACGGCTCAGGTAAAAAAGGACCGCTGCCTGCAAAAACAGTGAATGGTCCTGTTCTCAACGTTTCTCTGGAAGCAGCAATTGATACTCTGGATCAGCAGACTGCCGTATTTGCAACAGCATTTGAACTTATCGGCAATATGGTTGACGGTCTCATGCAGATGGCTGACGATGGTTCTGTAAAAAAAGCAGTATGTAAAGATTATACAATGTCTTCTGACGGTCTGAAATACACATTCAAGCTCAGAGATGACGTTTACTGGTCTAACGGTGATCCGGTTACAGCCCATGACTTTGTATACGGCTGGCAGCGTGCCATTGATCCTGCGACAGGTTCTGAATATGCATTCATGATAAGCGACATTGCACAGATAAAAAATGCAACAGCAATTCAGGCAGGTCAGATGGATCCTAACCAGCTTGGAGTACGCGCCGTTGACGACTATACTTTTGAAGTAGAACTTCAGGTTCCTGTTTCTTATTTTGAACAGCTGCTGTATTTCTGCACTTTCTATCCTGCAAATCAGAAATTCGTTGAAAAATGCGGCGATAAATATGCAACAAGTCCGGAAACCTGTCTTGCAAACGGAGCATTCGTAATTACAGAATACTCTCCTACAGGCAGAACAATTTCATTTAAGAAAAATACGGCCTATTATGATGCTGCAAACGTTAAACTTGGAGGACTTCACTATGAAATCATCAGCAATGGTGATGAAGCTCTAAGAAAATATCAGAGCGGTCAGCTTGATTTCGTTGAGCTTTCAGGAGAAGCCGTAGAAAAAATGAAATCTTCTCCAGAATTTACACCGGTTGACTCTGGATTCCTTTATTACCTTACCTTTAACTTTGATGATCCTATGTTTGCAAATAAAAACCTTCGTCGTGCATTCACCTTTGCCATCGACCGTGAACGTGTCATCACAGAAATGGCCGACGGTTCCGCTGCAGCCTATTCTGCAATACCAAGAGGTTACGCTTTCTCTTCAACAGGAGAAGACTTTACTCCAAAAGGAATCGAATTCCCGGATGACTGTTCCTACAATATAGAAAAAGCTCGTGCTCACTTACAGCAGGCAAAACGTGAACTTGGAGTAAGCAAGTTCAACCTTCAGCTTCTTACAGCAGATGGTGAAACCCAGGTTATTGCTTCAAATTCAATCAAACATCAGATAGAAGCCCTCTTCCCTGAAGTAAACATTTCCATCAAAGCTGTACCTAAAACCGAGCGCCGTAAGATCATGAGTTCCGGAAACTTCCAGTTTGGTCTTAACAACTGGGGTCCTGACTATGCAGATCCTATGACATATCTTGCCATGTGGGTAACAGGAAACGACAACAATCAGGGAAATTATTTTAACCCGAGCTACAATGCACTTATTGCAAGCTGTACTGACGGAGATCTCTGTACAAGAATTCCTGAACGCTGGGCAGCTCTTAAAAAAGCAGAATCAATGATCATGGAAGATGCAGTAATCTCTCCTATCTATCAGAAATGTAATGCAAACCTGATTAAGAAAAATGTACGCGGCATAGCATTCCATGCAGTAGCTATCAACCGTATCTATAAAAACACAACAAAATAATTAAGGCAGAGAGGTATCTTTATGGAAGAATCTACAGACAATAAAGAAAACACACCAAAGAAAAAATATGCACGCCTTGCCTTTCAGTTTTCAATAAAAATTCTGGCAATCCTTATTGCTTCATTTGTAATCCAGAATATTTTTATTGTTCAGAGTGTAAAATCATCTTCAAAAGATGACTATTCTTCTTTCAGTGAAAAAATTATTGAAGAAGATGCAGGTAAAATACAGCACTGGAACGAAGTTCTTGTAAATGACCTGCGTATTTATTCTGACAATGACGTAACAAAAGACGGGAATACTGACGCAATCATTGAATGGCTGCTTACTCACGAAAGCATCCGTAACAAGCTCTTTAACTACGTAATGTTCTGTACTCCGGACGGTGTCGGACATTCCAGCGACGGAAAGATAATTACAGTTATTTCTAAACCTTTCTTCCGCGCAATCATGAATGAAAGAAAAAGCATTTTCGTTTCTAACATTGACTTCCAGCTCGATGGTTCT
Source organism: Treponema rectale (assembly GCF_014202035.1). Taxonomy (NCBI): domain Bacteria; kingdom Pseudomonadati; phylum Spirochaetota; class Spirochaetia; order Treponematales; family Treponemataceae; genus Treponema; species Treponema rectale. The sequence continues at coordinate 151,846 of NZ_JACHFR010000002.1, forward strand.
GTCTGTTATTACATTGCACGTCCGGCATACAATAACAGAGGTGACCTTATCGGGGTATTTGCAGGAGCAGTTAAACTTGATGAAATTGACAAGATGATTTCCAGCCTTACCATGGGAAAAAACGGAAAAGCAATTCTTGTAGGTTCAAACGGAGTTTTGATTTCTCATATCCGCGGAATGGATAAATACATGGACCTTTCTTACAGTGATAAAGCAGGATACAAAGGACTCGATGAAATTGCGCTTAAAGCCTGCAACGGACAGCAGGGAGAAGGTTACTATACAGATCCGGACGGAGTTACAACTTTTGCTTCCTACACACCTGTTGAAGGAACCCCATGGTCAGCAATCCTTACAATTCCTCAGAGTCAAATTGATGCTGCCGGAAATTCTCTTGGAACTGTCATTATCTTCATCAGTATTTTTGTAGGTCTTATAGTATCTGCTGCATGTTCATTCATGCTTGTAATTGCAGTTAAGCCTCTCCGCATCGTACAAAACTCCATTCAGCATATTGCTTCCGGTGATGCAGACCTTACCCAGCAGATTGTCGTTAAAAGTAAAAACGAAATCGGTGCTCTTGGTGACGGCTTTAATGCATTCATGAACAAGCTGCGTACAATTGTCGGCGGAGTAAAAGATTCTAAGGAAATGCTTGGAGATGTAAACGTTGGTCTTCAGAAGCGTATTGAAGATAACGGAAGTTCCATCTCTGAAATCATCCAGGACCTTCACAATATCGGTTCACAGGTACAGAATCAGGCTGCCAGTGTTTCTGAAACAGCAAGTGCCGTTGAAGAAATTTCTCAGAACATTGAATCTCTTGAACGAATGATTGAAACCCAGTCTTCCGGTGTAACTCAGGCAAGTGCCGCTGTAGAAGAAATGATCGGAAACATCAGGAGCGTTAATGTTTCTGTCGGCCACATGGCTGAATCATTTGAAAGCCTTACCCGTAATGCAGAAGACGGTATTCAGCGCCAGAATGATGTTAATATCCGTATCAAGAAAATTGAAGAACAGTCTAAGACACTTCAGACTGCCAACAAAACAATCAGTGATATTGCAAGTCAGACAAACATGCTTGCCATGAATGCCGCAATCGAAGCTGCCCATGCCGGAAAAGCAGGACAGGGATTCAGTGTAGTTGCAGATGAAATCCGTAAGCTTTCTGAAACTTCAAGTGCACAGTCTAAGACTATTCGTGAAGAACTTAAAAAAATTGCAGGCTCTATTGATGATGTTGTAAACGCTTCTCAGGCTTCAAGTGATTCTTTTGCAGCCGTTAATAATTCAATCAATGAAACACAGCAGCTTGTTCTTCAGATTAAATCTGCAATGGAAGAACAGCAGGAAGGTTCAAAACAGATTGGAGATGCACTTAAGCTTATGAACGACAACACAAGTGAAGTTAGGGCAGCATCACATGAAATGGCAGAAGGAAATAAATCTATTCTTGTTGAAGTTGACCAGCTCCGCAATACTACCGGAGAAATCAAGGACAGCATGGATAAGATTTCTAAAAGCGCCGGTAATATTCGTGAAACAAGTAATTCCCTTTCTGAAATTGCAGACAGCGTAGAAGCAGCCGTAGGTCAGATTGGAAATCAGATTGACTTGTTTACAGTATAATAAAAGGAGAAACGAAATATGAGTAAATACTCAGGAACAGAAACAGAAAAAAACATCCTTGCCGCATTTGCAGGAGAATCACAGGCAAGAAACAAGTACACATATTTTGCTCAGGTTGCAAAAGCAGAAGGCAATGACAAAATAGCAGATGTATTTACAAAAACTGCTAACAATGAAGAAAACCATGCCAAAATGTGGCTTAAAGAACTGGAAGGTATCGGAGACTCAAAGACCAACCTTACTAATGCTGCCAGCGGTGAAAACTATGAATGGACAGACATGTATGTTAAGTTTGCAGAGACAGCAGAAAAAGAAGGCTTCCCGGAACTTGCTGCAAAATTCCGTGCAGTAGCTTCTATCGAAAAACGTCATGAAGAACGTTACCGCGCACTTCTTAATGATGAAGATGCAGCTTCAGCACAGCTTAAAAACAGTTCCGTAAAAGTATGGGAATGTGTAGTCTGCGGTCATATTGTTGTAGGACCATCAGCTCCAGAATACTGTCCAACCTGCAATGAATACAATGCCTACACACAGGTGACAGAAGAAAACTATGACTTAATCCGTACATGGGGTTAATTCATAATATTCCCTAAAAAATTACAGCTTCTGAAATAACAGCAGCTTGAGATTTAAAAAATTAAATCTGCTGTTTTTCAGAAGCTATGTAAATTTACCGTTTATGCCATTATTTGTATTTATTTCTGAACCAGGGCAAAACTTTTCTTTGTAAGCTCACACAGCTTTTCGAAATCTGTCACAGCAGTAAGCAAGACTGTGATCCAGTATTTTTTATTCATGTGATATGCAGGGAAGATTGATTTTTTATCTGTGATTGATTCAACCTTTTCTGCTTTCAGATTAACAGCCCAGACCAGCTCATCACTTTCAAATCCAAGATTCTTAAACTTGATTTGCATTATGAGGGCAAACCATTTATTATTCGGGCAGCGGTAAACAGTGCTGCTGTTATAAGGTTCTTCTGCCCAGGGATTATCCCCCGGTGCATTAAAATATGAATGCAGAAAATCAACATATTTTTCTTTGATGTCCCGGCTGATAAAACACTTGTCCCGGATTTCTTCAATCACATTCTGAACTTCGCTGCGAATCTGTCCGACAAAAGCTCCCTGCGCAGAAGCTACATTAAAAAGCACATACTTTTCATCTGTCGCGGTTTCAAAAACATCAGCGGTAAGAGTTTTTTCTGAAAGTTTGATTTCTGCATAAAACTGGCTGTCAGTGATTTCTTTCTTAACTACAAGATTGCCATCAGCTTCTGTAAATCCATAAGCAAGCAGTTTTTCTTTCTGAGGAACGGATGTATTCAAGATATAGCTGTAATCCATTTTATAAGAAAATTGTAATAGTCTTTAAATTTGTTTTCAACAGATGTGAGAAATGACAGAAAACATTACAGCTCACTCATTCTTCCACAACCTCTTTTCCAAGTATTCTTCCATACTCATCACGAATAATATATCGTGTTGTCTTTCTGCGCTTTTTTGCTGCCTGATTTTTTTTCATGCGCTTTTTCAGCAGTCTCATCCTTTCCCGATGTCGTCTCTCTGCTTCTCTTTCTCGATATTCAAACTCTTCTTCACAGCACCAGCTGTTCAGACCATAAAGCAAAAGGATAACTATTATAAGTGTAAACACAATCTGCCTCCTCTCACAATGGCATGTTTGTATGCTACTTTAATTATATACCTGTTTCTTTTCACCTTACAACAATAAATGCTGTCTTCACTCTATACTGTCACAACTTCAGTCTGCCGCAATGAAAACGGGGCTGTCCAAAAAGTTTACATCCTAGTGTCATTTTCGGGCACGACCCGAAAATCCCCCTGCATGAGATTGCCGCATCAAGTGCGGCAATGACAGGCTGTCGAGCACGGCAATGACTCATACTTTTTGGACATCCCCCACTTACAATAATAAAAAACTACGCAATTACTCCGGCATACTCATAACCGGCTTCTTCAACGGCAGCTTTAATCACGCTTTCATCAACAGGCTTTGATGTTTCAATAGTAACCTCTGCCTTTTCGTGAGAAGCTGCTGCTTCTGTAATTCCATCAATTGCTTCCAGTGCTTTTTTTACGTGCATTTCACAATGACCGCACATCATTCCTTTTACTGAAATTTTCATTTCTGTCTCCTTATTTTGAAAATTGTTTAATATTAGATTTCCCGTAACAGGATTCTTCACTTTTTTATCTCGTCTTGAATCCTGAGACTTCAGGAAATTCAGACGAAGGGCGTTAGAAACGACACAGAAACTGGAAAGTCCCATTGCAGCCGCACCGAACATCGGATTAAGCGTCCAGCCGAAAGCAGAAACATAACAGCCGGCCGCAAGAGGTATTCCGATTATATTATAGAAAAAAGCCCAGAACAGGTTTTCATGAATGTTTTTTATGACAGCCCGTGAAAGCCTGATTGCAGCGCTCACATCCCGTAAACTACCTTTCATCAAAACTACATCGGCAGCATCTATTGCTATATCAGTTCCGGCACCAATTGCTATTCCCAGATCTGCGCGGGTAAGAGAAGGAGCATCATTTATTCCGTCTCCAACCATGGCAACTTTTCCACTCTCCATAAGTTTTCGGATTACAGCTTCTTTTCCATCAGGAAGTACACCAGCCACAACTTCATCAACTCCAGCCTGTTCTGCAATTGCCCGGGCAGTTATTTCATTATCGCCGGTAAGAAGCACAGTGTGGATTCCCATGTTTTTAAGTTCACTTATCGCCTGAGCAGAATCTTCTTTGATTGTATCACTGACTGCAATAATTCCAAGAAGTGTCCTGTCCCTGGCAAAAAGAACCGGTGTCTTTCCCTGAGAAGCAAGTTTTTTAACTTCCGTTTGGATGAATGCTGAATCAAATTCAGCATGATGAAGTTCAAGATTGTCATTCCCAACTCGTTTCGGAATCTCGTTTACGACAGATTCGATATATCTTGCGTTTCCGCCGGTGATTGTTTTTCCGTCGAGTCTGGCAGAAAGTCCGTTTCCAGCCTTGATTTCAAATCCACTCGTTTCAAGAAGTTTAATCTGATTTTTTTCGGTATATTCAACAATAGCTTTTGATATAGGATGCTCACTTTTTACTTCAAGGGCATAAGCTGCTTCAAGTAAGTCTTTTTCCGAAGAATCTTCTGCTGCAATAACATCTGTTACCTGCATGATTCCCGTGGTGACAGTTCCTGTTTTATCAAGGGCAACTATCTGTGTTTTGCCTGCCATTTCCTGAGCAGCAGCAGTTTTAAACAGAATACCTGACTTTGCCCCCATCCCGTTTCCAACCATGATTGCAACCGGTGTAGCCAGTCCCAGCGCACACGGACAACTGATAACAAGAACGGAAACTGCACGTGCAACAGCATATCCGACACTCTGACCTGCAATCAGCCATACTATAAAAGTCACAAGAGCAATCAAAATAACTGCCGGAACAAATACTCCGGAAACCCTGTCTGCTATTTTTGCTATAGGTGCCTTTGTAGCAGCAGCATCACTTACCATCCTGATAATGGCGGAAAGAGTTGTATCTTCACCGACACGGACAGCTTCACAAATCAAAAACCCTGAAGTATTTATCGTTGCAGCAGAAACCGTACTTCCAGCGGATTTTTCTACAGGAAGACTTTCTCCTGTAAGCGCTGCTTCGTTTACGGCACTCTCCCCTTCAATTACAATTCCGTCAACCGGAATACTGTCTCCAGGCCGTACAATAAAACGATCACCTTTTTTTACCTGATCAACCGGCACAGTTTTTTCAATTCTGGCTTCCCCTTCCCCTTCCACAAGCACTGCAGTTTTTGGAGCCATCTTCATCAGGGATTTCAAAGCATCTGTGGTCTTTCCCTTAGATTTTGCCTCAAGCATTTTTCCTACAGTAATAAGAGTTAAAATTGTTGCGGCAGATTCAAAATAAAACTGATCCATCAGGTACTTTATTTTTTCATCATCACCAGCCAGAACCGCACTACTCATTGCAAAAAGTGCAGTCACGCTGTAAACAAAAGCAGCCCCTGCGCCAAGGGCAACAAGGCTGTCCATATTCGGAGATTTATAAATCAACCCCTTGAATCCGCTTACAAAGAATTTCTGATTTATCACCATGATAATTACAGAAAGCAGCAGCTCATACAAACCCATCGCCACATGATTTCCGTCAAGAAATGCCGGCAGCGGCCAGTTCCAGAGCATGTGTCCCATAGAAACGTACATAAGCGGAATCAAAAAAAGAACGGAAGCGATAAGTCTCTTTTTCATTTTTGGAGTTTCCCTGTCCCGAAGCTCATCCCCGTACGCATCTGCTCCAGCGGAAGAATTAGCTCCAGAAGAGGATTTTTTCAGGCTGGCACCATAACCTGCATTTTCTACCGCTTTGATTATTTCTGAAGGCGAAATATCCCCTTCCACTCCCATAGAATTTGTAAGCAAACTTACAGCACAGCTTTTTACCCCAGGAAGCGCATTCACAGCTTTTTCAACACGAACCTGACAGGCTGCACAGCTCATTCCAGTAACATTATATTGTTCCATGACATACCCCCCTTATTTCATCAGTTTTTGCAGTGTTACGACAAATTCATCAATTACAGAGTCATCTCCCCTGCGGATTCCTTCTGCAACACAGGTTTTCATATGATTTGCAAGCAGGGCTTTATTAAAACTGTTAAGAGCACTTGTTACTGCACAAACCTGTACAAGAATATCAGTACAATAAGCATTGTTTTCCAGCATTCCCTCTACACCACGAACCTGACCTTCAATACGCTTAAGACGATTCATCAAATCTTTATATTCCGAAACATCCCGCTTTTTATGTTTTCCGGAACAATGCGGACATGAAGCTTTTGCTTCTACAGACTGTTCAATTTCTTCACAGCACAAATCTATATTCTGATTTTCTGACATAAAGAGCCTCCTGAAAAATAATACCCCTTAGGGGTATACGCGCTTTAAAAGTAAAATATACCCTCTAGGGGTATAATGTCTAGAGGCATTTTATTTTGCTAATAATTGATTCTACAGGGAATAAATAAAAAACTATCTCCTGGACTTAAGCTTCTTTTTGTCTTCGTACATTTTTTTGTCAGCACGCTCAAATACTTCTGAAACAAAACTATCATTTTCAGAATCATATTCAGCCATTCCGACTGCAAGAATTATTCTGGAATGTTTCTTTTTATTTTCTTGAACCTGACTGCGTAATTTGTCCATAAGTTCGTTTCTTGCTGAATAATCATTACCATGAAGAAAAACAACAAACTCATCTCCGCCAACTCTAAACACAGGACTATGAACAAAAATATTACACAATAGACGCGCTGATGCCTGAATACATTCATCACCGGCACTATGCCCCTGAGTATCATTTATATGTTTCAGATTATTCATATCGCAGACAACAATTGCAAAATTCAGATAATCCACGCCATTGTCAATATTTCCCTGCACAGAATTTTCAAGTTCCATATAAGCAGTTTTATTCTTTATTCCTGTAAGTTCGTCTCGTCTTGCCAATTCTTTTTCAAGTTTTAATTCTTTAAGACGCTGCTTTTCTTTTTGAATCTCATTATCTATATTTTCAACACCAATAATAAAATGCGTTCCGTCGCTGCTTTTTCTAACCGTCATTCTCGTATACTGGTCTTTTCCTGCCACAATAAGCCGGTAATTTATACTGCAGTCTTTATGTTTTTCCATTACGGAAATCAAGTTTTCTTTCTTGATAAATGTACTAACCCGTTCACAATCCTGCTTATGAATCATCTCTGGAATAGTAATAAGAGATTCTCCAAAAAAATCATCGCCTGACCTGTATACTTCAAGCTGACCATAAATCGCATTAGTCTGATAACAAATATAAGATGAATCCACAATGTTAACGTAGTAAATTACATCATATACAGAAGCCAGGCTCTCTGCAATCTGACCGAATGTAATAGTCTGCTTCTGATTTTCTTTCTGAACTTTTTCTGCATTAAGTTCATCTTCAATATCCTTTTCATAAAAAATAAGATACTTTCTGTTACTATCCTGCATCATCGTAAAAAGAAAGAATCTTGGTTTATTATTTATCAAAACCCTGTATTTAAATGAAAATGAACGCCTTCCTTCAAGATTCTTTAACATTGTTTCCTTGTTATAAAAACTCTTTGCATATTCTATATCTTCAGAATAAACACATTCATCAATACTTTTCAGAGCATCCGTAAAAAAATCCTTTCCAGTTTCTATGGCTTCAATATCCATATACTCCTTACTTTTGGAAAAACTCTGATATTCACAGGATTCTATATCAATATAAAAAATCGCATCATAATCTTTCGCCATTGCATATGCAATATGGTTATAGACTTCCTTTTCTTTTTTTTCGCTTGTTTGCACAAAAGAATGAATAAGACATATTCCAATCAAAAGTCCTAAAGCATAAAAAGGAAAAAGAGCATATATAATCTGGAATGTAAGAAATATTCCAAGTACCATGCTTGTTCCGGCAACCGCCTTATATCGTGTTTTCTGACGCCCCGTACTATTATGGGCAACATACATCATATAAGTAGTAATTACAGCATAAAAGGCAATCTGAAAAAGAAAAGAAATATTCCTTCCCACTTCTCCAATATATTCATGCTTATCGTTATATGAAAACATAAAATGATAGAAACGATTAAGTATCAGACATACTACACCAGTTATAAACAATGCCCATACCATATGAATGAGCAGATTACTGCGCCATCCGCTTTTATCAAGATATGCAACCATATAATGTGTCCACGTCAGCATAGTCAGAAGCATGAACATAAAATAAAACACGGTCAAATAATATGTATATGGAAAAAAAGCAGAAACTTCTTTGTGTTCATACAAAAGTCCCCATGTCATATCCACAACAATGTATAAACACGCAGAAAGAAGAAATCTATTGTAAAGAACATTTACAAGATTCTGTTTATCGTGAGTCCGGTCAGCCTTTTTTCTGGTAAAAAATCCATACCTTGTAAATAATTCCCAATTCAATATTAAATTCAAAATCAGCATTGATGCCGGGGTTATCGCATAAAGCATTAACTTTATAACCTCCATATATTTCAGGGTCTTGCTGAATCATTCAAATTTTTAAAATGAATCCTATATAATTATAACATGATTTTAGAAATTTTCATAAATTTGGAGTTTTTACCAGGCAAATTTCTTTGCAATATCAGTTGAATTTTATTTTCATCTCAAATACAGACCGTTCCATTTCTTTAATTACTATATAATAAGACTCACCTTCCAGACGGCTGTATACACGAAGAACCTGTCCTTCTTTACTTTCTCCAGTATAATGCACTTCAAGTTCAGAAGGCTCATGATCAAGAAGAAACTGTTCATCAAAAATATTCAGGGCAAGCTTAATGTATTCGATGTTATTCAGATGATGCGACATATCAATCTGCTGGGAACGGATTATATGTTCATACTTAAAATCAGAATCTGTAAAATCAGATATGAATTTTTCAAACGGCTGCGTAAACACTGGATCCGGAAAACCATCCTGCGGATATGGAACAGTCGAAAGCTTTACAGGACGATGGCGAATCAGATCAAGAACACAGGCTTCCTGATTTGCCGTAATCAGGGTTTTTCCGTCAGCATCAGTAAGAACAGTATTTACATGTGTTTTAAAACCGGCATTATCAACAGGAAAAGTTGCTGCAATAATTTTTTCTCTCCAGTCAGGTCTCCTTGTAAAACTTACTTTTGTTTTTGTAAAAACCCAGAATGAATTATACTTTTCACGATATACGATTCCATCACAGCCTAACTTTGCAAAACATTCAGTAAGATTATCCTGAACCATCAGAACAGTCTGTGCGATTCCCATTTTTACTGAACTGTCAATAAATGCAGAAGAAATATTTCTCTGCTGAGAAAAAACAAGAACTTCATCCATAATAATTTACCTCTAGGAAAGAACTTTATACCATTTTCCGGATTTTAACCTTAACAGCCCGGCACTTGCCTTAAAAATCTGCTCTGTACAGATTGCCATATAAATAAGATACCCCGGTGCATGTAAAACAAAAGCAACCACACAAGCTAAAGGAATAGAAATCAGATACATCCAGCCAATATCATTTACAGCAGCATAAACCGTATCACCGCCGGAACGACAAAGTCCGACAATGAAGAACATGTTAAATGCATTAACCGGATACAGACACATCAGAATGTAAAGCATTCTCTGCGCCTGAGTAATAACTTCCGGCCCAACCTTAAACAGCAGCGGAAGCAGAGCGGACAGAGGAAACAGAAGCATACCCAAAAAAACAGCACACAGCGGCATAAACCATGCAAATCTGTGGGCATAGGCTTTTGCAAGATCATGGTTTCCCTCACCAATTTTATGACCGATTATAATTCCGGCAGCATTTCCTACACCAATAAAGAATACCCAGGTTAACTGAGAAATTGAACCGGTAATGTTGAAGGCTGCAATAATGTCCGTTCCTGCATGAGAAAAAATTGAATTCTGCATTGTAACACCGAAGCCCCATAATGATTCATTTAGAATAACCGGAAGTGCAATCTTAAAAAACTTTGCCAGCGCTGAACTGTCAAAACAGAAAAGTTCTTTAAATGAACCGCAGCCAGAAAACTTTTTACGGTATGAATAAACTATGAGTATTGCAAATTCCAGAAAGCGGGAAATAACCGTAGCAATTGCAGCACCTTTTACTCCCATCGGGCTTACGCTGCCAAAGCCGAATATCAAAAGATAATTAAGTACAGCATTTACCAGAAAAGCAACTGCCGTTGTTACCGTCGGAAGAATTACGTGATTTGTCGAACGGAATGCAAACTGAAACGGAAAGCTTAACGCAATGAGAATATAGCTTAATCCTACAGTACGAAGATATTCCTCTCCCAGGGCTAAAACGGCAGCATCTTTAGAATAAAACCGCATCAGTGCCGAAGGAAAAAAAATTGCTCCTACAGAAAAAATCAATGCTGCAATAAAAGAAAACGTTACCATAATTCCCACGGTACGCTTTATTCCTGCAAAATCTTTTTTTCCAAAATACTGCGCTATAAAAATTGAACCGCCGGATGAAATTCCAAACAGAACCATATTAAGCAGAAAGAAAATCTGATTGCCCAGTCCCACGGCTGCTATTTCTACTTTGCCGAGACGACCTATCATTATAGTGTCCAGCATGTTTACAAGAGTCATGAGCATGTTCTGCAAAATAATCGGCAGTGCTATTTTAAAAACTGAACTGTAAAATTTTTCCAGCTTCATTTTTCTATAACTCCATCTGCCTTAAGCAGTTCGAAGACAGATTCTTCTCCAAGCCAGTGTGCCGCACCGGTAAAAATAAATGTTGTACCACCGGCATCAAGATATTTTTTTATGTCCTTTACCCAGTCAGTATTTCTATCCAGCATCATAGCTTTTTCGTACTGCTCATAATAGGGAGAATCTATCTTGTCCTCTTCCGATTCTTTTTCTGCTTCTTCTAAAAATACTTCCAGATCATCATCCAGATAGGCTTCATACATATCAATAAACTGTTCGGATTCACCTTCGCTAAGCCCTGTTAAAAAATATTTTAAAACCGCAATCTGAAATTCATAATCACCAAAAGAAAATAGTTTCAACTGCTCCTCAAGTTCATCAAGTCCTTCAACTGACTTTCCGTTTTTTCTGGCACGATCATAAAAAAACATATCAAGACCGGATTCTGAATCAAGACCAAATTCCGATGCAACTTTTACAGTAAGATAAGATTCAAGAACAAGAGGATTCATCCTTATTAAGTTTTCATATCCAGGTTCACCACCGATATATTCATTTAATTCAATTATTTCTGCATCATTCAAATAATCAGTAACTACTTTTCCGTCTTCATTCGGACGAACAATCCTCAGTGAATAAAATCCCATCCGGTTATAATCCCGGGAAGAACATTCTGCAACAATCCTGTCTGATGAATCAAATGCAGCGATAACTTCGTCATCCAGAGGAAGCAGCCTGTCATCTCCAATATGAATCGTCCCCTGAACATAAACAGTAGAACTTCTGCCTTTTAAATCTGTTCCATCAATACGCCAGAACATTCTGTGAGGGGTTTTTGTTACTCTGGCTTTTTCACGTACCGGAACAGAAGCACAGGATACAAAAACAAAAAAAACTGTAGTTAAAAATAATCTTGTAAAATTCTTTTTCTGATTTCTCATATCAAAATCATTTTAACAGAAGAATAAAAAATAGGGGAGAGTCTGAAAATACGTTTAAACAAGGCTTGCTTCGTTTAAATAAAAACGGGGCTGACCAATAAGTATGGGTCATTGCCGTGCTCGACACGGCAATCTCTTGTATTGAGGGGATAGTACAAACCCTCAAAACGGCGAAGTCAAGGCTTTAAGCGTTAGCGTGCCTTGACTCGACGTATTGTAATTAAATAGATTTTCGGGTCGGGCCCGAAAATGACATTTTTTGAACTTATTGGTCAGCCCCTTCAATCCATTACAGTCAGTAATAACTATAGTAATTAGAATGGATTTTCATCCGGATATCTTTCTGTCTTAGGCTGGTTGTATGCAACATCAGGAATTCCAAGATATTTGAACAGAGTCCAGAGAGCTTTTCCGTGATGACCGAATGCAACTGCACCGTGATGAGGATACTGTTTGCCGATCAGTACATGACGGTAGAAGCGTCCCATTTCCGGAATTGCAAATACACCGATTCCACCAAAGGAACAGGTTGGTACAGGAAGGATTTCTCCCTGAGCAATATATGCCTGAAGTTTTGTATCAGGAGTTGTCTGAAGACGGAAGAATGTAATTTCACCAGGTGCGATATCTCCTTCAAGAGTTCCGCGGGTAAAGTCTGGAGTACCACCATTTTCAAGAATACGGTTCTGAATAAGCTGGAATTTTACGCCAGGCTTTGACTGTGGATTAAGACGGCACAACGGTGTGTTTCCGCAGTGGAATGCCATGAATGTATCCTGAAGAGTATATGGATATGCAAACTTTCCTTTGATTTTGTTTTCATACATGTCTGCAGGAACAGAGTTATTAATATCAAGAAGTGTAACCGGTGCTCCAGAAATACAGGTTCCGATATATTCAGACAATGCTCCGAAAATATCTACTTCACATGCAACAGGAATTCCGCGGCTTCCGAGACGGCTGTTTACATAGCAAGGTTCAAATCCGAATTCCTTAGGGAAAGCAGGCCAGCATTTATCTGCAAGAACAACATACTTGCGGCTTCCTTTATTCTGTTCAATCCAGTCAAGAAGTGTAATTTCAAACTGAGCCATACGTGGAAGAAGATCCGGGAACTGATTACCTGAACCAAGTTCTTTTTCCATATCAGCAACAACTTCAGGAATGCGCTTGTCATCTTTATGTGCACGGTATGCAACCAGAAGATCAAGTTCTGAGTTTTCCTGAATTTCAACACCGATGTCATAAAGTCCTTTAATAGGTGCATTGCAGGCAAAGAAATCCTGAGGGCGTGGACCGAATGTAATAATCTTAAGTCCCTTAAGACCGATTATTGCACGGGCTACAGGAATAAATTCTTCAATCATCTTAACGATATCATCTGCCGTACCAACAGGATATTCAGGAATGATTCCAGGTATCTTGCGGAGATTAAGATTGTAAGAACAGTTAAGCATTCCGCAGTATGCATCACCGCGTCCGTTAATAAGATCTTTATCTGTTTCTTCTGCAGCTGCAACAAACATACACGGACCGTCAAAGTTCTGCGCAATTTCTGTTTCCGGTGTTTCAGGTCCAAAGTTTCCAAGGAAAACAACAAGTGCATTACAGCCGGCTGCCTTAACCTCTTCAACAGCCTTAAGCATGTCACATTCGTTTTCTACAGTAGTTTTTGCTTCGTAAAGTTCACCTTTTCCATTAAAAGCTTTTGCAATAGCAGAGCGTCTCTTTTCAGAAAGCGAAATCACAAAACAGTCACGGCTGACCGCAATAATTCCCAGCTTTACGTCAGGAATGTTCGTTACCTTTTCCATATATTCTCCTTATCATAAGCGTCACGGATGACGCATATTTAACAGACATAGTATGCCTAAAATTCAAGTTAGACATAGCTAATTTACAAGGTCAATATTTTTACCGAGTATCCCTTTAAAGGCTCCGAGCTTTGCTTCTGCAGTTGAAGGATGAGCTATAAGCCATTTATTTTTTGCCCATAAAAGTTTATCTTCCCAGTTTTTAATTTTTATTTCTTCTTTATCTGTATTTGTATCTGCAGGAAGAACAATAGCAACCCTGAATCCATCCGAAACTTCATTTCCTCTGACGTCACAGCAGGGAGCATAGTGCAATGTAGTTTCATAAATTTCTACAACCGTACCTGCCGGAACTCTGAAGGCTTCAACTTTTTTTGAATGAATAAAACCTTTCTTTACATCTGCAAGAGATGCAACTAGAAGAATCATATCCTGCTCCGGAATATTCAGTTCACTTCCCCGGTGATATTCAAGGCAGTTGAGTTTTGTATTAAAGCCGTTGCAGTAACCGATTTCTACAGCAAGCCCGCCGTAAGCATTAACAGAAAACTCTTTTGCTACAGGAAGCTTTTCCATTTCTGAATGAGGTTCATAAATAACAGCTGCAGCCGGTTTATCTGTCTTTTTTAATTCTTCAATAAGAGGCTTAATGTCATAGCCTTCAAGAACTTTTCCGTATTTTGCAAATGAATCAGAAAACACACTTTTTATTTTCAATTTAAATTTTCCTCCAAAAAATTTTACTGCCTTTACAGAGAACTCAGTTTTGCAAAGTTTTCTTTTAATGCGGGATAAAGACTTTTATAAACTGAATAAAACTTTTCGTATTCAGCAGAATTTTCTGCAACAGGATTCTGAGCAGGATTAGTCTTAATAATACTACAGCAGGCTTCAGGAACCGATGCATAAATTCCTGCTGCAACTCCGGCAAGAATTGCTACACCCAGAGCAGGACCTTCTTTACTTGCTACAGTTTTTACAGGACAGCCAAAAACATCTGCAAGCATCTGCCTCCATAAAGGACTGCTTCCTCCTCCGCCACAGGCATACATTTCTTCTATAGAAATACCCATTCCCCGAAGAACTTCAAGAGAATCTCTCTGACTGTATGTAACGCCTTCCATAACTGCACGAAGTAAATGCTGCTTTGTATGAAGTGCAGAAAGTCCAAAAAATACACCCCGGCAGTTTGGATCAAGATGAGGAGTACGTTCGCCCATAAGATACGGAAGATACAAAAGCCTTTCACAGCCAATAGGAATTCTTTCTGCCTGAGCATCCATTATATAGTAGGGATCTTTATTCATTCCCTTTGCTGCAAGAATTTCTTCATTACAGAAATTATCCCTGAACCACTTTAAAGAAAGTCCTGCGGCCTGAGTTACACCCATAACATGCCATTCACCTGGAACTGCACAACAGAAAGTATGAACTCTTCCAGCCGGATCAATGCTGACTTTAGAAGTGTGGGCAAAAACAACTCCGCTGGTTCCTAAAGTTGTAAAGGCCTTTCCGTCAACAACTGTTCCCGTACCGACAGCAGCTGCTGCATTATCTCCCGCACCCCCTGCAACAACAGTTCCTTTTTTTAAGCCTGTAACTTCTGCAGCCTTCTGACATACAGCCCCTGTAACCTCCGGAGACTCGTAAACCTTTGCAAGAAGAGCTTTATCAATATCAAGTTTTGCTAAAACTTCATCAGACCATTTGCGCCCCGGAACATCAAGAAGCTGCATTCCGGAAGCATCGCTTACTTCCGTTGCAAACTCTCCCGTAAGCATATAGCGCACGTAATCTTTTGGAAGAAGAATGTGTGCCGTCTTTTCATAAACTTCAGGCTCATGATTTTTTACCCACAGAATTTTTGATGCCGTAAAACCTGTAAGAGCAGGATTTGCTGTAATTTCAATCAATCGTGAAGCGCCCACCTTCTGCGTAATTTCTTCACACTCTGCTCCGGTACGCTGGTCACACCAGATAATTGATTTTCTTAAAACATTTCCGCCTTTATCAAGAAGAACAAGGCCATGCATCTGCCCTGAAATTCCGATTCCCTTTATCAAAGATGAATCAATTCCGCTTTCTCCAAGAACCGATTTTATTCCTTCAACAGAAGCATTCCACCAGTCAAGAGGATCCTGTTCTGCCCATCCGTTCTGCGGCTGATATAAAGGATACTCCACAGTTTTTGATGCAACCGGAACTCCTTCTAAATCAAAAAGCACGGTTTTTGTTCCGCTGGTTCCTAAATCGATTCCAAGTAAATATTCCATGTAAAAAACCTCTAGGCTACATTATCAGCCTGAACCAAAGAATTTGAAATATCAATTTTTTCAGTTTTTTTGTTTGAAATTTTCTGATATAACTTTACCCATGTGGATTGCGCTGGTTTTATTCTACGGAATATGTAAAGGAATCCGTGAAGTCGGAAAAAAAGAAGCATTAAAAACAAGTTCAACTTTTGAAGTTCTGCTGATTTATTCAGCCATAAGTTTTTTATTTGTTCTTCCTGATTTTAAAAATGCAATGGGACTTGAGGCAAAATACTACGGATATATAGGGATAAAATCTTCCGTAATTTTTCTTGCATGGATTTTCAGTTTTATTGCAATAAAAAAACTTCCCATAAGCCTTTACGGAGTTCTGGATTTATCCCGGGTACTTTTTGCTTCCTTCTCAGGACTCATTATCCTTCACGAAACGATGAATCTTCTTCAGTGGACCGGACTGGCTTTAGTCTGCATCGGACTTATAAGCCTGAAATTTTCAAAAAAGAAAACGTGTGAATCTTCTGAAAAAACTCAGAAACCTCAGACCGCTTTTGTAATCCTTGCCTTTGCTTCCTGTGCCCTTAATGGAATTTCCGGACTGCTAGATAAAATACTCATGCGCCAGATTAACAGTTCCCAGCTTCAGTTCTGGTACATGCTTTTTATCGTGCTGCTGTATACTGCCTACTCTATTATTACAAAACAAAACATCCGCATAGTTAAGACATTAAAAAATCCCTGGGTATGGCTCATCAGCATCCTCTTTGTAATTTCTGACAGGGCACTTTTTATTGCCAACGGAATGGAAGGCAGCCGCATTACAGTAATGACGATGCTTAAACAGTCCGGCACGCTGGTTACGATTCTTGCAGGAAAATTCATTTATAAAGAAGAAAGTATCCTGCATAAATTAATCTGTGCCGCAATAATAGTTACAGGAATTCTTTTTGGAGTTTTATTTAAAGATGAATTTACAATCTAAGTGCAACAAAAGAAAAGACTCATAAAATCAACTATAATGGTGTTTGTTCAAGACATTATTACAGGAGATAATATGAGTCAGTACAAACATTTTAGCACGAAAGAAAGAGAATTCATACTGTCCGGAATATCAAAAGGGCTTTCTCTTTGTATGATTGCTAAAGGAATAGGAAGAAATAAATCCACTGTAAGTCGTGAACTGAGGCGGAATAAAGTAGCAGAATATTACAGTCCTTGTGAAGCACAAAATTACTATTTAGAAAGACGAAGAAACTGCTGTCCGAAGAAAAAACTATTAAATCAAGAAATATTTAATCTCGTAAAAGATAAATTTCTGAATCAACAGTGGTCTCCTCAGCAAATTTCTGAAAGGCTCAGGCTTGAAAAGATAGAATATTTTGTAAGTTTCAATACAATCTATCGCGGAATATATTCAGGGATGTTAGATTCCAGGAAACTTTCACACGGTGAAAAGGGAGCAAAAAGACACTTAAGACACAAAGGCAAGCCAAGGCACAGAAAAGGAAATGAAGAAAAAAGGGGAAAGATTCAGATAACTAACAATATTGCAGTTGGTTTGGTGCAATTGCATATTCATCAGTATTTTCTGCAAAAAACTCATCTATTGTCAAAAATGGCAGTTTGTCTATCTAAGCAGGTGGTTTTATGGCAAAAGTACGGTTTTCTGTACCAAACTGTGTCCTTCCCTAAAAAATTTCTGCCTCAAATCTATCACACTGACTGCGTTTTGTATGCAGGGCTTACGATTTGCTGACATGAGGCAGACAAATTTCTATTGATGGGAATAGTTAATAAACTCTAAAAAATATTGTATTGATACATGTATCCTGATATTTTGTTCCTTCATAGACTTCAAGAATTTCCAGTTCTACATTACTTTCTATTCTTTCTCCTAAAGTAATTTTTTGAGGAGCGGGCGTATCTTCAAGTTCTATTATCATCGGTTCCTTACTCACATCAAGAAATGTAAGCTTAATTTTTTTTGGTCGTGAATTTTCTTTATAGAGATATGGTTTTTCATAAGATACGTATCCTGTCATTATGTAAATAACACTATCGTCAATTCCAAATGTTACTTTCTGACCAATCCCGTTTCCTTTAACATTTTCTACCCAGGGAGTTTCCAAATCCCATGTTCCAATATTTTCTGCAGGATATTCTTTATTTTTTTCTTTTAAATATGTACTTGCCTCAAAACATAATTTATTAGGAAGACGTAAAGCCTCATAAGCTCTAAGATTAAAATATCCAAAATACTCAGGTTCTTTTTTATTTTGTTTATAGAGAAGTAAAACGTCATCAGATGCTATACAAAGATAAGTTGTTCCATTTTCTAAATCAAGAAAAGTTAGGCCGCCATCCTTTCTTTCTCTATATTTGTAACTTTCAATGATATAGTTTTCAGATTTTTTTCCTTTTTCATAATCAATGAAAGACATAGTATTATCTTTAAATCTGATACTGTGATCTACGCTAACACCAAGATCGATGTCATACCATTTATCTTCAAGCGTAAAATCTTTCATATCTATTTTCTGAAAAGTTTCAGCCTGCAAAAAAATTAAATTCACTATAAATAACAAAAATAAAATATTCTTTTTCATGATTATTCTCCTATTGGTAATGGATCTCTTATTATTATTTTTATTTTATCTCCAGCTTTCCATTCCTTAATTTTATCAGTTTCTTTTGGCTCTCCTCCATGCATATCAAACTCATGCAGAATATTCATAATCTCCTGAAAATTATTAAGCTCTGAAATCTGACATGCTAAACTCTGAGGTTTTCCATCAGAGCGATATGGAGTATTTATCCCTTTTGCAGTATATGCATTTGGATGAACTAAAACCCATTCTTCATATGCAACACCATTTCCTGTAATTGAGATTGCACATAAATAACATCCGGACATATTCAATAAAGTTCCTGTATACTCCCCAGCTGGAATTGTCCTGCCTTCATATTTTGGCTCACCATTATTCAACTTATCATGATCGGCAGTTGATTGTATTGGAACTTCATTAAGTGATATATCAAAAGCCTTAAGAGTTGCAGTTGAACGATAATACATTCCATTAAAGCCATTATCATCTGCGCTTCGCTGTATTTCCAGTACAATATTGTTTTTTAGACTTTCCTTAAAGTTTGAGTCCCCTGATGCTAAATTTGAAAAAGCGGTAACCTGTTTCTTTTGAGCATCGGTCTGCTCATTTCCATCCGGGTCCACATACTTAACCGGATTATTTCCTGCGTAGTGGTACAAATTGCTGTTGATCGGGTTAAAGAGACCTCCCATACCCGGTAAACTTCCAGAATCTTTAGCATTTGCCTTGCCTACGGCAGGTATATACTCACCTAAAGCAGGATCTGTTGATATCCAAATACTGTATTTTGGATCAAGATAGCGTGCTCCATAGTAATAAAGCCCTGTTTCTTCATCCATTTCCTTACCAGTAAACTTATATGGAAGATACTCATTACCAGTATTAGTAGTTTTTTTTATCCAAATTTCACCGTAAGGTGTATATTCCAGTCTTTGATACTCATCACCTTTATAATCACTTATAAGTGAAGCAGAACCTAAATGATCACTGTGATAATAATACTGCTTATAATATTCCTCCTGATATGTAGGTGAATTGCCGGAATTTAGTTTTGTAACAATTCTGGTATCACCAAGATATATATTTTTCGCATACTGTCCACCGGATACACTATTTCCGCTATCTGTATGCAAAGTCCACATTTTATTAAAATATACTGTTTCTGATGTTTGTGTAAATTTATTACTACGTTGTCCATCCTGTCCATAAACATAAGTTGTGCTATAAGTAGAATCAACACTGCTTATCAGCTGATTCTTTTCATTCCATGAATATGAACGCTTATAACTTACTGACGACTGATTATTATCTGACGATTCTTTATACAATCCCCATCCGTAATCAGTTGAATAAACATTTTCTGTTTCTTCATTTATTGCATGTCCATAAGTTATCTTTTCTTCAGACGGTTTTCCATCCTGTTCGCAAATTATATTACCGTTATCATCATATGTATAATATCTATTGCCAACATTAATAAGGCGATGAGCATAATTTACATTATCATAATTGTACTTTAATTCATAATTTAAATCATCACCAACCTTTTTATCTGGCGTAACATTTTCTGTGCTTATCTTTGATGTCATATTACCAAGACCAACAGGCCCATTTTCATCAAATTTAAATACTTGATGGTAATTTGAAGTGAACTCTGGAGTAGCGGAAGAATAAGGATTATAAACAGAAGTTCCGGAGACATCTATTAACTGGTAAAGAGAATCATATGTATACCTTTGTTCTGTACTATAGTTTCCATTTACGCCAGAAAGACAATCATTCTTATAATATTGAACATTTCCTACACTATCAAATTCATAATCAATTTTTTGGAATTGAACATTCCATTTATTGTGTGTCTCAATATTTTTAAGCCAACGCCTTTTTGAGTCATATACATAACTGGTTTTTGTTCCATTTCCATATTCAATATAAATACGCTGTCCATATTCATCATACCCAATATCATTTACATAATTAAATGTTTTATTAAAGTTTTTTCCAGTAACAGAAATAACTTGTCCACCCTCATCAGCTGTGTTATAAAAGAAAATGAATTGATTTTTGGATTCGGAAATATTGATATAATTCAGCCATAAGTAAAGTAATCACATATCAAAAGTTAGAGAGCTACGGCGGGTTAAGCCCGCTTTTTTTTGCCTTGACAAATATTCACTTTAGTTCATATAATAATTTCATGTGGAATGTTGATTCATCAGATGAATATGATGCTTGGTTTCTGAGCTTGGACGAAGACTGTAAAGAAGCTGTATTACAAAGAGTTCTTTTACTACAACAGTACGGCCCAAATCTTACTCGTCCTTATGCAGATGTTCTTCATGGTTCAAAAAAATATAAGAACCTGAAAGAATTAAGAAATCAGACTCAACAACATCTTTTGAGAGTTTCCTATTATTTTGATTCCAAAAGGAAAGCATTTTTGCTTACCGGCGGAGATAAGAAAGGGAAAGATCAAGAAAAATTTTACAAGGATTTGATTACAGAATCCGAAGTAATCATCGAAAGACATGAGAAGGAGTTGGAAAATGAAAGACGCAATCAAAATGATGGAAAGTAATATGTCTCCCGAAGCTGTTAGAAGAGCTCATATAAAGGCTGAACAGGATATTATGTCAATTCGACTTGCTCAGCTTCGAGAAGAGCAAAATATAAAACAATCAGAAATGACTAATTTTACTCAGTCATCTGTTTCAAAAATCGAAAAAAGAAAGGATATGAAAATTTCTACTTTAATAGATTACCTGGACAGTCTTGGAATGGGATTGGAAATAATTACATATCCAAAGGTTGCCGTATCAAAGAAACAAGAAAAAGTTTTGTTGAAAGTATAAATTCACATAACAAAAGTTCAAAACCGACAAACCGGTCAAGCCGGTTTGTCGGTTTAACTCATTATTACCATCACCCATGAACACTACATTAAAACCTAAATGTGCTGTATGATTTTCTGAATTTTCAGTTTTATGTTGCTTTATATTTGTCTGATATTATAACCAAAGAGAAGTGTCTAGATTATATTGGAGCTGTATATCAAAAGTATATTTCATCAAATTCTGGATATGAACAAATAAAATTTCCCTATGCAGTATATTTGTATTTAACAAATAAGAAAAAAGATTCAGAACTTCTTTTGAATGAAATTTATCATAGGGACTATGTTTATAATTATACTAATCCATCTAATAAAGATGTAAAAAATTTTGTGTCAGGAGTTTTACTTTCCAAAGTTAAAATTGAAGATTTTGAAAATACTTTTTATGAATCTTTATATTATACACTTGATGACGACGAATACATTACCTTGCTTCAAGGACTTTATTCATAGGTAAATCAATAGAAATTTGTCTGCCTCATGTCAGAAAACCGTAAGCCCTGCATACAAAACGCAGCCTATGTGATAGATTTGAGGCAGAAAATTTTCAAAGAAGGACACAGTTTGGTACAAAAAACCGTACTTTTGCTGTAAAACTGCCTGCTTAGCTAGACAAACAGCAATTTGTACCACTACGCAGGAAACAATCCGGTTAAGTATGTGGATCCGGATGGAAATGAAATAACAATTAAAGGGTTATGGATTGATATTGGAGAAAGCGGATTCCGAGATGGTGCACCACAAGGAATAGCAGGTTATGGAGACTGGATGGATTCTGCCAGTTCTTTAATAGGATTTGATATAGATGCAATTTCTATTAATGCAGGTAATTGCACTGTAAGGCTTTGGAAGGGAAATTATGCAGGTGTAGCTAAAAATATGCAGGAAAGATGTTCAAAAAAAGGCTTAAATATTATAGCTGATGCTTTATCAAATATTGGTGGTTGCGGTGGAGAAATAGGATTATATAATAAAGATAATGGTGGTATTGGTGGTGGTTCATCAATGAGTCCTGAGCAAATGGCAGAGATGGGGATAGTAAGTACAGAAATTGCTATTGTCAATAAACTTTCTAGAAGAATAATTGGTCGTAGAAAAGAATCTACACCAAGTTTTTGGACAACTTATTTTAGCTGGGGAAATAATTCTTCTAAGGAAGAAATATTTACACTTAATATATTTAATTTTAAGGATAAAGATTCAGCATCTTCATTTGCGAATAAACTTAAGGATAACCATGATAAAGCCATTGGTTATAAACATAATAGAAATCTGGACTATAAAGTTTATCAAAGGGGAACAAAAGTAACAGTATCATGGGGGGATTCGTATAAATGAAAAAAATAATTAGTTTTTTTATTTTAACTTTGATTTTTTTATTATCTGGCTGTGATTTTATTAATAAACGATTGGAAAAAAAAGTAAAAAATGTTCTTACTGAAATAAGAGAAAATGCTGTAAATCATATGACTGAAGAGCAAAAAGAAAACAGAAGGATGTATTATGCAATCAATTGGTATGAAGACAATCCCTTACTTTTAAAGGAATTATTAGAAAATGGACATAATCCTGATTTATGTTTTGGTGAATGCGGGTGGATTGAATCAAATCCATTATTGTTAGTAGCAGAAAGTCATTATACTACTTATTATAGATTATTACGTGGAGAAAAAATTCCAGATCCAACGCCAGACGTGCAGGTATTAAATCTTTTAATAGATTATGGTGCTGATATTTCTTTGTATCCTTATGTTTTTGTAATCGTATATGACAGTTTCTTTATTGGCAAAAAGGGATATAAAGAACAGGTCTGCTATGTAGAAGATACCAACAGACTGTTAAAGGCATTTTTAGACAAGGGTGCAGATGTTAATGAAAAAGGCAACGGTAAGGCGTTTGACTGGCAGACATATAAAGATGAATTATCCTATAACGAATTTAAGAAAATGTGCAGGGCAGATGATGCAACAACGCCACTATATGAAGCAATAAAAAAAGGAATGATGTGGGAAAGCCAGGTGGATTTGCTTCTTGAATATGGGGCAATACTTGATGAATCCTGCTTAAAAGCAGCCAAATTAAGCAACGATAAAGAGATGATAAAAAAGATAGAAAGTATTTATTATTCCCATCAATAGAAATTTGTCTGCCTCATGTCAGAAAACCGTAAGCCCTGCATACAAAACGCATCCAGTGTGATAGATTTGAGGCAGAAAATTTTCAGGGAAGGACACAGTTTGGTACAGAAAACCGTACTTTTGCCATAAAACCACCTGCTTAGCTAGACAAACAGCAATTTGTACCACTACGCAGGAAATAATCCGGTTAAGTATATTGACCCTGATGGAAAACAATCTTTAAGTTTTAGTTTTCAGGATTTTATAAATTTACTTGATAGCGCTGGAGATCCAAGTGTAAAAGTTTATAATGAAATGAGAAGAGCTGATAGTGGAGATGAATTTGCAAAGGCTCGTTTAAAATATATTTTCCATGAAGCAAGTAAAGAAACTTTAAAACAAGCATCTTCAAAATTAAGTGATATGGCTATTATTAGTCTTTGTATGGGATTTCCAGAAGGAACAACTGTATTTGGAAATGCAGCAGGTGCTTGTGATCTTGCCTTAGCAATAGATTCTCTTGTGACAGATTTAAGTAATTCAAAAAACATGAGTGATTGTTTAAATGCTGCAAAAAACTTTGGTACGACAGGAAGCGTAGTTATTGCAGCCTTTGCTTGGGGGGAAGTAACAAAAAAAAGTGCAACCGCAATTTCGAATGCCATAAATGTAAAAATTGGAAGTACAGGACGTTTTTATGAACTAGGACATCGTGGATCTATAAAGTCAAGAGAAGGATTTAGAAAATTACTAGAGAAAGATATTGCATCAGGTTATTTTGGACAAGAAATTATTCCAAATGCTCCTCTGATAGTACAAGAAGCAATGAAAGTTTATGATGCGATAAAGGAAACTGAAAATGAAAAATAAATATCATGTTAAGTTTTTATTTTTGGGGATATTTACGGTATTGTTAAACATTGTTTTAATATATTTTTTTAAAGATACTACGCATCCTTTTGTTTTTCTTATTTTAAATTTTTTGAGTTGCTTATTTTTACTTCCAAATGCAATTCATAATATTCAAGCTGGGCAAGACCCAACACCTACTGATTGGAGAATATTTTTTGGTCTAATAATTTGGACGATAGGTTCAATTATTGGTCTGATAATATGTGTAGTATATTTAATTAAATTTTTATAATTTTTTTTGAAAATATAAAAAAATTAAAGGCGGTGCTAAATCAGTATCTGATGCACCGGGTCTGCAAGACCTAATCAAGTGCATCATTTTGCAACTAATAAAAGTTCAAAATATACACAATCGATGTCAGATATTGCTGATAAATATAGACTAAAAATTGTTGCTCAAGGTCAGGTAGATTTTATGACCGGGGATTTTAATTGTGAAATTACTGATACAGGAGCTGGTGCTTCATTTGAAGTAAACATGGCTTCTGTCTCTGGAACAATTGGAGGTAAGTTAAAAACTGAAAATCGAGATATAAAAGCTACAGTAAGTGGCTCTGTAGGCATAAATTTTGGTGGTGGTATTCAGTTTGATTTAGATAGAGGTATAAAAATTAATGCAGCATTTATTTTTGGTGGTTGTATTGAAATTTCTTGGAGGAAACGTAAATGAAGATTAGGAATTTAATAATATCATTATCTGTTTTTATTATTAATGTAATATTAGGAATTGTATTTTATAAAAAAAATGCAGAAACAGAAAAAATCTCATTTAGTTCTTGTGTATTTATTATAATATTATCTTATATAGTTTATGCATTTGTAAATTTACATTTATTTGTGCTACGTACATTGAAGCAAGATGTTAATTCTGAAGTATTTACTTTTCTAGGTACATTTGTTTGTACGTTAGCATTTATTGTTATTATGGTTAATATAAGACATGATCCTTTTTTATATTTGCCATTGTTATTTATTACTTCAATACTCGGTACATTAATCAATTATATAATATATCGTATTACTAAACGATAAATATTCCCATCAATAGAAATTTGTCTGCCTCATGTCAGAAAACCGTAAGCCCTGCATACAAAACGCAAACGTTGCATTTGATTTAACAATTCAAGAATAAAAAAAGGACTGACCTGCAAGCCTTTCTGCCTGAAGTCAGTCCTGTATTACTAAAAAACAAAACTATCTGTTAAGAAGTTTTTCCAGTTCTTCTTCCGTTACGCGTACTGTATTTGCATGGCGTACACCGAATGGAAGTGAATATTCTTTTTCATCAAGAAGGCGCCAGTCTGCAGGATCTGCTTCAAGATCTGTAGTTTCCCAGCATCCGAATACACCGTCTCTTCCATAGAAGTCTGCGTAAAGATACCATTTGTTTTCTTCCGGAAGTTTAATAATGAACGGACCTTCTGTATACATCTGTTCATCCTGTTTTGTTCCGCGGGTAATGTATTTTTTATTATTAATTACAGTGAATGAACCAGGTTTAAGCGAAGTTGATTTTGCTTCCTGAATATCTTTTGCATCATTTGCTTCACCCTTAAAGAACATGTACCAGCTGCTGTCATTTTTAATAAGGGTTGCATCGATTTCTGTAATGTTGTTTCCATTATCATCAAGAAGTTCAAAGAAAAGTTCCGGCTTGCTGAATGTAACAAAATCTTTTGTGTAGTTTACATATGTTCTGTTAATAACACTGTTTCCTTCAAGATCTCCGTCTCCGCTCCAGATTACACCATATTCACCGCGAGTCTCATCATAGAAAACCTCAGGAGCCCATGCATGCATATCAGGCCATCCGTGTGCCCTTCTGTTTGCTGTAGCTTCAGGTGTAAACTGTGCAAAATCAATACGGCGGGTATTTGTAAAGTGAATCAAATCATCTGAATCTGCAACGATAAGATAAGGACTTGGATTTGACCAGTAACCTTCACTGATGGCAGCAGGTGTCTGCCACAATGTCCAGTCGGTTGCAATCATAATGAATTTACCGTCATTCTTACGGTAAACAAAAGGATCGCGGATACGATTACCGCCAATACCTTCTACAACATATGCCGGTTTTCCGCCATTCAAGTTTTCCCAATGAAGTCCGTCACGACTGTAAGCCAGGAACAATGCATTTTCTTCTGCTGAGTTTCCCTGTCCCAGGAAATATGAAAGTACCCAGGCACCTTTTTTTTCTGACATTTTTTTCTCCTTTTTTGAGCACGATGTAAATGCGAAAGCTACACTAAGCATCATCAATAAGCCCATAATTTTTTTCATATGAAAACCTCCGCTATATATTCTCAAGTCCGAAAGCCCGTACAAGAGATATTGCCTCTTCCAGTGTGACGCTGACGGTAGAACCATGACGTATTACCCCGTCCGGAAATTCCGTAGCATCATTTTCTGATTTCCAGTTTTTTAAATCCGTAGAACTGAATGCTCCAAAAACTTTTTCTGCGTGAGCATCATGACAGTCTACAAAAAGATACCACAAGTTTCTGTCCTTGTACGGACGGAATGCAAATGGTCCTTCCCCTTCATTATACAAAGAACCGGTTACTTTAGTAATATCACCGTTTCCTTTATCTTTACTGTAAATTACATTAGAAAAATCTTTAGCCGCATCAAAAGAGTGAGAATCCAGGGACGAAGCTTCTACCTGACCAATTCCATGCTGATGCTCAACCTGATCCTTAAAAAACAGATAATATTTTTTTTCTGAAGAACCTGTCATTGCAGTGTCAGTTAAAACACTGGCATCAATATTCGCACTGGAATTTGCAAAATAAATTTCTCCCGGCGTAAAGGTTTCAAAATCATTCGTCCAGTTTACCCAGGTTTCATTATATTCCCTGTCATCAGAAATTTTTCTATGGCCGTTTTCTTCTCCGTCACCACTCCAGATAACCCCATAGCGGTATTCCGTTCCGTCTTTTGCAACATGAATTACTTTTGCACAGCCATTTTCATCTGTGTCAAAAACAACTTCCGGTGCCCAGCAGTGCATGTAATTGCCGCAGTTTTTATAGAATTCTTTTTTTAATTCATCACTGACCATCTGAATCTGACGGGGATTGCTCCAGTGAATCATGTCAGGACTGTCTGCAAAAATAAGGCAGGTGGTATTAACATCCCAGTAATTGTCGGTTTCGTAATCCCAGGAATTTTCTTTACTGATGCTTCCGTCATACAGTCTGTGATTTGCGTGAACTTTTTCTGCTCCGTAGAGAGTCCAGTCTGTTGCAATCATAAGATAAGTTCCGTCTGCTTTCTTTACAATATACGGATCCCTTATAAGATTTGAACCAATGCCTTCAACTGTATAAACAGGATTATTTTTATTCAAAGCTTTCCATTTTAATCCGTCTACAGTAAGGGCAAGATAAAGCGACTGATCTTTAAGGGAATGATCGCTGTCTTTAAAATATGCCATAACCCTCAGACAAAGATTATCTTTTGCCTGAGCAACAAGTTCTTCAAATTTCTTTACGTCTGCTTCTGCCATTTATTCTGCCTCACCAAAATCTGGAGTTCCGTCTGCTTTCCATTCAATCTCTTTTACCCTGGCACTTCTGTGAGGATCAAAAAGTCCGTCTTTTGTAGTACTGTAAATTGCACCACCTGTATAAAGCCCGTAATAATTTCTTGCATGGTAAACAATAAGATCTTTTCCGTCTTTATCGGTTGTAAAAGAACAGTGCCCCGGACCGTAAACACTGTTTGCAATGGAAGTAGTAAACACAGGAACCGGAGATTTTTTCCATGAAGTCATTTTTGTAAGGTCAGAATCTTTTTCTGCCGTAAGAAGTCCAAGACAATAAGCTTCATCACAGGCACTGGCACTGTATGCAATAAAGACTTTACCGTTTCGTTTAAGAATTGCAGGCCCTTCATTAACATTTACGTTTCCGGAATTATGTTCATAATGACCGCCGCGGAATTCAAAAGTTTCTGTTCCATACTCCCATCCGTACTCTGGAACAGCAATTATTGCAGCATCCGTTACTTTTGTAAAATCAGCAGGATTTGTTTTTCCGATAAAAATGCAGGACCAGCCGTTATTGTTTGCACCGTTTACATAAGACTTCCCGTGAAGAGTAAAGCAGCTTCCGCCTTTTACTTCATCAAAAGGCCCGTCTTTATAAACATACTGCGCCCAGGTATAGTACCACTGACCGTCAACTTCAAAAGCAGTTCCGTCAAGGTTAAAGCAGGTCATTATATCTTCACTTCCCCCTGGAACCGTTGCCTTAATTTTTCCAAGCAGCTTCCATTCACCTGTTAAAGGATCTGAATCCGAACACTTAGCTACATGAGAACGGACTGACCATACATTATTCTTTTCTACGCCTGCCGTAAAAAACAAATACCAGGCCCCTTCTATAAAATGAATTTCAGGAGCCCACACATGAGGATAAAGATTTTTCATCCAGCCAGTATCTGCAATTCCCAGAGTATATTCCTGAGCTGATTCAAGTTCCTCAAGAGAAGAGGCTTTGCGGATAATCAGCCGGTCAAAAGCATGATATGTAGCTGTATAATAGTAGAAACCGTCACTATGACGATAAACCCACGGATCTGCCTGATTTAAAGTAATTGGATTATTATATTTCATAATTTGCTCCGAATAAAAATAAAGTATCAGCCTGTCTGTAAAAATTATATTTCCTTAAGCCTTTTTATAAATTCTTGCGTTCCTTTGATAAATCCCTTATAATTTATGAAAAGGTTTTCATTATAAAATTATATTACCATAATGGTTCAAGGTGTACAATGAAAAAAAACATCACAATTGTTGATATCGCGCGAGAAGCCGGTGTTTCAGTTTCTACAGTTTCAAGAGTTCTTACCGGCAAAGTAAAGGTCAACGAAGAAAAACGTAAAAAAATTCAGGCTGTTATTGATAAGTATAATTTTCAACCTAACGCTTTAGCCCGTGGCCTTATCAGCAGCAAATCAAACCTTATTGGAATCCTTACAGCAGACATCCGCAACCCGTTTTACTCAACTCTTTTTGTAAGCTGTGAACAGGCAGCCACTGAAAGAGGATACAACCTGCTGCTTTGTAATTCTTTCAGTGACAGGCTGAATGAATTTTCTCTGGTAGACCGTCTTTCTCAGCAGAAGGTAGATGCAATGATTCTTATAGGCGGTGCTCCTGATGAAATAAACACTGATCAGGAATACGCTTCAAAAGTAAATGCAATTGCTGAAGACACTCCTGTTATCGTTACCGGAAATCTTACCGGAGCAAACTGTACCCGTGTAAATATTAACGAAAAAAAAGCCATGACCCTTGTTATGGATTATCTTCTTTCTCTAAAAGGAATCAACAGCATTGCCTTTGCCGGAGGAAGCTGCAAAAACTTATCAAAAGTCATTTTACATGACTGCTATAAAACCATGCTGAAAAAAAAGGGAATACCATACATTCCTGAATTTGATGTAGAAAATGAACGCTATGATGAAGTCGGCGGACATGAAGCCATGAACAAAATCTTCGACAGCGGAAAAGTTCCTGACGTAGTAATTGCCGTTAATGACTTTACGGCAGTTGGCATCCTTAAATCTATCCATGAGCATAATCTGAATGTTCCTCAGGATATAAGCGTTGTCAGTTTTGATGATACTTATATTGCTTCGCTTGTTACACCGCAGCTTACAAGTATCGGATATAATTACTGGGAATTCGGAGAAAAAATCATCTCTACCGCAATCAAGCTTATTGAGGGCGAAGATGTTCCATCAGAAATTCTTATTGAACCAAAGCTTATTATCAGAGGTTCCTGCAAAACTGAAAAATAACACAGGTTTATCTAAAATTTAAAATACTTAAAGATTCATATTTGAAAAATCCTTCATAATTGCTTACGTTAAATTATGGAGGACTTTTTTTATGAAAAAGATTTTTCTTACCGCAGCAGTTTTAACAGCAGCTGCCTCTGTTTCTGTCTACCCGGAAAAATTAACAATAAAAAATACAATAGGCTCAGATTTAGATACTCTTGGTGAATATGATTTATATTCACATACAAAACAGAAAGTGTATTCTGCATCAGGAGACACAATTTCTGAAAATGACAGTCTCGCTTTTGGAGATGAACTTCAGGCGGAATTCGAATCTGATTCAATAGAAATAAAAGGACGTCTGGAATTTTTATGGACTGATAATGAAGAAGCATATTCTGATCTTATTTTTATTCCATCGGGATACGTCTACTTTAAACCTTCACAATATTTTTCTATTGCAGCAGGTAATAATTTTTACAAACGGTTTTCAATTCCCTCAGCATATCTTGCCGCTGCAGATGATACTACTAAATACGGAAGACTGCTGACTGATTCTCTGGGGCACGAAGAATATTTTGGAACAGATTCTTTTTCTGTTTTCAGCAATGGTTTTGCTTTAGGTGCCACAAGTGAATGGAACTGGGGAGACTACAACCAGTTTAATCTTATCCTTGCAGCCGGTTCTACAATGTATCCGGGAAAAAATGAATTTGAATCGGCTTATGATTTTGGAACAGACTTTAACGTTACAGAGTTTATGGATTTTGGATTTACCATTCATAACTTTACGGCAGAGGATTATAAAATGGGATTCTTTGCAGGACTGACTTCTATAGATAATCTTATTCTCAATGCAGCTTTCTATTACAATTTTACAACTTCAGACTACCTGCCTGAAACCTGCGTCATCGGAAATGATGATGAAGACAATGATATTTACAAATTCAAAAAGCAGTCTACAAAATATGCTGTCGGCTTAAGCGGCGGATACAATTTTGAAAACCTCGGTTTCAGTATTTATGCAGATGTGATTTCCGGACTTAACGATGAATACATTGGAACTATAAAATACTATGACAGCAACGGAAACCTTATCGACACAAAAACAGCAACAATTTCCCGAGGTTCAACCATAGTAAAATATAAAAACGGAAAAGCAAAACGCAATGATAAATTTACTTCAGGTGCAATACCTTTCTATCATCAGCTCAGACTGTCAAAAACAATATCAGAAAACCTTGAACTGGAATTGAATTTCAAACTCAGGACGATGTTCGGAAATACAGATTCAACCTGGACTACCCTTTATCCGAAAGTCACCGTTGAACTTCCTTCTGATGCAGGGAGTATCAGTACAGGTATCCGGTTCGACTGGAACAATGCTCAATACGACGGACTTTCTTCAGTTTCAATTCCGCTTACCTGGAGCTATAAGTTTAAGAAAAAGTTCTAGCAAAAAAAAATGGGGCGCATCCGTAAACAAAATCCGGACACGCCCCAAATATAAATTTTTTTTTTTACAATACCGGCACCATCATATCTTCAGGATTTTCTATAATAATATTCAGATTACCGTTACGGGTTCTTAATTCATCAATAAAAGCTTTTGTATCAATATTTTTCTTCGGCTGAATCCAATACGAAATCGTAAACAGAGTTCCCATATTGGAAGTCTTTACATTTTTTACATCATACTTTTCAACATACTTTTCAAAAATATCTGTAAACACATCTTTGTAATTCATATCTTCAGGAATCGTAATTTTAAGAATCTGTTTATCTTCAACTTTCCAAAGTCGGGATGTCAGAACAAAAATAATGCTTACACAGAATACAAGAAGGAATCCAACAAAGTAACTGTTAAGACCGATTATAAGTCCCGTTGCAATTGAAAAGAAAACATAAAGAATGTCTTTTGAATCTCCAGGAATACTCCTGAAACGGCACAAAGCAAAAACCCCTGCAAGGGAAAGTGTCTTCTTAAGATCGCTGGCAATAAACGGAATCACAATAGTCATTATCACAGGAAGAAGCATAACTGTTATTACAAAATTCTTGGAAAACTTTTTATTTCTGTTTGCAAGAATATAACCGCAGGAAATCATCACTCCGGCAATAAGTCCAAGAATCATGTTCATAAAGATTGTTACATCTTCTGCCTTAATTGAAAAGCCCAATAAAAATTCTTTCATAATAAACCTCTGTCAGTAAATTTATTTTTTTGTCAGCACGTAATTTTTATATTCCGTACCGTATTTAGAAAAAGAAGTGCTGTAAATTTTCCTTGAAGAAAGGAACCTTACAAACCATAACGGAAAAGCCTTAAATGCCTTTGCTTCCATAAGCCACTTTCCTTCCGGAAGAAGCTGCTGTCCATATGCAGGAGAATCCAGTCTCAGATCTGTTCTCCGGGACTGAATGTTCCTGTCAATTGTCAGGCGAAAATCTGAATTATTTTTTTCAAAGAACGCAAGACGGTCATAAGAAATAAAAACCTTCGGTTTTAAATTATAAAAATTCATGATGTAATCTATTTCTTTCATAACCTGAGGATTCATTTTTACTTCAGGGTTTTGAGGTATTATTCCTTTTTCAAAATATTCATATACATCAGAAAGAATAAAAGCCGTGCGCCGCTTATTTACAACGTGATCATATTTCTTCTTACTTTCAAGATAAACTTTATCTGTCAGTGCAACTGTTCCATAGCTTCTTAAACGAATCTTTTCTTTAAATACAGGTTTTTCCAGCGATTTACGAATCAATTCATCAGCTTCTGTATCGAGATATAAATTGCAGATGGAATAAGTTTTTCCGTCTTTATTAAACGGATCACTGTTCATGTATTCACCAATAATCGAAAGCAATGCATTTTTGTCGTCATCATCGAGCATATATTTTATTTCACGCCTGTTGAAAACTTCAATTGCCATCTTAATCTTACCTCCTTGAAAAAAAAGTATAATTCAAAAACTCTTACAATTCTTAAAAAAATAAAATATAAAAAAAAATTATACGAATAATATTTATTTATATTTTGAATTCTTAAATTATCTTCATTGTTTTTAGAAAAACCGATGAATATAATTTATTTATATAAAGGAACTGCTTATGAAAAAACTTTTTTTATTTTCAATAATAATTTCTCTTATGTTTACATCCTGCTTTAAGAAAGTACCTGTAAAACTTTCTGTTAATTATGATGAAGCAAGAAAAAATTATGGAACGGAATTACAAATTTCACCTTTGAATGATTCCGTAAAATTTGGAAAAAACACTATCGTAATTGCACCAGAAGCAGAAGATGTTACCTATACACTCAGCGGATACTACAACGGAGAAATCTGCTGCACAACAAAAAACACTGTTATAAAACTAAAGAATGCATTTATCGAAAACTCAAACGGACGACCTGCCCTTCTGTGTGAAGCCAAAGCAGAAATTTCTGCAGCAAAAGACAGCACAAACTACATCGTTTCCTGGGGAAAAGGATTTGCTAAAACCGCAGCTCTTGAAGGAAAACGGGGACTTGTTTTAGGTGGCGGCGGAACTTTGTACGTATCGGGAAAAATCTGTCACGGAGTTGAATCAGAAGAAGCAAAAATAAAAGGTACCGGAAAGTTTTATATTGAAGGGACTCTAAAAGGCTCAGCCCTTAAATGCACGACACTTACTGTTGAAGAAGACAAAACCTTCTCCTGCTATCTATTAAATTCAAAAAACGGAATAAAAGCTGACAGCAATATTTCTGTTGCCTCAGGAAACTTTTATTTATACGACAACGGTACTGCCCTAAAAACAGATACTTCCGAAGACTCTCCTAATACGGCTCATTACATAAACCTGGCAGGAGGAACATTTCATTTATTCAACAATACAAGTCTTTATACAACCGATGAAGACAGCTGGAACACATCAGGCGCTATATTTATAGAAGACTAATACTTTTTAAAACCAGGGAGAAAACTTTATGAAAAAACTTTTTTCTGCAGCAATAATTTTTATTTTAGGAACATTCTGTTTTTCTCAGGACAAAAAAAATTACGGTGAATTCAAAATTATTCCTTCTGATTCATCTGTTAAAATAGAAAAAAACACCGTCACCCTCTGCCCGAAAAAGGAAGGAGCCGAATATATAATCTCAGGTTACTTTAACGGACAGATTATAAACAAAACAAAAAATACCGTCTTAAAACTTAATAATGCGTTTATTGAAAACACAAACGGACAGCCTGCAGTTTACGGAGAAGCAAAAACAGAAATCTCTTCAGTAGAAAAAAGCGTAAACTATATAATCGCTTCTGGTTCTTCCGGAAGTAAAACCGCCGCAGTTCAATGTAAAAAAAATCTTGAAATCGGCGGAAAAGGAACTATTTATATTTCCGGAAAAACTTATCACGGTGTAAAAGCTGATGATGTAAAACTCAAAGGTTCCGGCACTTACCACTTTGAAGGAACAAAAGACGGTTCTGCCATTAACTGTAAAACCTTTACTGTTGAAAAAGGAAAAACTTTTTCTGCATACCTTTCAAATTCAAAAAACGGAATAAAAGCAGATAAGACTATTTTTATTGATTCCGGAAACTTTTTTATTTCAAATAACGAAACAGCTTTCAAAACCGACACAAAAAAAGACGATGCCTCATCTGTTCACGAAATTAAAATTACCGGGGGAATATTCAAGCTGCAGGAGAACAATACACTCTTCTCCACAGAAAAAAACGGCTATAAAAAAACCGGTGGAAAATTCCTGGACGAATAACTTCACAAAAAATCCTCCCTGTTATTTCAAAGTGAGAAATAAAATTGACAATTCAATCTTATAGTCTAAAATATAAATAACGGGCGGAGATTTTATGGCCATAGACTTTACAGAAAAAGCAAAACGATTTCAGGCTATTGATGAAATTATAGCATCTGGACGAAAACTGAAATGGAATCAGATCATTTCTGAACTTAATGACAAGTATAAAATAAAAACTGGAAGAACATCTTTTTTCCGTGACATAAAGGAGCTTACAGAAAAATATCAGGCTCCAATTGATACAGATTTTGAAACAAGCGGATATTTCTATACTGATCCAAAATACCGGTTACCGCGTTTTTATACAGATGACAATGCTGCAAAAGCCGCAAAACTGATTAAGACTCTTATGGATATTGTAAAAGGAAATCCTCTTTACAAGGAAGCTCAGGAAGTTTTTGAATCCCTTGCTATAGAAAAGCAGGATTTATCAATTGAAAATATTAAAATAAATAAATCTCCCGATAATGACAGAATAATTTTTGTCGGTGCACCAAATAAAGACATTCCTGCAGAAACCTGGCGGCTTCTGGATAAAGCCCTGAGAGAAAACCTGATAATTACTTTTGATTATCAATCCCTCACGGATACCAAACCATCTCCAAGACGAGTACAACCGTGGCAGCTTATTTTTGATAACGGAAACTGGAATCTTCATGCTCTTGACGTAATAAAAAATGGAAAACGACGATATTCCTTAGGCGAAATGAAAAACATTCAGCTTACAAAAGAAGTTTTTACACTTCCTAAGGACTATGATTTCCGCAAAATGACAAGAGGGTCCTTCGGCTGTATGTGTCATGATTGTTTTTTAGATTATAAAATCCATCTTCACGGTTATGCAGCCCGCTATGCAAAAAACCGCATCTGGGGAGAAAACCAGAATATTTCTCCTGATAAAAAAAATCCCGGCCCTGACGGAGATGGAATTATATTAAGCTTCCGAAGCAACCAGCTTTTTTCTATTCGGCGATGGACCTGGCAATGGGCTGATGAAGCTATTCCAATCGCACCGGAAGAACTTGTTACAGACTGGCAGGAAAGAAGAAAACGGGTTAATTTAATTGATGAAGTGTAATATAAGTTATGTGGACGCCCGCATTGGGCAGCTAGATTGGAGAATGTATGAAGATAAAAATTGCAATGTTACAATTGCTTCCTGAAGCTTCAATTGAGCAAAATTTAAAAAAAGGATTGGATGCCTGCATAGAAGCAAAAAAACTCGGAGCGAATATAGCTTTATTTCCAGAAATGTGGAGTACAGGTTATAAAATTTCATTGGATCAAAAAGAACTTGAATCTCAATCAATAAATAAAAATTCTAATTTTATTCTTTCTTTCAAGAAACTAGCGCAAGAACTAAATCTTGCAATTGGAATCACTTTTTTAGAAACTAACAATCCCAAGCCGTTGAATTCCGTAATCTTCTTTGATAAGAAAGGAAACGAAGTTTTACATTACTCAAAAGTTCATACATGTGATTTTGACGTTGAAAAAGTACTTTCTTCGGGAGATGATTTTTACGTTGCTGATTTAGATTTGGGGTTTACAAAGGTAAAAATCGGTACAATGATTTGCTTTGACAGAGAGTTTCCAGAAAGCGCAAGAGTACTAATGCTTAAAGGGGCAGAAATAATTCTTGCTCCAAATGCCTGTCCTATGGAAATTAACAGGTTATCAGCATTGCGAACTCGTGCATATGAAAACATGCTGGCAGTTTGCACATGTAATTATCCTGCCGGTCAACCTGATTGCAACGGTCATTCCACTCTTTTTGATGGAGTTGCCTGGCTTCGCGAAGAAGACGGTGTACGGGATATGTGTGTATTTGAAGCTCCTGAGACAGAAGGTATTTATCTGGCTGAAGTTGACTTGGATTTGCTTAGAAATTATAGAGAAAATGAAATTATGGGATGGAAGTATAGGAAAGCCAAGAGTTATCAAATACTAATTGGAAAATAACTTGACACCATATATGACACCATATACAATATAATCATGGCACAATGGGAAAAATTATTAAGCAAAATAAAATCGCTTGATAAGAATATGCGGTTTGCAGAACTAAGCAAAATTCTGCAAAGCTATGGGTATGTTGTATCACAACCAAAAAGCGGTAGTAGTCATTATACATTCCGAAAACCCGGGTGCAATCCTATTACCATCCCAAATCATGAACCGATAAAAGTCGTTTATGTAAGAATGGTAAAAGAAATAGTTGAGGCAGAAGAAGCCAACAAGAAGAAGGAGGACTGATATGAAAACTTTTGAAGAATATATGAAATTACCATATAAATTGGAAATTATTCCAGATACAGAAGAATCTGGTTTCGTCGCTTCATATCCGGAACTTCCTGGCTGCATTACTTGTGGAGAAACTGTAGCTGAAGTCGTTGCAAATGCTGAAGACGCAAAAAAAGCATGGTTAACCGCTGCAATTGAAGATAATATAGAAATAGCAGAACCAGAAACCGCAAATTCCTATTCCGGTCAGTTTAAGCTTCGTCTTCCAAAGACATTACATAAAATTCTCGCAGAAGATTCAAAAAAAGAAGGCGTAAGCATGAATCAATATTGTGTATATCTTCTTGCTAAGAACTCAGAAAAAGAACATATATCTATTGCAAAGAAGAAGTCTGTACTCGTATAACAAGAAGTTCAAAGCCGACACAGGCTCAAGGCCTGTGCGGTTTAAGCAGTTGTTATCTCTGTGAATTAATAGTTATACAGATATACGCACTGTTGGCTGATGCTACGGTGTATATTTAATGTAACATGATAAATAAAAATCAGGTCTAACTTGACTTTGTGCAAAATATTAAATTTCATTCTCTAATTGTTGCTGGAGGTTTAATATGTCAGATGCACTTGCTTATGTAGAAAATCAAGCCTGTCAACCGTATGGGAGAGCATAAAAAATGACTCGTGGTGATGTTTATATACTTGATTTTGGTATTCCGTTCGGAAGCGAGCCATGAATGCATCGCCCTGTACTTCACATTCACAATTAATCCTTTATAAGAAACTGTCTTGCTTTTTCCGGAGTTTTTGGATATGAATATTTTCCATCGCGAATGTAACATGTAACATTATTTGCAACATTACTAAAAACTCGATAAAAATCCTTCTTAGACATAGCAAATGTACCTTCTGGTGTTATACATTCAAATATATCATTATCACCTAATGGCTCAATTATATCCCGATAAAAGATTAATCTATTAGAATAATACCTTGCTTTTACATCACAATCTTGAATTTTATGCTCCAGACTTATATCTACTGATTTTGAAAAATTATAATCTTCTTTGGCATTGTTTTTTGATTCCAGCGAAAACTTTTGCCAGCGAATTCCAATATCATTATTTAAATCTTTATTTTTTGAATAATTACCACTATCAGTAATCATAATTAATTTTAGAAATTCATCATAACTTTTACCATATAGTTCTGAAAATCTTTCTCGCGCGAATACCTGCAGAGGAGAATATTCTGCTATATCACTAATACCATTTTCACATTTATGATAAGAAATCCCATTTCTCATTGGCTTAGGAGTTAAAAAATAATTCATTGGGTCAATAAAACGTAAATAATGTGCAATTATAATACTTTTAGCTTCATCTGAAACCAATAAATCTCTAATATATTTACTTCCATCAAATTTCCAGTCTTCAATGTTACCTGCAGGAAAATATTTATCACAAATTTCCTGCATGTCTAATAACTTTCCTTCAACACAAAAATTCTTTCCAGAATCAATAATATGCGCCAGCTTATATTCACCATAATCAAATTTTTGAACTGGATAAAAAGCACGGCTCTTTTCTAAACTTCCTATAAATTCACTTACAGGCATTTCACCCGAAGACATGTATTTTTTAAAATCTGCATAATCCAATTCAATATTAGAATAAACTAATTTTGCAATAAATTTTGCAAATCCATTATCAGAATAAGTAAATAAAAACTTTTTATTTGTCCTTGTTAAAAGATCCCTTCTTGGAGTTTTATTTGTATTTGAAAATGCTCTTATAACAAATATAGGATCGTTTTCATTTATATATTCCATTAATAATTTATTCCAATAAAGAACAGTTTTCTCATTTGGTAACCTGGGTTCGACAAAATTATCCCAGAATTCTGGAATTGTTACCGCATAACCAGCATCAAATTCCGGCATAGTAGTTTTTCTCAAATTCACTAAAGCTTCATTAAATGTCATTTCATTCCTCCGTTTAGTTTAAAAATATACAATAGAGTCTACAGTTCCAATTGTTATTCTATTATGAACCAAGTTAATTAAGAAGTTTTAAAATAACTTTTCCTATCTCAAATGTATATTCATATTTTATTATTCATACTCTGTTTTAATTCCGAGATATGACATTCTGAAAAAAGGATTTCCTCATCTCTATCAAGATTAATTCTAAAAACATTAGTATTAGGCTGACTATGATAAATTCTATCATATAACTGTTTCTTACTATTTTTATTATACTGATAGTACACTTTCATTTTTGCAGAACATACAGGACATAATGCAACATAATTTTCCTTTACTTCTTTTTGAACTAATTCAGTCGAAAATAATTGAACACTTTCAAAATAATCTTCACCATCTTTATTTTTAAATGGCATAGTTTTTTTACATATTTGACAATGAATTCTATTATCCTCATCACTATAAATACTTCTTAAAAATGATTCTATAAGTTCTTTTTGTTTTTTACTTATCCGAACGCTTTGGTTTCTCATTTCATCAGATATCTCATCTATAAAATTAGAATCTTCGTTTTTAAGTATATTCATAGATTCTACAATTCTCTGTTTTGAAATACCTTTATTTTGCAAATCTTTGATTAGATGAACAAAATCTATATCTACTTCCATAAGAGATGAATCATTTTTTTGACTCTCATTTTTTCCAAAATTCATTAAAAGAAGCCATTCTTTGATACTCGAATTTTCATATTCCTTTTCATAATATTCTGGTAATCGAGATAAACAAGCATCTTCTGGTTTTACAAAATAAGTCTTATCATCCGTAACTTGTAAAACCCATTCATTATTACATAAATCTAAAACAATATGAGAATTATATGATTTTGGTAAATACTTTTTAGCAGGACTATATTCACAATTTTTCCATTCTAAATTTGCACTTTTTAAAAAATTCCAAATAAGCTCAAAAACAACAGCCTTAGAAGATCTTTTTAAAAATGAATCTAGATATTTTATTTCGTAATCCACATCTGTTTCAGTTGCATTTCCACCAAAAA
Organism: Treponema rectale; assembly: GCF_014202035.1. NCBI lineage: Bacteria > Pseudomonadati > Spirochaetota > Spirochaetia > Treponematales > Treponemataceae > Treponema > Treponema rectale. The sequence continues at coordinate 192,221 of NZ_JACHFR010000002.1, forward strand.
ACTTTTCAGAATTTTCCTGAATTTTCAACCACATTGGATTCATCTTACACGGCGATTCCCACACAACTATGGAAGTATATATTCCTATTATATCAAGAAAATCTAAAAATTTAGAGAAATCCACATCAGAGTAAAAGAAAGTCTTATATTCGGGATTTAATTTATACATATTTGGATAACTATAAGACTTATTATAAATCTTTTTATTTTCTTCATTCACTTTTAAATTATAGTAATCATAATAAATTGAAAGATTTTTACATGAATCCTTTAATTCTTCTGATAAATAAAAAAACTCAGCTTTATCCCATACACCATTATCAGAACAAAAAATTTTATACTGCTTTAATATATCAATAATTGAATTATCTTCTTTATAAAACTCATAAAACATCAAAGACTCTTGTATAGTTTTATTACTTTTTTCTTCAAATTTTCTACACTCGTTATGTATCAGATCTGATAATTCATATTCCTTTATTCCAACCAGATCTTCAAAAAAATACTCTAAATCATGTCTTGTTTCTTGACTAATCAAACAATCTATATTAACACAATGTATCGATTCTGAAGCCATTGATGAAACAGAATTTATTAAATAACAATCCTCAAATGGATAAAGCTTCTCATCATTACAATAACATAATTGCAACAATCGGATTGAATCTCTTGAAAATTGCGTTTCAATGGATTTCCATGCATCAAACATCAAAGAATATAATCGTACAAACCACGATATATTTCGATTTTGAAATCTTTCAATTATTGTATTAAAGACTTCTTTCTCGTCTCTTTGCTTTTTTATTAATATTTTTAAAAATTCTACAATTCCAAATTCTTTTATCCCAAGCGAAATAAGAAAATTATAATCTCGATTATTTTGCATTGGATTCTTTACCCAAAACTTTCTTTGATTTACATTATAGAACAAAGATAAATCTTCATCACTTAACAAATTTTGTATATTATGAGAACCAATAAACTTATTATGTGGATCCTCATAAGAACCATCAGACATTAAAATATATGGATTATTCAAAAAATAAGTAATTACTTTTGATCTTATTTTCTCATACTTTCCTAAATCGATATCATCTTTTAAATTTGGAAGTGTCTTATATAATTCTAAAGAAACTAATCCAACATCTTTTAACTCTTCCATTGACTCACAAATTAATTGCCCAATACACTCTATAACCCTAATATTTGCTTCATCATTTTCACGTAATTTCTCTCTATCAACAGTTAAAGCAAAAGGAGCATGTATATGAAAACAAAACTTACACTCCTCAGACTTACATGGAAAATATGCAAAAATTTCTCCACCCGGAGATGAATCTTTCTTCACTATTGGAAAAATTTTCCAATTTTTTTTCTCACTATTAATAACCTGAAAAGCAATACCAATTGTTATTTTTTTTTCATCAGTTCCATTTCTAACTTTTATTTTCTTAAAAAATCTTTTATAAAACTCAGGCTTTGTGTTTTTTCTATTGTTTCCACTGAAAGTACTTTTTTGAATTCTACAAACATTTTTTGGACAATTATCAAGTATATATGAATTTGTTCTTGAGATTTTAATTTTTGTTTCTTCAAAAACACAAGTTATTTCAGCAATATTTTGTAAGAATAATAAAACATCACTTTCTAATTCATTAAAAGAATTTTTTATTTCTTCATAACATGTTGTAGCATTTTTTTCAGTATTAAAAGGTAAAATAATTACAGTTTTAGATGGATCATAGTCCTTATAAGCATCTATACTTTTTGGAATAAATAAATCAATAATTTTAAAATGATAATTCGCTGAATGTATTTCCGGAGAAGCAGTATATTCAAAAACAGATTTAAAACCTACTCCATATTTTCCAATTGAATTTCCATCATCTTCTTTTGTACTATCTCCAATGTTTGTAATTGAATTAATATCATCGATATCAAAAGGTCGAGAACCATTGTGTTCAAAAACTAATCTATCTGTATATAATTCAAACTTTACTTCAGTTGCATAAACATCTTCCGCATTTTGAAGTAATTCAAAAATGAAATGACCTGAAGATGTATAAAGCTTTGTTAATGTATTTTTTATTCCATTAAAATTATTTAATTTTTTTGTTTGAACAACCCAATCTGCTTTTTCTTTCGACATTTCTTCAATTGTATTAAAATTAGATTTTTTCATAGTTAATATTTTCACTCCTAATTTATATATATAAAAAACTCTATTTTGAATTTTTAACTAACTTGCCTATACATCTATTTGCTCTCGAAATATTTACTGGCCAATATTTCCTTGTACATTCGTAAAGAGATTCCCTACCTTTTACTATAATTCCATTTGAAAATTTTTCAAAAGACTTATTAATACAAACAAACATTACTTTTTCCATAATAATCCCCCTCACTCAAAATGTATTTATCTACAGTTCTATTTCACCATCGCTGCAAATGATTTTTGTGATAGCAGAATTCTTCCCCATCCAGCTTGATGACTTAGATATTACATTCCACTGACTCTTTGTTCCTTCATAGTTAATTTCTGATAAAGAAGTGCACATTCCAAAAACACCTTCTCCCATAGTCTCAACAGTGTCAGGAATTACTATGCTGACTAATGAATCACAATTATAAAATACTTCTTTTTCAATTTCCTTAACACTTTCAGGAATATTTATAATTGTTATTTGCATACAGTGTCCAAACGCATTTTCTCCAATAGTTACAACAGTATCTGGAATTTCAATAGATTTTAAGCTATCACAATAATAAAATGCCTGATTACCAATTCTAGTTAATCCAGGTTTTATTAATACAGAACTAAGAGTTCTACAATTACCAAATGCATTCCACCCAAGAGTAGTAAGAGAAGATGGAATTGTTAATCTTTCAAGCCCAAAACAGTTATAAAAAGCAAAATCTGAAACCGATTCAAGCCCTTCCGGTAAATTTATTTCCTTTAGCCCTGTGCAATACACAAAAGCCGATTCACCAATGTTTTTTACACTTGAAGGGATAATTATAGACTCCAGCGTTCTACAGTCTCTAAAAGCATATTCCCCTATTTCTGTCAGATTCTCCGGTAGAATCACATTTGTAATATTACTGCATCCGTCTAAAAAAGAAGCTTTTCTGGAACCATTTGTTTCTGAAATATAAATACATTCCAAAGTTGATAAACCTTCTGCTTTTGATAAATCAAGTGTTGTTACTGAAGAAAACTTATTCAATCGTAATGCAAGTGTTCGTAATCCCTGCACTGCAATTTCTCCGGAAACGACAACTGTATCAACAGTACTTGCATCAAATGTGTTTACTGTCTTTGCCGTAACAACACATCCATAAATCCATTTTGCATAAAGAGTTACATTTTCATCATCAATACCAGATATCTGCGAAACCGGCTCTCCATTAAAATCAGCAGATGCATACCATCCCAGAAAAGAATAATTTTTTCGTACCGCAGGTTTTAAAACAAGCGGAATATCTTTTATTGTAAAAGTATTTAAATTCGCAGAAGAATTTTCTCCTTCGTTTAAATTATACGTAATTGAACAGGTTATTATCTCCCACTTTGCATATATAGTTTTATTTCCTGTTGAACCAGATTCAATTTCTGAAACCTGTTCTCCGGAAAAAGATGAATCCAGATACCAGCCTTTAAATATATAACCGGTTCTTGATGGATTTTCTAACAGAATTGTACTGCTTTCTATTGTATATGAATCAGGATTCTGACTGTTATTTATTCCCTCATCAAGTTCATACATAATCGTATAAACTGTTGGAGTCCATTTTGCATAAAAAGTTTTATTTCCAAAACTTCCATTTACAATTTGAATTGATTTATTTCCTGAAAATGAAGAATTTGCATACCAGCCAGCGAAAGTATATCCTGTCCGAACAGGAGTCGGTAAATAAAATGTTGCAGTCGTGACATAATAAGTTTCAGGATATGAAGTTATAAAACTTCCTCCATTTAAATTATAACCTATTGTATATTGTACAAGTTCCCATTTTGCAAAATAAACTTTATTTCCTGTTGAACCACTTTCAATCTGTGTTACTATATTTCCAGAATAGTTTGATGATGTATACCAACCTCTGAATATACATCCGCCACGAGTTGGATTCTGTAAAGTTATTAAATCACTTTCAATCGTATAAGTCCGGGGATTATTACTGTTGTTTTTTCCACCATTTAAATTATAAGTAATGGTATAACTTTTTACAGTCCATTTTGCATACAGAACTTTATCGCCATAAGAACCTTTTGAAATTTGATTACAGCTGCTTCCGTTAAAATCCGGATTATCATACCATCCAGCAAACGTATATCCAGTTCTAACAGGAGAATTCAAAGCAAAAGTTGATGTCACAATTGTATATGCTTCAGGATTTGATACCAGCAAAGTTCCTTCATTCAAAATATATGTTACTGAATATTTAATTATTTCCCATCTGGCATAAAAAGTTTTGTTTCCTGTTGTTCCGGCAGTAATCTTTGTAATTGAACTCTCTGAGAATGAAGAATCTGTATACCAGCCCAAAAAAACATATCCTTCACGAATTGGATTACTCAAAATTACTTCATCTTCAATTGTATATGAAAAAATATTTAATTCTGAATTCTTACCATTATTCAAAACATAATTTATAGAATAACTCACAGGTTCCCATACAGCATATAATGTAGAATTATTTTCTATTGCGTAGTAATCTTCATTCTCATAATCAATATTTCCTGTCTCTGTTTTTGACCAGCCTGCAAACACATATCCGCGTTTTTCAAAAGTATTGTCCGGTAACTGCGTGTTTACCCCATACCAGAAATTTTTATTTTCTATAATTCCACTTCCACCATTGGAATTAAAACTTAATGTATATATATTTCTATCATAATAAATTTCTACAGTAGTACAATTATCATCAGAAATTATTTTTTGCGTAAATGGAATTGCAGTAAAACCAGGATAATTTTTTGCAACAGCAATTGTTTGTTCCTCGGCAATACCATATTTAGTTTCATATTCAATAAATGTATATGAATTCCGGGATGTATCCTGCTGATAATGCTTTACAGTATAAATTGAATTACTTGCATCTACCCATCCTGCATATAAAGTAATATCTGAATTTACTTGATATGGAAACATAACCTGATTCACAAGTGCAGATTCTTTATACCATCCAATAAAAATATTTCCATCTTTTCTTGTAACAGGTGCACTGTTAATAATTGCAGTCTGAATAGGATTTATCCTTGTTCCATCATTTGTTTCAAAACTAACTGTATATATCTTCAACCACTTAGCATAAAAAATTGTTTCTTTCGTAACCTGATATGGGACTGTTACAGCTTCTCCTCCAAAATCAGACTGTTCATACCATCCCGCAAAAAAATACCCCTCTCGAGTTATGTCAGGTAACGTTAAAATTTCTGCCGTTTTATAACTTGCAATTTCAGATCCGCCATTTGATTCAAACTCAACTATAAATTTTTGATTCCATTTTGCATAAAGCGTAATATCTTTTTTTACTTCATATGGAAAAGTTATTGCTTCTCCTGCAAAAGAAGAATTCGTATACCATCCCACAAACATGGAATCAGGTTTTTCAAGCAGGGGAATACTTTCTATTTTTTTTGTACGATAACTTTCAAGTTCAGTATCTGTATTTGTCTCAAAAGACACTGTATACAATCCTGCCGCATCAATAAAAAAAGAATTTTCACATGATGAAAAACAGAAAAAAATAATAAACAAAACAACTACTCTGCTAAATTGATTTATTATTCTATTAAACATTTCTTCCTCCTGTTTTCCTAAAATCTTATTCCAGCTCCGACACCAGCTCCGAATAAATAGGGATACCCAGCACGAAACACAGGTTCCACATAAATCTTATTTAAAACAAATCTAAAACCAACAGCTCCACCGGCATTAGCTGCATTATCAAGTTCTGAATTTATAAATAAAAAAGACAACCCTCCCATAGCCTCTAAAAACAAACCAGATAATGGTTCACCTGTCGGAGATACAAGATAAAACCTCGAAGTCAAAAGTGATTCGACTGTTAAGACAGAATTATTTTTTTCATACAAATCAAAGCTTGTAATGAAATTAACTCCAACTGAAAAATTTCTTGTAAGCCCATAATTAAAAACTATTCCTATGGAAGGAGAAATAAATTCAAGCGAATTCTTATTAATTTCTAAAATATTTCCAATCGATGCCTTATGCCAGACTGAAGCCCGTCCTAAAAGCTGTTCCGTTTTGGACGACCGAGAAATCTCATAACTCTTCCTAAACAAATATGAAGCCTTCTCCACATCCAGCATTCGAACTCTGAGAATATACCCACCATTCAATTCTTCAAATTTTCCAAACACAATAGATTTTGCTCCAAGACGTTCTGCAACAGACACTATTGTTCTTTCACTCACTTTTCCTGAATTTTGAAATATTAATTCTTTTTCTATAATGTCCATTCTATCTCTTGTTACAATCTGGACTAAACCATCTTCGTGATAGATCAAATCTGCAATCTGTTCCCGAATATAAAAAGTCATTTCTTCAGCAGGTGATTCAAAATCATCAATTACAAGAATTGAATCTGCATCACATTTTTCCACAATATCACTCGCAACAATATTAAGAGTTTCATCAAGACTTTTTGCAGCAAAAGAACTACTGCAAAGAAATATAAACTGCAAAAGTTTTAAGAATCGTCTTTTCATTTTTTACTCCATAAAACTTAATACAGACATTCTTGAACAAATTGTTCTTCAAGAATTTTTTCAAGATTTGCCAGCGAAACTTTTTCTACCGTCTGTGCATTGTAAGCAGAAATTTTTTTTAATTCCGCTGCAAATGATGCCACCGTACTACCAGAACTATCTATAAATATTTCTATCTGCGGCATACATGAATACATTCCATTGTATTCATATACATCTGCCCGAATTGTTGCATTCAGTTTATATGCACCGTCTTTAGAAACTGTAAATCCATTTTTAGAAAGCTGACTTTCAATTTTAGTTTTTATCTGTTTAGAAAAATCACCACTTACTGTTACAGAAAAAGTAACATTCTTTTTCAGCACTGCTGCTTTTTGTTTTTCAATTGCAAAGCGCCGGGCTGTCTTAGTATAGGTACCACATCTTTTCGGATATACAGCAAGTGCCATTACATAAAGATTAAAAAAATCTTCTTCCTGCGAAAAAGTATGATTCACAGCAAGCAATTTTTTAAAAGGCTCCGTTTCTGATTCCGCAATAGAAATTCCATTTATGAATGCATTCTGCACAACAGAAAGTTTTTGCGTCAGAATACTCCATGCCTCATCTCTTGAAATATAAGCACACACAGTATAATTCTTACTAGCCGAATCAAAATAACACTCTGTATGCTTTATACCAAACAACTCAATATTAGATTTTATAATTATTTCTCTCGAAAGATTTTCTTTCGCTTCATCTGCATTTGAAAGATTTTGAGTAACTCTGGTAAGCGAAGAAATTTCTCGAGAAAAATAAGAAGCAAGATTTCCGTCCGCAGCAGAAACAGCCATCTCCCTTGTTTCTGCATACCCCAAGCCTGTAATATATTTTTCAGGCGGAAAAACTTGAACTACGGAAAAAGAATCTGCCCACAAAGGTTTTTTATTCTTTGGTAAAGAACTGCACGATGCACAAATAACTACGGTAAAAAAATAGAAAATAATGTGAACAGATTTTTTCATTTTAATACTGATAAGCATCTGTAATGCTACCGTCACTAACGGAATCCATCAAATCTTCCATAATTTTTTCCTTAAGTGCTGCTGTATCAGTTGCAGTTTCATCAATTCTCTTAAGGGCTTCTTTTAACTGATTGTTAAAAAGCTTTTTATCCATACCCCATACGGCATAGTATTCATAAAACGTTTCTATTGTTTCACCATCATCATCAACAATCTTATTTTTAGTCCAGTAACTTGCAACTTTTTCTAATCCAGAAAGTCTTACACTTGATAATGATTCCCTATACATTTTTATAGTTTCCTGCAAATCTTCATTATCACTACCGCTCATTGTTGCTTCTACAGATTTTACAGCAATTCTTTCCATAATACCGGCAACTTCAGTTTCTATTTTTACCAAATCTGTCCACTGCTCAATATAATTCAACTTATTGCCCCGGTTAGTAACTACAAACACTTTTTTTTCTTCAACACCTGGCATCGACTTTGATAAAACTTTTTCTGAATACTGTCCATCGGCTACAAGTTTAACCCACTCTGGAATTTCTGAACCAAATGTACCACCCTGATAATCAATCATAACACGCTTGCCTGTATCTATTGTCGATCCCTGACCTTTTATACCGGCTCCTTTTGTTTTAGTTGTATTACAAGCAATAAAAAGCAATGCAAAACACAACCCAGAAATTACAATTAAACCTTTTTTCATAAAAATCCTCCATTAATTTTATATAAGTAACTGCTTATATTCATAATTATAAGCTATTGCTTATAACTTTTCAATTTAAATGCCTTTATCCTATAAACATGCCGATTAATAATGCAGTTGCAGAAACTCTGCGGGAACTGCGCCAAAAAAAAGGTGTATCTCAAGAAAAATTTGCCGATGCAATCGATTCCCATCAGGTATATATTTCTGAAATTGAAAACGGCAAAAAAATTCCATCTTTAACCACTCTCTATAAAGCCGCTCATTATTTTGACCTCTCTTTAAGTGAATTCACTGCACTCATCGAGAAAAAAATATAACTCACTTCCATTCCCAATGCACGGGAACGGATAAATTTTTTCCTGCCTGGAAATAAAATTGACAACAAAAACTATCACTGATAATCTTAAAGGTGAAAACCTTTTCATATTATAGGTAAATTTTTCGGAGGAAAAATGAAAGCAAAAAAGATCATTGCAGCAACGGCTTTAGGTGCCATGATTGCAGGTTACGGATTTTCTCAGGACAATGAAACTTCAGACGCAGATAAAAAAACTGCTGACGTAATCGTTGTAGATAAAAAAAATGCATCACCATTCGGTCCTTTTGAAGGCTGGGGTACAAGTTTCTGCTGGTGGGCAAACAGAATCGGATATTCTGACGTTCTTTCACAGCAGGCAGCTGAACTTCTTTACAGCAATGAAGGAAACAGCCTGGGCTTTAACGTTATCCGCTTTAATATCGGCGGCGGAGACGATCCTTCCCATCATCACATCACCCGTACTGATTCCAACATGCCGGGTTATGCAACCCTTAATGAAGACGGCACTTTAAAATATGACTGGACAGCTGACCATAACCAGCGCAATGTTCTTCTTCGTGCACTTAAAGTAGGAGGCGACGGAGTAATCGTTGAAGCCTTCTCCAACTCAGCACCATACTTCATGACATATTCAGGCTGTTCTTCCGGAGCAGAACATGCAGAAGACAACAACCTTCGTGATGACCAGTACGAAAATTTTGCAGAATATATGGCAACTGTAATGGAACACTACAAAAAAGAATGGGGTGTAAGTTTCCAGAGCTGTGATCCAATGAATGAACCTGCTACAAATTACTGGGGTGCAAATTCCTGGAAGCAGGAAGGATGCCATTTTGACATCGGAGAAAGTCAGAGCCGCATGCTTGTAGAAATGAATAAAGCACTTAAACGCCACGGACTTTCTAAAGTAATTCTCTGCGGAACTGATGAAACAAGTATCGACACTCAGACTTACGCATTCAGCCAGCTCAGTGATGAAGCAAAAAAAGTTCTTAAAAGAATTGACGTTCACACTTATGAAGGTGTTGGCCGTGAAGAACTTCGCGAACTTGCAGTTGCAAATAAAAAAGGTCTCTGGATGAGTGAAGTTGACGGTGGCGACCGTGCAGGAGAAGATGCAGGAGAAATGGGACCAGCCCTTTCTTTTGCAAAAAGAATCGTTATTGATATGAACGGACTTCTTCCTTCAACCTGGATAATGTGGCAGGCAATCGACAATCATATTTCTAAAGTCGGCATGAATGGAAATGAAGACCGCCATGACATGATTGACCTTAATCATGAACGCTGGGGATACTGGGGACTTGTTGTAACAGATCATGACAACGAAAAAATTATTCTTACAAAAAAATATTTTGCATGCGCTCAGTTCTCAAAATATATTCGTCCAGGATGTACAATTCTTGAATCAGCAGACTTCTCTGTTTCTGCTTACGATCCAAAAAAGAAACAGGTTGTTATAGTTGCCGTAAATGATAAAAAATCTGACAAAGAAATTCAGATTGATCTTTCTTCATTCAAGAAGACCGGAAATACTTCCCGCGTAATCAGAACAAGCGGAAGCATGGCTGACGGAGAAAACATTAAGGAACTTGATCCTATCAACCTTGATGGAAGAATTCTTAACGCAACTCTCCTTCCAAACTCAGTTACAACATTCATCATTGATAATGTAAAATAAAAAATAAGGAAATCTCTAAAAATTGCAATTTTTAGAGATAACTCTGAAAGAGCGATGTTTTAAGTCGTGACATTACAACGACTTAAAACAAGACAACTGCCTGATAAGAAGCATCATACTTATCAGGCAGTTTTTTTTCTCCGGGTATTTTGCATTGACATTCATAACACTGTTATATAATATTAGATTTAGAGTTAGCCATTGCTAATATATTTCTATATTAAAGGATGTGTACCATGCAGATTTCTAACATAAATTCCTTTTTTAAGAAGGCTGGGCAGTTTCAGTTGCGGTTCAGATGGGTTATCCTGATTCTCATCTGTATTTTCTCAATCATCAGTCTTTCAGGTCTGCCAAAATTAAAAATGGCAAATAACGAAGAAGACTGATTTGAAGACTGGAAAAAGGTAAAAATTGACTCCGACAGATTTAAAGAATTATTCGGAAGTGATGACTTTATACTTGTCATGGTTCAGGCTGAAGATGTTTTTGCACCGGAAGTTCTTGAAGAAATAAAAATTCTGGGTGAACGGCTTGAAAACGAAGTTCCCTATGCAGACAAAGCTACTTCGATAATGACGGTTGAAATTCCTGTAGGAACAGAAGACAGCATCGAGATTAAAAATCCTTTTGACAATGAAGTTCCTCAAGACAAAGAAGAACTGCAGAGAATCAAAGATTTTATCTTGAGCAGGGAATCTCTTGTAAACAATATCGTATCTGATGATTCTAAAGAGACTTACATTATTCTCTCTTTGGAAAATTATGAGGGAGGGATTGAATATGCTTCAGAAAACATCGCACGTCCTGCTCTTATGTCTTGTTCTTTTTGTACGTTCACTCAGAGGTGTAATTGTTCCTATGATTGCAACTTCAGCAGGAATCGGTTCAGTTCTCGGCCTAAGTTCCCTTATGGGAATCACGGCAGACTCAAACATGATTACTCTTCCGATTCTTTTAGGAATGGCACTGTCTGTAGGATATTCCGTTCATTATGTTAATTCCTTCCGAATGCATTTCAGACGGACAGGTCTCCGAAAAGACTCCGTAGTAAAAGCCGTTGAAGAAACCGGATGGCCGATTTTATTTACCGTAATAACTACCGTTGCATCTTTGATTTCATTTCTGTTTGCCGGAATCGGACCTATAAGATGGGTCGGAGGAATTTCCGCTTCAATAGTATTTACGGTTTATCTTTACGTCATAACATTGATTCCTATTTTGATGAGTTTCGGAAAAGACAAACAGATACTCATTACAGAACCGGAAACAAAAAAAAACGGAGCAACAAAAGCAGACCTCTGCTTTGAAAAAATCGGAAACAAAATAATTGATAAAAAACTTCTTATATCCGCTGCATCATTTATTATCATAGCCGCCATGATTCCTGGAATTTTCAAAATCAGTGTAAACATGGATTACATTGAAATGATGGAAAAAAAAATTCCTTATGTTGAACGACTTCTTAACATGCTTTCCGGAAAACTTGGAAGCCTTTACAGCTACGATGTAATGATAAGCTATGACGATCCTGAAGCATTTAAAAATTCTGATTCACTTAAAAATCTTGAAGCTCTGGAAAACAAGCTGGGTAGTCTTAACCTGACAAAAATTTCAGGAGAAAAACCCCGTGTAACTTCTGCCTGTCAGATGATGAAAGAAATAAACAGAATGTTCAATGAAGATGACATTAACTTTTATTCAATTCCTGATGATGACGACATAATTGCACAGAATCTTGTTTTCTACTCCGACAGTTTCAAGGACTGGTTTGATATTGAAAGTGACAACTTTGGAATAACCCATGTTCATGTTGAACTTTCAGGTTATGATGCAAACCTCATTGTAGAAGATATTGATAATGCAAAAAAATATGCAGCAGAACTTTTTCCTGATGCCGGTATAAGCATTGTTGGAGAAGTTGTTGAATATGCGGAGATGAACCATAAGCTTGTTACCGCAGAACTAAAATCCTTTACACTTTCATTTATTGTAATCGCAATTCTTTTAATACTTGCATTCTCAAGCATTAAAACAGGTCTTATCGGAATGATTCCGAATCTTGCACCGGTTATTGTTGTTGGAGGAGTTATGGGATATGCACACTTCTCACTGGATATGCTTACCATGACAATCATGCCGATGATTCTAGGTATAGCCGTTGATGACACAATCCATCTTATTAACCATATAAAATATCAGCTGGAAGTGACAGGAAGCTATAAAGAAGCAATAATTATTTCCTTCCGGGAAAATGGTGGGCTCTACGGATTGGGCGCCAGATTACATCATGGGGAAAGGCAGACGGCCTGGAAGTTACAGACATTCTGTACCCTAAAGACGAAACTTCACTTTCTGCCTCTGACTATGCTGAATCACGATTGGGAATTAATGCAGCAAAACTTTCTTTTAAATCAGAAAAAATCTGTACCGACATTTACTGGATTCCGGTTTTTACACCAAGCACTTTGCCCCTTGCAGAAAATAATCCGTTAAAAAAAATTATTGTTCCTGACTCAATACAAATCGGAGAATATACTTTTCCTGTAAATAATGTCTCAGAAAAAAATCTTATTTTACCGGATAGAAATATTTTCAATTCAGAAACTGCCCTGCGAATAAGTTCCTATTTTTCTTCAGCAGATATTTCTCTTTACGGATTCTACGGCTATGACAGGGAACCTGTTCTTTCATATGCTGTCCGCACTGATGAAAATGATTCTTCCAAAACAATAGACATAACAGGAAACTACAAAAGACTTTCGATGTTTGGACTTGATGCTGCAATTCCTGTTAAAGAAATAGTTATCAGACTTGAAGGAGCATTTTTTTATAAACGCTTTATAACCGATGAATTAAAAAAGAATCAGTTTAAAGCTCTGGCAGGTTTTGACTGGATGCCTTCCTCATGGACAGTTACAGCACAATATTACATGGATTATATTTCCGGAACAAAAAATGAATTAAACCGGGAATCCTTTATTCATCAGACAAGCCTCAGTCTTTCTAAAACCCTTTTTTACAGGTCTTCTTGATTTAAATGAATTTTCATCCATGCTTTCTGTTGAATCTGAATACAGTATTTCTGACAGCCTGAAACTTTCTTTAAAAGGAGATTTCTTTATTCCAGGAAATACAGAAGACGGCCTTTATGGAAAATACAAAGACTTAAGCTGTTTCGGAATAACTGCAGTTTATAAATTCTAATTCAATTCAATGTTGAAGATTTTTTTTCGCTTATAAAAAGTCCCATAATTGTAATAACCGCTCCTGCAAATCCCAGGAGCGTAATTTTTTCACCAAGGACAAAAAAAGCAAAAACAATCGTTACCACAGGAATCAGATAAATTCCGCAGTTTACATTTACTGTTCCTAAAATATTGCAGGCTTTATTCCACATTGTAAAACAAATACCGCTTGCAACGACACCAAGGAACAGCATGTTGATAACATTCATTATATTAGAAAAACGAGCAGCATTAAAAGAAAGATTAATATTAAACGAAAGTGATTTAAGAAAATCTCCGTCTGCATGAGTAAAATTCATTCCAATCAATGATAACGGAATCATCATGATAACGGCATAAAAGAAAATACGCCGGGTCATACAGACAAGATTATACTTTCTTCTATTCAGTATAGAAACAATAACTGAATAGAATCCCCAGCATATTCCCGATGAAAGTGCAAGCAGATCTCCCTTCGGATTAAATTTCAATGCAGTATCTCCGTTAAGACATACAAGAGTTACACCGATTATTGAAATAATAAATCCGGTAATAAACCAGAAAGAAATATGCTTTTCTTTTAAGAAAAACTGACTGGCAACAGCAGTAAACAGGGGACATATACTTACGATAACACTTACGTTAGATGCATTCGTAAAATGAATGGCAATATTCTCAAACAGCTGATATAAAACTACACCGGACAAACCTGCAAGTGCAAAAAGGATGTTATCCTTAAATTCAATTTTTTCGTACTTAGGATGAAGTATCCACAATCCTGCATATGCTGCAACAAACCTGTAAAATAAAATTTCAAGAGAAGAAAAGTATCTGAGTAGATATTTAGTACATACAAAAGTTACACCCCAGATAAAAATAGAAAATGCTGCTAATAAGACACCAAAAAATTTCTGACGATTTTCAAACATAATCAGAGATTATAATGAATGAAAAAAAAAATTTACATCTGCTCCTATTAAAATTAAAAAACTTTTCCACTATACTTTAACCAGATTAAGTGAGACAAACTATGTCAAAAAAAATTGAAATGCTTTCAGGCTCCATCACAGATAAAATACTCTTATTTGCACTTCCTCTGGCATTAACAGGAATTTTACAGCAGCTGTTTAATGCAGCAGACGTGATGATCGTAGGAAGATACTCCAGCAAATTTGCAATGGCGGCAGTTGGAAGCAATACACCCGTAATAGGTCTTCTCATAAATCTTTTTGTAGGAATCTCACTTGGCGTTAACGTTATAATTGCAAGATATATAGGACAGAAGAATCCCGACAAAATAAACAAAGCAACAGGAACTGCCGTAATCATAAGCGTTTCAGGAGGAATTTTTCTTGCCATTCTCGGCCAGATAATTGCACGCCCGATTCTTTCCTTAATGTCCGTACCGGAAAACGTTCTTCCTATGGCAACTTCATATTTCAGAATCTACATGATGGGAATGCCGGCTATACTTTTATATAATTTTGAATCTGCAATATTCCGTTCATACGGTGATACAAAAACACCTCTCTTCTGTCTTATCATTGCAGGAATCCTTAACGTATTCCTCAATCTTTTTTTTACAATATGCCTCAAACGAAATGCAGATGGAGTTGCAATTGCTACTGTACTTTCTAATCTTGTAAGTTCACTTATAATGTTTTTTATTCTTCTGAATAATAAAACAGGAATTCGTATAGAAAAAAAATGCTTAAAGATAAATGGTCTTATTCTCAAGGAAATTCTTAAAATCGGAGTTCCTGCAGGAATACAGTCCATGCTGTTTTCTTTTTCAAATATCATCATTCAGTCATCAATAAACTCTCTCGGCGCAGACATAATGGCAGCTTCTGCAGCAGCATTTAATATAGAAATATTTGCATATTTCGTAGTTAATTCCTTCAGTCAGGCAGCCTCAACTTTTATAGGACAAAACTATGGAGCAGGACAGACAGAGCGATGTAAAAAAGTAACCCGCAGGGCTCTTCTTCTTGATGCAGGTTTTACTGTAATAATTTCTTTTATACTAATAGTTTTTGCAAGAAAAATTTTATTCTTCTTTAATGAAGACCCTGATGTTATTTCTTACGGACGGACAAGAATTTTATTCATCACATGGTTCCAGCTTGTAAATGTTTTAATAGAAGTCTTCTCCGGTACACTCAGAGGTTACGGACAGTCTTTTGCGCCTGCTGTAATTTCTTTCTTCGGAGTATGCGGTGTAAGAATAACATGGGTATATACAGTCTTTAACTCTCACAAAGATTTTTATACACTCCTTACATGCTACCCGATAAGCTGGTGCGTCACTGCAGTCATACTTACCGGATATTATTTCTGGTTCATTAAGAAAAAAATATGCAATTAAAACATGACAGAAACATGCTGTCTATCTAAAAACAAAATACAGAGTACATCCTCTTAAGTTTTAAGAATCAAAGAATATAGTAAGTGTTCTTTTTCCGTTTAGCCAGATAAAGCGCATCATCAATACGTTTTATGGCATCAACATACGATCTGTCTTTGGAATTAAAAATACTTGCTCCTATCGAAATCGTATAATTAATTTTCTCTCCAGAATCTGTAATAACCGTCTGCTGAGAATTCTTTTTATTTATTTTTCCTAAAACAGAGTCCAGACTACCAGACAGATTGTTATATGTAAGGATAAATTCATCACCACCCCAACGAATAATATGATCATCTGAATTCTGAAATTCTTTTATTGTATTTACCATAACTTTTATTACATCGTCACCAGATTTATGGCCATAGGTATCATTTATTTTCTTGAAATTATCTATATCAAGTATTGCAAGCGAATAATTTTTTCCAGATGAAATAAAATTATTATAGTATTCCTTCAACAAGGATTCTCCGTAACGACGGCTGCATGCTCCGGTAAGAGCATCTGTTGCCAGATTCCCCCTCAGCGATTCTGTTTCTCTTATCAGTTTTCTTGAACTGATAAAGTTAACTGCAACAATATAAACAAAAAGCAATACCGAAAGTGTAAATAGAATCATGCATAACGTATAAAAAATTAATTTGCTTTTATTGCTTACACCGCCAGCAGGTTCATATAACGAATTCAAATAAGTTCCTGTACAGACAATCCAGTTATAAGGTTCATATAATTTTGCATAAGTAATTTTTTCAGAAACATTATCCGAGCGATATTCTTTAAAATAATACCTGTACAGGATTTCTCCTTTTTCCTTTATTCCCTCAAGTTCAGTCAGATAAGGAGTGTTTCCTTTTGCATCTTTCATGGAAGTTGAAAGAAACATACCTTCTGTTTCCGGAAGATTTCCGTGAACCTGCCTTATACCGTAATTCTCACCGCCGTTAAAATCTACAACTTCATTAATCCATAAATAAGCACCGTTGGCAAAATTTGCTTCATGAACAACATGTCGAACAAAAGTTAAAGTTGCATTCTTTATGCTGTCTTCAGTATATTTAACTCCCTTTTTTTCAAGGTTAGCTATCATGTCCTTACGCATAAAATCAATAATCTTTATGAAATTTTCTACGGAAGATTTCATTTCTCTTTCCTGAAAGACAGAAAGATTTACTTTTAGTCTGTATTCATCAAATTTTTGAATGGAAAAAAACAAACCGGATATTAAAACAATAATGATTGCCGGTATGACAACCAGTGAATTCTTTTTAGAATGTACTTTCATCGTAATAAGTTCCTGCAAATATATAAAAGACTATTCTTAACGTATTATTTTATAGCAAAATTTTCAATTTACAATGTCATACTTTACAATAAATTCCGTGTGCCCCTGATTCTCTTCAGGTCTTTCTGTCCTGACATCATAATCAAATTCTTCATATTCCGTTACGGCAAAACCCATTCTGGCATCCTTCAGCTGAATGTCCTCTTCCAGCAGCTGTCTGTGTCTTGCTCTATCATAATTATGTTTATACCATGATGGAAAATTTCCTTTTTTTCCAGTTTTTATAAAATCATAACGGAGCAGATCGTTCATAAGAATTAAATTTAAACCACAGCTGCTTAAAAAATCTGCCTGTGAATTTATAAAATCATGAATAAGCTGAAACCAGTATGAATCTTTTCTTGCCTGGGCAAAGGCTTTTATGCTTCTGCCATAATCCAGCAGCCTGCAGAAAAAATTCCACGGACTCATTTTCCTGAATACATAATTCATCAGATGTAAAAAGTTTCCTTTATTCCAAAATGAATCCGTAATTATTTCCATATCTTTTAAAAAAGCCATGTCTTTAAAAGTCAGATATGGAGTAGAAAAGGTTTCATAAACAGGACTGTCCATCCACTTCCAGCCATTTTCCCTTGCATACTTTTCCATTGTGGTGCCATTCAAAACTTTTAAAAAACCAAGCTGCAGTGCATCAGGTCGAAGTTCCATAACAAAATCATAACTATGTCCGAAGCTTTCAAGATCTTCATAAGGAAGTCCTGCAATCAAATCAAGATGCTGATGAATTGTACGGGGAATAAGTTTTATTTTTTCTGCCAGCCCTTCTGTATTTGTTGAACGATTAATAGCTTTAAGAGTTTTTTTATTTGCAGACTGAACGCCCATTTCAAACTGCATTACACCTTCAGGAACCTTCTGTAAAAAATCCAGTGCTTTTTTTGAAAGGTATTCTGCCTCAATTTCAAAATGAAACATAGTCTTTCCATTGTGATGTTCCAAAATATAATCCCATATTCCGATATAACGTTCTTCATCCAGGTTATATGTGCGGTCTACAAATTTTACAAGTTTTATATTGTTATCAAGAAAAAGCTGTAATTCATTACAGGTACGTTCCAAGCTTTTAAATCTGACACGCTTATCTATGGAAGAAAGACAATAAGAACATCCAAAAGGACATCCTCTGCTTGATTCATAATAATAAATCTTATGATCAGGATCTGCTTCACCTTTTAAAATTTCTGGATACGGAAAAGGAATTTCATCCAGATTTTTTATCAGTTCCCTGCTACCGGTGTATTCTATGTGTCCGTTGCTGTTTCTGTAATATATACCTTTTATCTCTTTTAGCTTTGAAAGAATACCTGATGAATCAAATTCACTTTTTTCTATCATATCCACAAAGGTTAATTCCCCTTCACCAGATACAATAAAATCAAGAGCACTTATGGCAGAAAGATATTTTTCTGCACCGTAAGAATACTCTGGTCCTCCTGCGCCAAGCACACATCCCGGAAGAACTTTTTTTATTTCCGGCAAAAGTTTACTTACATATTCAGCATTCCAGATATAAGTTGAAATCAAAACCCAGTCCGCTTCAGAAAAAGCAATTTCTCTTAAAACCTCTGACAGCGGCTGATTGATTGTATATTCAGCAAAAGTAATCTGCGGCTTTTCAATTTTATTTTCAAAATATCTGTCGGCATAATTTTTTAAATCACGAACTGCAATATTTGTATGCATGTAACTTGCATTAACAGAAACAAGAAGTATTTTCACTTTTTCAGTATATCAAAATTCACATCACAAAGTCTTTTTAAAAATAAAAGTGGCATACTTATTTTTATCATCAGAAAATGGTTCGTAAATATTTTTCTCAACTAAATCAAATCCGTGTTTTTCATACCACTGCCAGTTGCATTCACAGTCTGTCCATAGAAAAACTTTTTTATGTCCCGCTGCCTTTAATTCTGTAAACACCCTTTTTAAAATTTCTGAACCGTATCCAGGCGCAAGGCTTATGAACAAAGCAAGCTTAACATCCTCCGAATCCATCAGAGAAAAAGTTCTGCTGTCCATAAGATTAAGATAAGTCCTGCACATTCCCGTAGTTACTTTAAGTTCCGTATTCAATCCTGAAAATGCTGAATCAAACCAGTCTTCAGCAACAGTATGCTCTCCTTTACGAGCAGCAAAAGCTGCAGCACAAAATGCTCCTGTTTCTGAATCATCCAGTTCAAACTGATATTCATTTTTAAATATATTATTGCGAATAATATATTCAACATAAAGTCTCTTAAAAACTTCATCCCCTGCCGGTGGCTGCCACAACGGATAAACTTTTTCAATTAGTTTGGGAATATTATTCATATCAAAATGCTGGAGTTTTATATTATCTGACTTCATCTTTACACTGACTGACTAAAAAAAAAGCTGCCACAAAAAGTAGCAGCTTGATATATAAAATGTGGGCCATCTAAGATTTGAACTTAGGACCAAAGGATTATGAGTCCTCTGCTCTAACCGCTGAGCTAATGGCCCGATGTAAAAAAGATTATATCAGAAAAAGGAAATTTTGGTCAATAAGCAGTTAAATAGTAAAACTAATATTAGACAATAAAGGTATTTAGAAAAATTGGGAACGGCAACAGCAACTCTTGTCCTGTAGTATACATCTCAATATAATATTTACATCCCTAATGTGTTTATAAGAGTTCTCAGAACTCAAAATAAATCATTTTTAAGGGGGTTTCTATGAAAAAGAAACTAAAAGATTTTTTTAATTCTCTGGAGGCTAGGCCTGAAGTAGTTGCACATGGTTGCCAAAAGGAAGTTTGTCAACTTCGTTCCTATGTCAGTGGCATAGATAGCAATCGCATTTATGCTTCACCTAAAGTCTACAATCGAATAACAAGGATTACAGTTCATTTACAAAGAATTGTTTTTGAAAAAACGATTATCCATGAACTAAGAAAAATCCAAAGTAAATATCAAAAGAAACATAATCGTCAAAATCATGATGAATACTGGGACTCTGTTTATCCAGAAATCGATTATTCTTTATGTATGTGTAAAGATGATTATTAATCTTTGATTGCTTAGTTTCTTGCTCCTTTGTGGAAAAAGAATTTATGGTTCGTGTATTCAGACAGGTTAGAGAATAACAAATTTGAATATACCTTATTACACTGTAATATTGCATTTATTCATCCACTCTGATAGGTATTTTCGTTGGTTGCTGTAAAAAGCCAAGATACCTTTTTGTTACTTTCCTTAAAAATGAAAACCGCAGATTGCCTGCGGTTTTGTTTTTTAGACTTCCATCATATCAATCAAGCTTCCATTACATTCTGGATAATGCTTACAGTAAACTAAAGGTTCATCATTATCTGGAAATTGAACAACATTTGCTTCTCTATATAAATATTCTTTTCCACAGTGAATACAATGTACTTTTGTATCCATTGTAAAATGAGTTTTAAAGGAATGTATTCCTTTTTCCAATGCAGCCTGTCTTGATTCTTTGTACATAATTGTTGGACTTAATACTTTATAATCAAGATAAGTTCCACGACAATCCGGATAGTTTTTGCAAACGACCATTGTAATGTTTTTTGTGTTTGATTTAATAACTTTTGATTGATTAAAGTTATAAGCTTTGTTACAGCGAGTACAGAAAATATAAGAATCTTTGCGCATAGACCGATTTGGAGCATGTTCAGCATCAAATTGTTTCATTTCATTTGCTTTTTGTTTACCTGATAGAATTGTGACTTCATCTACAGGTAAATATGCAATACTTTGTATTTCTTGCAATCCATAAAAGTATTGAGCATAATCTAATAATTCTTCTGCATTGTCAGGCGTAATGTGTGGGTCACCTGTCACTTCTTCCCATTGTTGTAAATCCTGAGCGTCTTTGAAATGGCGCAACAAGAACTCTGCTAATTCAAGTTCTTTTTCAGATGCGTTAGTCAGATCATCCCATTTCTTAAAACCAACCATCTGAGCAATGTAATGTTGTGCATGGCCAAGGCTGTAATTCTGTTCGTCTTTATCATCTAATTCAAAATAAAAGAACAGATCTCCAACATCGTAGAACTTCCAATCATAGTGATAAGAAATGTACCCATCACTTTCAACTGTTTTGGTTTGAGTCTGCCAATCCTTTAAAAAGTTTTTGGCCTGCTTTCGGATGAATTCAATATGATTCATAATATCTTCCTTGAGCATACATTTATTGCTTTTGCTTACTGTGTCAGTACCTTAAAGCAGCAATATCCCGATGCTCTAGGCAAATATTATTTAATTAGATTAGATATGGTATGATTAAAACCTTCACACTGACTGCTAGCTCTACCACGGAACTTCTTTAAATATAATCATGAAGAGAAAATATGTCAATTATTTTGGTTATATATCATTTAAGTATAGATGATTCCATCGGCGAAATTAAAAATGATTTTAATATTAAATATATAGACTTATTAGTTTTAGTAATTGAGAACAGCCGCATGAAAAATAATTTAAGAATTTAGGGAATTCACAGATTCAATTCCATCCTTGCAGTGTTTTACAAGCTCTGATTTATAAAGGCTCCAGTTTGGCGGAAGCGACATAAAATATATATGAAGCCCCTTTGCCTTTAATGAACAGGGCCTAGCTTTCAAGAAATTATATACATCAATTCTCAATCAAATATTCTTCCACATTTTTGTAGTGGATGCCATTTTCCTCTTCACAGGTTTCGCCACGATATAAGACGACTTTTTCCAGAATTTTTCCAAATCTGAATTCTGTCTGTTTACAATTCTCTTCGTTAATCAAATGTCTGTACTGGAACGGTGATTTTTCTTTGCTATGTTTTACTTCATAGATTTTGCAGCATACATTTTCCGGATCATAAACGACCATATCAAACTCACCAACGGCAAACTGGAGTTTGAATACTTCCAGATCTGGATTTGCTTTTTTTGTTTCAAGCTGCACGATTTCTTCAAGCATTCGGCCTTTTACATCATCAAGGATTCGTTCCGTAATACGCTTGCGTTCCTGAGCATCAACATTTCTGAAAGTTTCGTCCATCATTAAGCTCTTTATTAAAGATTCGACCTGTGAATATCGTAGACCTGGCTGGCTGAAAACTGTAGTAACTTTTTTGCTGGTTAAATCATTCATATTAACAAGAGGAATATCGCAGGTTAAATCAAGCAAATCAAGATATTCTTTTATTTCAAGCCTGTGGGCTTCCTGAATTTCAATTTTCTGTTCTTCCTGGTTCAGAATTCTTAGAAGCTTTTTAAGTTTTTCAGTAATTTTTTCACCGTCAACATTATCAAGAATATCAGTAGGATTTTCACGGTCCTTTCGCATTATATCTTTCGCACTGCCAAAGTCATGTGATTTGAACGTTCTTGTAAGTACTTCAATCGTGAAATCATGATTCATATCTTCAACGATTCTGTTTATGGCATTTGTAAGCTCACCTTTATCATAAAGTGCTTTTAGGTTTCTAAAGTGACTTCCATACTGATAATTTTTAAGTGAGTGCTGAATATTGCGGGCAATTGCAGTATTAACATATTCTGCAGTGCTTTTCTTCGTACCAAAAATTGCCTTGTTATAATTATCGCCACTCTGGCTCATCGTTCCGCCAAATTCCATGTACTGGTCAATATCATAAATTCCCAGAACATTTGCAAACTCACGGAAAGGAATAAATGTGGTATGCAATAGAAAGCATCTGTCGTAAAGCTGTTCATCTTCTGAAAATACAAATCCAAGAGAATCAGTACCTGAAAGTACAATCTTCATTCCGCTTGAGGCGAAAACATCAGAAAACAATGCGGCTCCCTGGATAAAATCATCCATCATCGTGACTTCATCGATGAAAACATATTTATATCCGAGAGTCTCAAGTTTGTGTAAGTCTTTATTTACTTCAGCCAATGTATTTGTAGGATTAATCTGAATGAAGACACTTTTATTTTTCTCTTCATCCTTCATGTTATAAATAATCTGCCTGATTAACGTTGTTTTTCCAGTTCTTCGCAGACCATAAAGAATGAATACTTTGTCGTGACTATCGCCATATACATATTGCTCAATTGCTGAGTATAATTCACGCTTCTTATAGTCTTTAATTGAAGCAGAAAAATCGTCCAAAGTTTTACCGATTCTTACATTCGTAATAAAAGCTGGTGTTTCTTCCTGTGAGGTTGCAGCATTTTTATTCTTATAAATCTCAAGATTTGAAAGCTGAGCCTGAAGTTCTTTTCTTTCCTCAATCTGATTTTTTAGATTATCGTACTCTTCTTCTTTTACAATTCGTGAACGTTGTTTTCCGTTTTCTGTCCATTGATAATAAGTATAAGCCTTGTCCCTGATTGTTTTTGTAGTAAGGCCACCTGATGGAAGAGAGTCAATTTTTTTAAGTATTTCTTCTGCATTCATAATGTTATTGTAACTTATGTAACTTAATATAGCAAGTTAATTAAGTTACATGTATTATTTGTTACTAAAATTGTATAGTTTTAGTAACAAATTTGTGTCGTTTACATAGTAACCGTAGTTGCATAATCCAATAAACAAAATTTCACCGAATTCGTATATCAGACTATACAAATTCTACTCAAACAACCTGTGTCTTACATTAAAAAACATACTTTTTAATAAACCCCAAAAAAAAGCGGTCCCGCAGTAACAGCTGCAGAACCGCCTTATAATTATTCTAGCTTTTCAAACTCTATTTCTTTACCGGTTTTACCAGGAATACAGAAAGAAGAAGTGCCACAATGTAAAGTGCACCGGTTACGATAAGAACATTCTGATATCCTGTAGGATTAACAAGAACACCATGCTGTTCAACAAACTTACCTGTATGACTTACGATTGCATTAGCCATCTGATTTCCGGAAAGACCTGCAAATGCCCATGCAGAAAGAGTAATTCCGTGAATTGCAGAAATTGAACCCATTCCATAGTGGTCAGAAAGAAGTGTCGGAATATTAGAGAAACCGCCGCCATATCCTGCGTTTACAATAAAAATAAGAGCGAGAACAAAAATAATCAGAAGAAGATTTCCGTCTCCGTTCGCAATTCCCTTTGTAAAATAAACAACTGCAGTAAATGCGATTGAAAGAATAAAAATAAGCTTGTAAACCGTATTGCGGTCTTTCATGTGATCTGCCCATGCAGAAAAACCAAGACGTCCGCCGGCATTAAATACAGCAGAGATTGTTGAGAAGAGACCTGCATAAGCTGCAAGACCGATACACTTAACAATCATCTTTTCCTGAGAAATAAGTGCAAGACCACAAGTAATGTTAATATAAAACATAAGCCAGATTGCAACATAACTTACAATCGGTTCACGTTTAAGAGTTGCAATGATTCCCTCATCCTTTGCCTTAGTCTGCGGTTCAACCCAGTCAGCCGGTTTTGCAAGAAGAAGATGTCCGAGGAACATCATTACAAAATAAACGCCGGCAAGAATAAAGAACATCATGTAGATTCCGCCTTCACGCTGAATCTGATTCTTAACATCTGAATAAAGAAGCTTCTGCATGATAGGAGAAGCAATTGCCTTTGCAGCACCAAATCCGGCTACGGCAAGTCCTGTTGCAAGACCTTTCTTATCCTTAAACCAGAGCATAAGAGTCTTTACCGGAGAAAGATAACCGGTACCAAGACCGATACCCATGATAAAGCCATAGCAGACATAAATACCTACCAGAGCAAGAACGCTGGCGTGACCTGCACCACCATTAAAGCTCTTTCCTCCGTACCAGATAAAGAAACCTGTTCCGGCCATACCTGCAGCAAATGTAATTGTTGCAATTAAAGAAGACTTGTGAATGTTTTTTTCAACAAGATTTCCAAGAAATGCAGCTGACATGCCCAAAAAGAAAATGGCAAAACTGAACGCCCATTCAATTGCCCCTTTTGAAAACCCGATGTAGCCGGCGATTTCCTGACTGAAAATAGACCAGCAGTAAACCGTACCGATACTGCAGTGAAGCAGCAGGGCCGGAATTGCACCCCTGATCCATTTGTTCTGAATGTTTTTCATAACAACCTCAGTTAGATAAAATAAACTATCCTATTATAATGTAATATGAACAAAAAAAACAGTGCCTGAGTAACCGTCAGCAGCAACTTCACTGCCATCCAGTCACTCAGGCACTGTCATAAGAATATAAAAATTTACTCGAAATTTACTTATGCTTGCGGGAAACATCATCAAAGAAATCATAGCTGCTCTTGGTTTTCCTGGTTCTCTTAAATAAAGTCTTATCCTGAACAGAACCGGTTTTTTCCATAGCTTTCGTTATACCCTTTTCATAAGGATTAAGCTGTTCAAACCTGAATTCATAAAGCACAGGTTCGTCTATAGAAAACTTATATATCTTTCTGGAAGCAACCATAAATAAAATAACAGCCACAACTGCAAGAATGATAGAAATCTTTTTTATAAGATTATAAATTTCTGTATCTGTCATTCTCACAGTATACAATTATTTTTAGTTATTGTCATTGCGGAATTTCTGAACATATTCAGCAAGAAAATCCACAGTTCCATCAATTCCCAAAACAGAAGAATTAATGCACAGGTCATAGCTTGATGCAAGACCCCACTTTGATTTACAGAAATGATCATGATAAGCACGGCGTGTTTTATCATGACGCTCTATTGTCTTACGTGCATCTTTTTCTGTCTTCTTACGGCATTCAACAACACGCTTAACTTTTTCTTCTTCATCAGCAGTTATAAATATAGAAACGTAATTTGCAAATCCTTTAAAGATTTCATCAGTACAGCGGCCGACAATTACAAAAGAATCATCATCTGCAGCTTTCTGCTTAAGAAGCGCAAACTGAAGTTCTGCAACATTTTCTTCCGGTGAATTACTATAGCCCCGCACTGTACGGCTGAAAAATCTTTTCTTCGGAACTTCATCATACTTCTTCAAAAGTTCCGCATCTGAATTCTTTATATGTGCAATTTCATCAAGAAGATTTCTGTCATAAAATTCAAGGCCAAGTTTTGCTGCAAGTTTGCGTCCTATCTCATGACCGCCTGAACCATATTCACGACCAATGGAAATTATAAGCTGTTTCATTTTATTTCCTCCGTCAAAACACTCTTCCAATTATACCGCATTTTTACAGATAACGGATAAAAATAACTGCAGTAGAAATTGCAAGAACAATTACAGTTGCCGGAGCAGATACCTTGCAGTATTTTCCCCAGCCCACAGGATGTCCGGCTTTTGCAGCTACAGAAGTTCCGACAACATTTGCACTTGCACCGATTGGAGTTCCGCTTCCACCGATATCAGTTCCCATAGAAAGAGCCCATGCCATTGTAGAAAGTGAAACACCGGATGTTGCAGCCAGGCTTCTGATTACAGGAACCATTGTTGCAGCAAAAGGAATGTTATCAATAAATGCAGAAGCAAAAGCACTTACCCAGATAATAATTGCAATCATAAGGTAAGCATTTCCGCCGGAAACTTTTTCAATAAAGCCGGCAATAAGCTTAAGTATTTCTGTCTGCTCAAGTCCGCCGACAACTATAAACAAACCTATAAAAAACAGAAGTGTCTGATAATCAACTTTCTTAAGAAGTTCAGGAATATGCTTTACTGAAGTTAAAAGCGTAATAACTGCAATACCGAGTCCGATTGTTGCAACACTTAAATGTGTATTCGCATGTGTAACAAGAAGAACAACTGCACAGGCAAAAATAATGCAGCTTACCGTAAAACTTGCCTTGTCTTTTATTGCACTTTCCGGAACCGGAAATTTTGAAGAATCAACTTCTCCTGAAGTCATGCTCAGTTCTTTTCTGCTGACAAAATAAAAATAAATGACAACAATTACAAGAGAGATTCCTGCTATAAGACCAGTATTTGTAAGGAAGTCCATAAATGAATATCCCAGCTTTGAACCGATGATGATGTTTGGCGGATCACCACACATTGTAGAAGAACCGCCAAGATTAGCACAGAAAATTTCTGCAAGAATCATAGGAACAGGGCTGAACTTCAGAAGCATGGAAAGTTCAACCGTAACTGCTGCAAGAAATAATATTACTGTAATTGAATCAATGAACATAGAGAGTACGGCACTCATGATCATGAATACAATAAAAATAGGAATTACTTTATAGTGAACTGCCTTTGCAAGACGAAGGCACAACCAGCGGAAAAATCCTGCATGAGCCATTCCTTCAACCATAATCATCATGCCTGAAAGAAAAATAATTGTTCCCCAGTCAATTCCACTGGATTCAACTTCACCGGCTGCTGTATACCAGAACCCCAGCTTGAAAATCGTATGAACATTAAGCGTCTCTTTTACAGCAAGAGCTGCATGTGACCAGTCCCCAAGCTTTACACCGAAGCCAACTACAAAAACTAAAAGCAGTGTAAGTGCACCGCAAACCAAAGTAGTGTACTGTTTAGGGAATCTTTCAGTAATGATCAGGGAAAACATTACCAGAAAAATTGCAACAGCAAAAATCTGTGCCAGCAACATAAAATACCTTCTGAATATGTAAGATAGATTTGATTTTGTAACGATTATAGTGATTATGAATTACAGTGTCATCGTTAAAAAAGGAAACACCTAAAAAAAAACGGAAAGAGGGGGATTCGAACCCCCGGCAAGCTTTCACCTGCGCACCCCTTCCAAGGGTGTACCTTAAACCACTCGGACATCTTTCCAAAAATCACTGCCATTATAATAAAAACTTTTTTTATCCGCAAGTTATTGCTCTTGCTGCAAAAACAATAGTCACAGTCTAATATTTATTATATAGTAGATTTTACATCAAAAAAATGTATAAGAGGTTTTAATTCTATGGATTCAGAAAAAAATTTATCTAAACCAAGAAACTCCTTTACAAGCTCAATCGGTTTTGTACTTGCAGCAGCCGGTAGTGCTGTAGGTCTTGGAAACATCTGGCGCTTTCCTTACCTTGCTGCAAAAGACGGCGGCGGCATCTTTCTTTTTATCTATCTGATACTTGCCGTAACATTTGGTTTTGCAATGCTCATCACAGAAGTTGCAATCGGTCGTAAAACTCAGGAAAGCCCTCTCACTGCTTATAAAAAACTGAACTCTAAGTGGAGCTTCCTTGGTTTCTTCTCATTCATTGTTCCGTTCATTATTTATCCATACTACTGCGTAATCGGCGGATGGGTAATGAAATACATGTTCACCTATCTTGCATTCCTTGGTGAAGTTACAACTGAAGAAGGCTTCTTCACCGGATTCATAACTTCACAATGGCAGCCAATTCTTTACACAGTAATATTTGCATTATGCTGCTTCATCATTGTTTACAAAGGCGTAGAACGGGGAATCGAACGCTATTCAAAAATCCTCATGCCTATTCTTTTCCTCATCGTTGTCTTCATTGCAATTTATTCCCTTACCCTCAAACATACTGATGCAGACGGAGTAACAAGAACAGGTCTTCAGGGCGCTTCAATTTATTTTATTCCTAACTTTAAGGGACTGACCTTCTCAAAACTTCTTTACATCATAGTTGATGCACTGGGTCAGCTTTTCTACTCACTGAGTATTTCCATGGGAATCATGGTTGCCTACGGTTCTTACATGAAAAAAGAAAACAACCTCGGCAAATCAGTAAACCAGATTGAAATCTTCGATACCGGTATTGCCATCCTTGCTGGTATGATGATTATCCCGGCTGTATTTGCATTCTCCGGTACAGACGGAATGAGTGCCGGCCCTGGACTTATTTTTATTACCCTTCCAAAAGTATTCCTTTCTCTTGGAAAGTTCGGAACATTCATCGGACTTATCTTCTTTGTAATGGTAATGTTTGCCGCAATTACAAGTGCAGTTTCCATTCTCGAAGCAATTGTTTCAAGCATGATAGACAGACTTCACTGGTCACGCAAAAAGGCAGTTCTCGTTATGTCATCAGTAGCTTTTGTAATTTCAATAGTTGTTTGTCTCGGCTATAACAAATTCTATTTCGAATACAACCTTCCAAACGGAGCTGTTGCACAGATTCTTGATATTTTTGATTATGTCAGCAACAACATCCTCATGCCTGTCGTAGGACTTCTTACATGTCTCCTTATCGGCTGGGTTGTTAAACCAAAAACTATTGTAGACGAAATCACCCGCAACGGAGAACATTTTGCACGCAAGACACTTTATATAATCATGATTAAGTTCCTGTGTCCTGTTCTGCTGTTTGTAATTCTGCTTGCATCATTCGGAATCTTCCGCTAAAAAATCCTGCCGTTATGGTTAATGCCATAGCGGCATTTTTTTAAACTAATACCAGACCGGAGATAATAATGAAAAACGTAATCCTTGGTTCCACAGGAATCTCTACCCTAAAAAATGCATTGGGCTGTCTTCCCCTTCAAAGAGATTCTACAGAAGATGCTGTTAAACTTATCCGCCGTGCCTATGAAGCAGGATGGACTTTTTTTGACACTGCGCGTTTTTATACCGACAGCGAAGAAAAACTCGGACTTGCATTTGAAGGCATCCGTGAAAAAGTTTTTATTGCAACAAAAACAATGTGTAAGACTCCGGAAGAATTCTGGAACCAGCTGAACACATCCCTTACAAACCTTAAAACAGATTACGTCGATCTTTATCAGTTTCATAACCCGGCCTTCTGTCCTAAACCAGGTGACGGTAGCGGACTATACGAAGCAATGCTGGAAGCAAAAGCCCAGGGAAAAATCCGCCACATCGGAATCACAAACCACAGGCTTAATGTTGCACAGGAAGCTATAGAAAGCGGTCTATACGAAACCCTTCAATTTCCCTTCTGCTACCTGTCTACAGAAAAAGAACTCAATCTCGTAAAACAATGCAGAGAAAAAAACATGGGCTTCATTGCAATGAAAGCTCTCTCCGGGGGATTAATTACAAACGCTGCCGCTGCATATGCATACATAAATCAGTTTGACAACGTGCTCCCTATCTGGGGAATTCAACGAATGTCTGAACTTGAAGAATTTATTTCTTTCCAGAAAAAAGAACCGGAATATTCCGGAGAAATTAAGCAGCTTGTAGAAAAAGACAGACAGGAATTATGCGGAAGTTTCTGCCGTGGCTGCGGTTACTGCATGCCTTGTCCTCAAAAAATAGAAATAAACAACTGCGCCCGCATGTCATTAATGTTAAGGCGAGCCCCAAGTGCTTCCTGGTTAAATGAAGAATGGCAGAAAAAAATGTCCCTCATTACAACCTGCATACACTGCAACAAATGCTCTTCTCACTGCCCGTACGGTCTGGATACACCTAAACTGCTTCAGGAAAACTACATCGACTATCAGGAAGTTCTTGCCGGAAGAAGAAGCGTCTCTTAATGCGGGCGTCCCCTGCCTGCCGGCAGGTCGGCTGTTCCGCCCTTCGCTCACCGCTCATCCCTGAGAGGGGATGACCAATAAGTTCAAAAAGTGTCATTTTCGGGCTTAACCCGAAAATCCCCCTGCATGAGATTGCCGCATCAAGTGCGGCAATGACAGGATGTCGAGCACGGCAATGACAGGGTATCAAGCACGGCAATGACTCATACTTTTTGGACAGCCCCTCTCAGGGACTGCTGCGCAGGGGCTCCATAGCCTGACGCAGAATTTATCTTGTAAGCTTACGGTAAACTGTCTTATGAGGATGATCATCATCAATGCCAAGTTCCTTCTTGCGCCACTCGGCATATTCACTCCAGTTACCTTCAAACCATTTAACTTCTGAATTATTTTCAAAGGCAAGAATATGTGTACAGATACGGTCAAGGAAGTAGCGGTCATGGCTTACAACAAGAACGACACCTGCAAATGAATTAATTGCTTCTTCAAGAGAACGGGTTGTTGCAATATCAAGATCGTTTGTAGGTTCATCAAGGAGAAGAACGTTTCCAGCTTCCTTAAACATAAGACCCATGTTGAGGCGGTTGCGTTCACCACCAGAAAGTACGCTTATCTTTTTATTCTGCTCTGCACTTGAGAAGTTAAACCATGAACAGTAAGCATGTGCGTTTATTTCGCGGACACCTCCGTTAAGCGGACGACCCTTTTCATCAACAGCACCAAGCTTTATTAAATCAGAACCGCCGCTTAAAGTTTCATAAATCGTCTTGTTCATATCAAGCTTGGAACGCATCTGATCAACATAAACCAGCTTTACTGTTTCTCCGATTTTAATATTTCCGGAATCAGGTTTTTCTTCACCAAGAGTTCCGTCAGGAAGTTCAACCTTCTGACCGGCAGCAGTTGCAATCATTTTAAACAGAGTTGTCTTACCTGCACCGTTCGGTCCGACAATACCCACAACAGCACCAGCCGGAATATGGAAATCAAGGTCTTCAAAAAGCACTCTGTCATCAAAAGACTTTGTAATTTTTTCTGCATCAATAACTACATTACCGAGACGAGGTCCTGCAGGAATTGAAATCTGCGTATCCTTAAGCTGAATGCGTTTTGATTCTTCAGCAAGAAGCTGTTCGTATTTAGTGATATGTTCCTTATGTTTAGCCTGACGTCCCTTAGCACCTGCATGAATCCATTCCAATTCTTCCTGCATTTCGCGGCGGCGGGTTGAAGCCTGCTTTTCTTCAAGAGCCATTCTCTTTTCTTTAGCTTCAAGCCATTCAGAATAATTACCCTTAAACGGATAACCTTCACCACGGTCCATTTCAAGAATCCAGCCTGCAACATTATCAAGGAAGTAGCGGTCGTGAGTAATAGCAATAATTGTTCCAGGATAATTCTGAAGATGACGCTCAAGCCAAGCAACAGTTTCTGCATCAAGGTGGTTTGTAGGTTCATCAAGAAGAAGAATATCCGGCTGCTGAAGAAGAAGGCGGCACAGTGCAACACGGCGGCGTTCACCTCCGGAAAGCACGTCTACAACCTGATCTGCCGGCGGACAGCGTAAAGCATCCATTGCAAGTTCAAGATTAGCATCAAGATTCCATGCATCTGCTGCATCAAGTTTTTCCTGAAGTTCAGCCTGACGGGCACACAATTTATCAAAGTCAGCATCTGGATCACCAAAAGCTTCATTTACTTTATCAAATTCTTCAAGAAGGTCTGTTATAGGTTTTACGCCTTCCTTAACGATTTCCATTACAGTCTTGCCAGGTTCAAGATAAGGTTCCTGCTCCAGATAACCCATTGAATATCCCTTTTCAAGATGGGTTTCTCCTGTATATTCAGTATCAATTCCCGCAAAGATTTTAAAGAGAGAAGATTTACCGGCACCGTTTTCACCAATGACACCGATTTTTGCACCATAATAATATGAAATGCTTATGTCCTTTAAAACAACTTTTGTTCCATACGCGCGGGAAACGCGATCCATCGTGTAAATAATTTTCTTATCGTCTACTGTTTTAGCCATATTCCTATTTTAGAGGAGAAAGTCAGTTTAGTAAATAAAGAAAGCCGTAACATAAATCAAAGTACCATGTTCTAAAATCAGGGGGAAGATTTTCTCAAAATTGCATAATCTGTAAAAATATTATGCTCCGGAGAAAATTTTGCGATATAATTTAATAGAAAATATTTTTTACGGAGTTAGACATGAAAATATTTAATCTTTATTCAAAAGGAATCCTTCTTGCAGCAGGCCTGTTTACCTTTTCGGGCTGTGGTTTTCTTGATTTTACTGAAAACGAAACTACTGAATACTATGCCAGTGACGAAGATACAGATTTTGTAAAAACTTTAGGTTCAGCAAATACAATTACCCTTGAAAACGTTAAGGGAAAAACCATTCTTTACGTAAACTATAATGAAAGTTCTTCATCAACTGTAAGCTCCAATAACCTGCGCTATCTGTCTTCTTCCACAGGATTAAACACTTCTACCTCCGGAATAACAGCAAGAACAGCTGATGCAGAAGAAGTTACATATGAAGATACAGAACTTAAAGAACCTGCAATAAAACACTTCATTCCAAAATCAGATATGGGAAAAGTCACAGCCTCCGGTGATCGTTCTGCTGTTATAACTGAACCAAGATTTTCAACTGTAAGCGCCAGTGATTTTACTGTAGGTGAAACAAAATCAATATTTGTTGATACAAACTCTTCAATATCCAGCTTTGCAAAAAAAACCGCCACGCTTTACGCAAAAAACTCTTTCTGCCTTGTATGGGTAGTCTCCGGATATACAACAACAAACTCTGCCAGCGGTAAATATGTAAACACCGCAGTCGCTGAATACATAGCAGAAAAATTTGCCAGCCTTTATAACCATGAACGCGCAGTATTTGGTGAAGAAGGCGAACTCCTTATTCACGAAACTTCTTCAGGCTCAGGCTATATATCTGAAACCGAAATGAAAGATGGAGACAGTCCTACAGGTTCCCTTGTAAATATCGTAATTTACGATATCGGTAATGACTACAAAGATGACAACACCAGCGGTGTAGTCGGATATTTTTATTCAAAAGATTACTGGGTTCCTGCATCAAACAGCACGACAATGGCTCAATATTCTAATGAAGGAAAATACTTCTATCTGGACTCATCATTCTGCAACTACGTAAGTTCTTCAAGCTCTGTTGACCTTAACTCCGTCAAATATGCTGGAGTTAAAGATTCAGAAGGTAACTCCATTGCCAGCGATACAGCCCTTACTACCCTCTTCCATGAATTCCAGCACATGATCAATTATAATCAGAAAGATTACGGCTCTGTAGAAACCTGGTATAACGAAATGCTTTCCATGCTTGCCGAAGATATGTTTGCCACAGGGCTTGGAGTAAGTGAAGATGATGCTCCGTGGGGTGCACGCTTTCCTGCATTCAATTCCTACTATTTTACTTCGGGAATTGATGAATACCGCACTGACGATCTTACAGTATATTCCTATTCAACAGCATATGCTTTTGGAGCCTGGCTTGCCCGTGAATTTGGCGGACCGGAACTTGTAAGCTTAATCAGCCAGAATGAATATACCGGTATGGATTCCATAAGAAATGCAATCTATGAACTTACAGGAGAAAATCTTTCTGCAAACCAGCTTCGCAGAAGATTCATTCAGGCCTGTGCCTTCAGAAATGATTTTGCCGCTGCCAATGACCTGCCAACCCTTAATAAGGATGCAGGCGGATCAATAACAGAAGATACCTTCACCAGCGTAATGAATGCCCTTGATATTTATTCCTCTGACTATGTACTTTCTGACACCGGAGTTTCATCACAACTGGGTCCTGCAATCTATAAAAACAAATCTTATCCAGGCTCAGTACGCGTCAACGGTACTACTTATAATCTGTCAGCATTAAGGCCTCACGGCTTCCAGATTCACTATGCAGGGGTTGCCTCCAGTGATACTGTCACCCTTAATTTTACAAGCCGTAAAAATTCCAGTGAAGATGTAATAATCCTTATTCAGGATGAATTTGACAATACAGTCAACTAAAGTATATGGTATTTCTAAAAATATAATTTTAAGGAAGCCATTATGAGTATATTTTCACCAAAAGAAAAAACACCGGCTCAGACAGTTGTAGAAGATGTTTGTAAAATAAAAAAAGGAGAAACAGTTTTAATTATCGCAAATCCTGAAACTAATTTAATTGCTCAGGATTTATATACTGCTGCCTGCGAAAGCGGTGCAAAGCCGACTCTTATATTCCAGCAGAAAAAATCCTCAATGGATGCAGCAGAAGCAGCTGTTGTAGGTGCAATAAAATCAGAACCGGACGTATGTTTTTCTATCAGTGCCGTAAAACTTGGCAAAGACAAAGAAGCCCAGGCAAATCCGTATAAAACAGAAGACGGAAAATCTTACGACAGTACCTTTGATTATCTTATGGACGGAAAAAAGACCATGCGTGCCGTATGGACACCGGGACTTACTCAGGATATGTTCAACAGAACCGTACAGATTGATTACAAACTTCTGGCTGAGCGCTGCAAAAAAATCTGCGAAAAATACAAAAATGCAGTAAGCGTACATGTTACGGCTCCTGGAGGAACCGATGTCATCATTAATGTAGAAGGAAGACAGGGACTTACAGACGACGGTGATTTTTCAAAACCTGGTACCGGCGGAAACATTCCTGCAGGAGAAGTGTTTATAAGTCCAGTTGTCGGAAAAACCCACGGCCGTATTGTTTATGACGGAAGCATGACTTTCAGTGACGGAGATTCAATTCTCGAGACACCGATTGATGTAAGAATAGAAAACGGATACATCACAGATATTTCCGGCGGAGAAGAAGCTAAGCGTCTTTTAAAGGATATTACAGCTGCCGAAAAAGCTGCCATAGAAATGGAAAGCAAAGGAACTCTTCCAAAAGGACAGGGGGAATTCTATGCAAAAAATGCCCGTGGAATCGGAGAACTGGGTATAGGACTTAATCCTAATGCAACAATTACAGGCAACATGCTTGAAGACGAAAAAGCATTCCGTACCTGTCACTTTGCAATCGGAGAAAATTACGACGGTGACGGTAATGCACTCATTCATTTTGACGGAGTTGTCCGTAATCCTACAATCGTAATTTCATACAGCGATAAAACTGAATTTACCGTATTAAAAAACGGAGAACTTCAGATATAAATAAATTTCAGCAGGAGATGAAAATGAAAAAATTACTTCTTACAGGCAGCATACTTTTAATATTTGCAGGATGCTGTTCTTCAAAAAAAGACGCCGGTTTGCCGGCAGATCAGTCTCCTGCTGAAGCTTTACAGATACAGGACAGCACAGCCAGACCAGGCGAAGGCGGAGGTTCAGGGGCTGTTGACGGTATGACAGATGTTTTAGTTGAACAGAATTAACTATTCATCAAGCCAGCTTTTTAAAACGTTTGTTACAATATCCGGATTATCACGAAGCTTCTTTATATAATCCGGATCAAGATTAGTACGTCTGGCAGTTTCAAAATCACTAAGTTCTTTTACGGCAAAACCTTTTTTCTTTCCCCATTCATAAAAAAATTCAAGAACAGAGTTTTCCCGCTTTACCATTTTTTCATTATCCGGATTATATTCACCAAGAGCCGATATTTCTTCCGTAAGTCGTTTAACCTGCTGCGGCTTGAGTTTAAGTTTTTTATATATTGTACTGGCAACACTATGTCCTTCTGGAGATGCTCCGATTTCACACAGCAGGATTGCTGCTTTCTGAGGACCTGTAAGCCTTAAAGCGCCGTCACCGACTTTAGTAAATTCCATAATTTAATAATACCGCATCTGAAATAGAATGTCATGTAAAAGCATATTCAAAATTTTAAATTTAGTGATATCATCTATAAAATTATGGAAAACAAATTTTACGATAACGGACTTCATTTTGAATGCCAGCGCTGCTCTTACTGCTGCGGTCACTCACCAGGATTTGTGTATCTTTCAAAAAGAGACCTGCTTACTCTCTGCACTCACTTCAATCTGAACATAGATGTTTTTGTAAAAAAATACTGCCGCTGGGCCGGATACTATGAAGGCAAAACCGTCCTGGCTTTATTTGAAAAAAAGAATTACGACTGCATTCTCTGGAACAACGGCTGCTCAGCCTATGAAGCCCGTCCTGTACAATGCTCGGCTTATCCATTCTGGTCCTGGATGATTGCAGATAAAACCACCTGGAATGAATGTGCCGCAGACTGTCCCGGAATGAACAAAGGCAGACTCTGGTCCAAAGAACAGATAGAAAAAGCTTCAAAAGAAAGTGATGAAAATATTCCCATAACAAAAGAAGAAGTTGAACTGCTTATAAAACAGCAGCAGGATTCTTAACTTTTAATTATTGACAAATGTCAGAAATATCCGTAGATTATCATAAATGACATTTGTCAATAATAATGGAGGTCAGATTGCCGCGCCCCGTCAGATGCAGACAGATTAATTCCCTGCCAGAATTCTGGAGTTTTATTCCGGAAGAAGGTTGTACCGGAGAATGCATAAACATGACTCTGGATGAATTAGAAACAATCCGGCTTTTAGACTGTGCTTCACTTACACAGGAAGAATGTGCTGCCAGAATGAATGTAGCAAGAACAACTGTTACCGCATTATATGAATCAGCACGAAAAAAAGTTGCAGACTGTCTTCTAAACGGAAAGCGTCTTGTTATTTCAGGCGGTTCATGGCAATTGAGTAAAAAACCAAAAATACCTCAAAGCTTAAAAAAGAAAGGAGTACACATTATGAGAATTGCAGTTACTTTTGAAAACGATTCAGTCTTCCAGCATTTCGGTCATACTGAACAGTTTAAAATCTATGACGCAGAAGAAAACAAAATAATAAAGTCAGAAGTTGTTTCTACAAACGGACAGGGTCATGGAGCTCTTGCAGGTTTCTTAAAAACAGCAGGCGTTGATGTACTTATCTGCGGAGGAATCGGCGGAGGTGCACAGGCAGCACTTGCAGAAGCCGGAATAAAACTTTTTGGCGGTGTAAACGGAAACGCTGATGATGCAGTAAACGCTTTCTTAAACGGTAACCTTAAATATAATCCTGATGTCAAATGCTCTCACCACGGAGAAGGTCATGAACACAACTGCGGTTCTTCATCACATTCATGCGGCTCACACAATGCAGTTTCCACAAACGAACATAAAGGAATTCTCAATCCCTTATCAAAATAAAACCAGAGGTTAAATATGACTGCACAGGAAAGAGCAGACAAAGCTGCAATGTTAAAATCCAGCGGAATGTGTAACTGCTGTCAGGCTGTTGCATCAGTTTTTGCAGACACAGTTGACTTACCGCCAGAAACCCTCAGCCAGATTACAGCCGGCTTTGCCGTAGGCATGGGAACAATGGAAGCAACCTGCGGTGCATTAATCGGAGCATCAATAATTGCAGGACTCCGCTCAAAAGGAAACGGAACAGTAAGACTTTCAAAACAGATATTAAGCAGTTTTAAAAACAAATGCGGTGCAACAATCTGCAATGAACTCAAAGGGGTTAAAACCGGAAAAGTTTTATGTGAATGCAGCGAATGTGTAAGAAATGCTGTGCTCGCAGCAGAAGAAGTGCTGAATTAAAAATTCATGTCTTTATAAAGGAATCACACTGAACCTGTTCTGTATAAAAAAGTTTCAGTGTGATTTTTTTTTTACTTAATCACTGACATCAGTATCCATA
Organism: Treponema rectale; assembly: GCF_014202035.1. NCBI lineage: Bacteria > Pseudomonadati > Spirochaetota > Spirochaetia > Treponematales > Treponemataceae > Treponema > Treponema rectale. The sequence continues at coordinate 230,704 of NZ_JACHFR010000002.1, forward strand.
TTAATATCAACTTTATAATCAGGAAATTCTTTACGAACATCATCAACAACATGTTCAAACAGATGCTTCATATTTCTTGAATTAAAAGAGACGATAACATCAAAGCTGATTTTTTTATTTTCTTCATCAAGATAAAAACCGTGCATACCAAGAATATTACTGTGATTCATAACCACATGAGCAATCCTGCTGCGGATACTCATGGCGTGTTCATCATCAACATTAACTGAATATACACCGATTCCCGTAAGCACAACAGAATGCTTTTCTATTACAACTTCCTGAATTTTTCTCGTAACAACATCAATCTTAGACGCAGTCCAGGTAGATGGAACTTCTATATGAACTGACCCCAGCAATCTGTCCGGTCCATAATTATTCAATATAAGATCAAAAGCCCCCTGAATCTCAGGATCAACTTCAACAATCGTATGCTTAATTTCTTTTGCAAAAGAGCTGTCGATTCTTTCTCCCAATATTGAACTGACTCCTTCCCGAATCATTTCACAGCCGGACTTTATGATAAAGAAAGATATTCCTGCACCAAGGTATGCCTCAACAGAAAAATTAAACAGAATAAAGGCAGCAGCCCCTGCAATTGTAGAAACAGAGATAATTGAATCCATCAGGGCGTCTTCTCCAGAAGCAACCAGTGAATCAGAATTCACTTTTGTTCCGATTTTCTTAAATGCAAGTCCGAGAAAAATTTTTACTACAACAGAAACAGCAATAATTATAAGTACAACCTTATTGTATTCAGGAATTATCGGTTTAAAAATTTTTTTAATGGATTCACCTAAAGCTGTAATTCCTGCATAAAGAATGATTACAGAAATTATCATTGACGTAAGATATTCGATACGTCCATGACCAAAAGGATGCTTTTTATCTGCAGGACGATTTGCCAGTTTAGTTCCAATAATTGTAATTACTGAAGAAAGTGCATCGCTAAGATTATTTACAGAATCAAGAACTATGGCAATAGAATGTGACATTAACCCGGCCAGAGCTTTAAATGCTGACAGTGCAATATTAACAAGAACACCGGCAATACTTGTTCTTATAATAGTTTTTTCTCTAATATTTTCTTTCATAAAAACTCCAGTAGAACAATTATAATTCAAATATATAGGGAATCTCTAAAAATTGCAATTTTTAGAGATAACTCTGAAAGAGCGATGTTTTAAGTCGTGACATTACAACGACTTAAAACTCGTCGGCATTCTCTAGAAATACACATTAGTGGATTTCTAGAGATGCCCTATATAAACAAAACAGTGGCACTCTCAAAAAAAATATAGTATTTTTTATAGTAAGAAAGCATGACAAAAAACGTATGCTGCCAGGAGGAAAAATGAAAATTGCATTCTACGACACACATTCTTATGACAAAAAATCATTTGAAGAAACAAACAAAAACTTTAATTTTCAGATTGCATTCCATGAATTCAAACTGAATGAAAACACTGTTATTACAGCTCAAGGCTTTGATGCAGTCTGTGTATTTGTAAATGACGTAGTAAATGCACAGGTTATAAACAGCCTGAAAGAATACGGAGTAAAGCTGATTGCATTAAGATGCGCAGGTTTTAACAACGTAGATTTAAAAGCTGCTGCTTCTGCCGGAATAAAAGTTGTACGGGTTCCAGCCTACTCTCCTTATGCAGTAGCTGAACATGGCATCGCTCTCCTTATGGCTCTTACCCGTCATATTCCACAGGCATACCTCCGCACAAAAACTGCAAACTTCAACATTGAAGGATTAACAGGACGGGACCTTCACGGACTTACAGCTGGTGTTCTCGGTACAGGAAAAATCGGCCGCATCATGGCAGGTCTTTTAAAAGCTTTCGGAATGAAAATCATAGTTTATGATCCGTTCCCTAATGAAGAATGGGCTAAAGAAACCGGTGCAGAATATGTTTCTCTGGAAGAAATTTTCAGACAGAGTGATGTTCTCAGTCTTCACTGCCCGCTTACGGAAGAAACCAAACACATTGTAAATCATGACACAATGAAAATGATGAAAAAAGATGCAGTCATAATCAACACAGGACGCGGTGCTCTTATAGACTCAAAGGCTCTGGTTCATGCACTTAAACATCAGCACATCGGCGGAATTGCAATGGATGTTTACGAAGAAGAAAGCAAATATTTCTTCAGCGACTGGTCCACTGACATTATGACAGACGATGTTCTTGCAAGACTGCTTACATTCCCTAACGTAATAATAACAGGACATCAGGCATTTCTTACGACAAATGCCCTTAAAAACATAAGCGAAACAACACTGCAGAACATAAAGGATTTTGAACAGAACAAAGAACTTGTAAATCAGGTTCAGGCATAAAAAAGGGGGCTGTCCAAAAAGTTCAAAAAGTGTCATTTTCGTGCTGTCAACAACTTTTTATAAGTGTCATTTTCGGGCTCAAAAAGTGTCATTTTCGGGCGCGATCCGAAAATCTATTTAGTTACAATACAAGAGATTGCCGTGTCAAGCACGGCAATGACAGGGGAGTGTCATTTTCGGGCGCGACCCGAAAATCCCTCTGCATGAGATTGCCGCATCAAGTGCGGCAATGACAAACTGTCGAACACGGCAATGACAGGGTGACGAGTGTGGCAATGACTCATACTTTTTGGTCAGCCCCTTTGTTTTTAAGACTCAGAAATTATTATTAAACCTTAAACTGGTCAATTTCACTTCCGATTTCTGCAATAGTAGTTTCAAGTTGCTGTGCAATTCCCCTGAGAGCTTCGCCAGTTTCATTAATCTTCTTTGCTCCGACAGACATTTCTTTCATGCTGTCTTCCATAACTCCCGTTGCATCCTGAAGATTGCGGACTTCCTCAAGAATAGCTTTATTACCTTCTGCCATTTCCTGACCTGCAGTATGTACTTCAAGAGAACTATCATTCATGACATGAAGAACATCACTTATCTGCTGAGAACCTTCATTCTGCTCCTGCATTGCAGCTTTTATCTGACGTACAAGCTCATCTGTTTCTTTAATTTTATTAGAAACAGAATTAAATGCTTCACTTGACTGTTCAGAGGCTCCTACTACAGACATTATTGAATTCTGAATATTTGTAAGCTGCTCTCCAATAGTCTTTGACTGCTGTGTAGAAGTTTCAGAAAGTTTTCTGATTTCATCTGCAACGACAGCAAATCCCTTACCCGCTTCACCAGCATGTGCTGCTTCAATAGCTGCATTCATTGCAAGAAGATTTGTCTGTTCTGCAATGGCTGCAATTGCTATATTTGCTTCCTGAAGAGTTTCACTCAGAACTTTAATCTGTTCAATCTTTTCACTTACTTCAAGCTGAACCTGAAGACCATTCTGTGCATTTGTAGTAAGTTCATTAAACGAATCAGACATTCTTTCCATAGAAGAGTTTACTGAACGTATGTTGCCTATCATCTGTTCTACAGCAGCCGAAGCTTCAGAAACTCCGGAACTCTGCTTCTCTATCATATGTTCAAGAGACTCTATGTTAGATGCAATTTCATTTACGGCACCTGCAGTTTCATGAACACTGTGAGACTGATTGGTTATCTGATTATGTACTGATTCAATATTTGCTATAATCTCCGTTATTGAAGAAGACGTATCCTCGGTACTTGCCTGAAGATCTACACCGGCTGTACCCAATTTTTCTTTAGATAGTTTTATCTGTGCGATAATTTCCTGAAGCTTAACCATAAAGTTGTTAAAGCCTTTTACTACATCAGATATTTCATCATTTCCTTTATTTTCAATTCGCTTTGTAAGATCAGCATCACCAGAAGCAACATCATCAACTGCATTTTTTACACGCTTAAGCGGCTTAAGACTGATGGACATTGTTGCACCGACACAGACAAATGCTATTATCATCATAACAATTGCTATGGTTCCAATCAAAGTTGACATACGATCAATGCCGCTGTAAAAATCATCACGACCGCAGACACCAAGAACAGACCAGTTTGTTCCAGGAACAGGACGATATGCAGCAAGCATTTTCATACCGTTTGCAGGATTAACAAATTCTCCAATACCGGTATTTGCATTCATCAGATCTTTAAGTACGGGCTTAATGCCTTCATCAGCATCTTCATTTACATCCTGAAACTGAAGAACCTGTTCAAAAACATTGGAAGCAATCGTATGCCCGCTGGTTCTGTTTATAACCTGAATATGCGAATCTGATGTTCCAAAAGTAACCTGTTCTATTTTTTTAGAAAGAACTTCTCCAAGAACATTAACCGTTAAACATCCTACAGGTTTATGAGAATCATCAAAAACAGGAACTGCATATATCTGAAATAAAATATTTGTTACAGGATTTATTGCCGGATCAGCTGCATACCGCTCACCCCGGGCAGCAGCATCTATATAAGCTCTCTGCAACTGAATAGGCTGACCGGCAGCAGTATAACTATGTCCTTCCAGGTCATAAAAACCAATATTTTCGTATTCTGAAGGATCAATCTTTGCAATACGAGTAAGCTGCTGACATTTTTCAATAAGAGGTACACTTTCGTCTTTCAACACATCCATTTCAGCAAGTGCCGTAATCATACGAAACTGCTTTTCAGTCTCGCCTTTGATTTTTCCGGCAGCAGAATCTGTTACGGCATTCAAGAGCTCAGAAACCGTAGCTTCATTTGTTGACGTAGAAATATTTAATGAAACAGAAACCAGAATAATGTTAGAAACAATAAAGATGGTCAGAACAATAACAATTAATCTGAATTGAAGGCTTTGTAAAAATTTTTTCATGTACATCTTCTCCCTCTGTATGTAATTATAAATCAGAGAAAGGAGCATTTCAAAATTTTTTTTACTTTATATAAAAATTTCAGAACAACAACAGAAATTTTTTGTTATTGAGAATTATTTTCAATACCAGCCAACATGCCTATTCAGCAGAACCCCCTGCTTCAAGCTCTGCAGCAGGTGTTTCTACAGATTCTGGAGCTTTTACTGTTTTTTTCCTGGAATTCTTCATAGGAAAATAATTTGCAGATTTCATTCAGATGTCATGCACTGCAGTGCTAGACCGGAAGGAGATATTATTATAAATTAATAATACTCCCTAATAATATTCAAAAGAAAAATGTTCTCCATCTAAATAAACCTTAGACGGTATGCCCGAACTTAAATCTATCGTATTTCCATATTGTTCTCTGTATTCTAGAAATATAAGGCATTGATCTTTAACTATTGGTATATCATTTATACCACCATATGAACCGATAGGTTCCCCATTCTCAAAGATAATTATTCTTCCTGTCATTCGGTTGTTTCCCCAAAAATGCTGATTATATGCAACTGTATAATTTTGAATTTTACCCAAAATCATAAAATCATCTTCCAATGAAAAATACCCAGGTTCTTTCGTAAGAATTTTTCTTTGCAATGTAGTGTTACTATTTGACAAACAACTTATATTCATTATTAGAACGAAAATAAAAAATACTATTTTATTTTTCATTGCGATAACTCCTGTTCTCGATCTGCATACCATTCTCGATGTTCTCTATCAGAACCATCTGGTGCTGGTCTTCGGTTTCCATTATAATCATAGTTTGCTTTCCAATCTCCTTCCCACTCAGTTTCATTTCCATTATTGTCATGTATATATCCTTTGTATCTTCGCCATTCCAAAGCTGCAGCCGCACTTGTCTCTGGTGTCATTTCTTGACCACGTGTTAATCCACATATTCTTGCCTTTTCTGGAACCCAATCATCATAATTATTAACTTGCAACGGATCCGTTAAAAAAGCATCCTTATCATTTGCACCACCTGATTCAACCATTGCCTGTGCTTTTAACATTCGAGGAGAGACATAACCATCATCACCTTCTGATAAATTGTATTTTGAATTATAGTTATTACATGCATCGATAAATACTTGATCATTAGCAGCACGCCATTCTGTATCACCTGTTTCTGGATATCCTTCTATTTCTCCTATTAAATGGAGTATAGGTATATCATCATCCCTACCTGTTGGGTCGATATACTTAATCGGATTGTTTGCAGCGTAGTGATACAAATAGAAATTTGTCTGCTTCATGTCAGCAAACCGCAAGCCCTGCATACAAAAGGCTCTTTAAGAGCCAGCGGGTGCCAAGCTGCAATAGGCTTGAACGTATGTGATATGTGAAAGCGTGGGACTTAAGTCTCAGCTTAAGACCCTAGCCTTATAGGCTAAGAGCAAACCACCCGTTTGACAGGGTCGGTTGTGATTTTGTTATGACAATTTTTTTACAACATTGCAACTCTAAGCTGTTTTCCAAATACAGATGCAACTTTTTGAAGGGTAGATAATCGGATATCTTCGGAATGATTTTCCATTCGCGAAATAACGCTTTTCTTAGTTTCAAGTTTTTCTGCCAACTGTTCTTGTGTCATTCCGCTCTCTAGTCGCATTTCTTTTATAATCATACCGATTTTGAATTCTTCATAACCTGTATCAAAATTTTTTGCAAATTCTGAATCTTTTTCTTTACGCTGAGAAATATAATCATCTAAATCAAATGTTTTATTTGCCATTTTCTTTACTCCTTTTCAAAAAATCTTTCATTCTTGCTTCACAAACTTCTATTTCAGATTTCGGTGTTTTCTGAGTCTTCTTTTGGAAACCATTTGTAAGAATTACAATATTTCCATTGTGAAAGAATCCTAGCAGCCGATAAATATTTCCACCCAACTCAATTCTGACTTCGTAGAAATCGGTATCTGATAATTTCTTAAAGTATGTTTTTGGAACTTTTTCAATTTCCTGAACAGCCTTAAGAACCCATGCTATTTTCTGAGCTACTTTTACTGGTTGAGAATCTATAAACTCCACAACAGGACATTTTCCGTCGGAAGTTGTATAGAACGTTACTTTTCTGTACATAGGTTATGTTAGCATATATGCTAACTTCTTGTCAAATAAAAACAGTGTCGGTGATTGCTATTTCACGCGGCGTAAAGCCGCGTACAACAGCTACCTTGTTTTGCCCCAAGGTTTAATTTCATTTCAAAAAACAAGCTTGACTTGCTTTCTGAAATATTCTTCTTATTTTTTCATTTTCCAAGATTCAAAGACTTTATTCATAGGTAAATCAATAGAAACTTGTCTGCCTCATGTCAGCAAACCGCAAGCCCTGCATACAAAAGGCAAACGTTGTGATAGATTTGAGGCAGAAAACTTTCAGGGAAGGACACAGTTTGGTAAAAAAACTTACTTTTGACATAAAACCATCTGTTTAGCTAGACAAACAGAAATTTTTTGTTATTGAGAATTATTTTCAATACCAGCCAACATGCCTATTCAGCAGAACCCCCTGCCTCAAGCTCTGCAACAGGTGTTTCTACAGGCTCTGGAGCTTTTACTGTTTTTTTCCTGGAATCCTTCATAGGAAAATAATAAGAAAAACCAATATTCAGTTTAGGAATGTTAAAGAGTGTTCCAAAGAAGGTACCCAAAACATCACCAAGACCATCATCTGTATCGGCAATATAAACTGTCGGTGAAATTTCAAAACCAATATCTATTGCTGCTGTTCCTCTTCCGATATTCCAGTTGCCGACCATAACACCGGTTCTTGCAAACCACAAAATATCTGAACTGTCCTGAAGCGTTGACGGAAGCATAAGTCCGCCTCCGAGATACCAGTTCTTTACATCAAGCTGAATAAATGGATTTGTATACAGATGAGGAACATATCTGTAGTTTTCCATAAGACGTACACCAGCCTCAAAACCCACTCTGTTATCACTTTGAATCTTAAAGCTTACATCTTCATAGGTGTAGAAATTCATCAGACTGACATCAACTCCGGCTTCTGCACGAAATCCAAAATCATAGGCATATGAATTTACAGCTGCCAGTGAAACCAAAAATGCTAAAATAAAAAACTTCTTATTCATAACCGCCTCCTGTATTCATCTGTTTTAAACATATTGCATTTTCGGACAAAAATCTAAATTTTAAAATAAAAAAGCGGTTACCACAGATAATGCAGCAACCGCTCATACAGCCTAGAATTTAGCCTTTCTTAAACGAACACGTTCGATGTCCTCACAAACATACCGGAATCAAGCTTGCGAGTGCCGCAGCAAGCGCCGGTATGCCTGAGTGCAGGACACTCTTGAGTGTTAGGGCACTCAGGGTTATCCTAGAATTTAGCCTTTCTTAAACGTACACGTTCTATATCTTCACAGAACAACTCCCTCAGGTCATTCAATCCAAGGGCCATAAGTGCCATACGGTCAATACCGATACCCCATGCAAGAACAGGAACATCAATTCCCATAGCCTTTGTAACTTCAGGACGGAAAATACCAGAACCACCAAGTTCAAACCAGCCAAGTTTAGGATGCTTAATATGAACTTCAATAGAAGGTTCTGTAAACGGGAAGTATCCAGGAACATATTTTACTTCTTCAGCCCCTGCAATTTCCGTAGCAAACATCTTAAGCATACCAAGAAGATTGCGAAGATTTGCATCTTCACCAAGAATAATTCCCTCTGTCTGATAAAAGTCACTTAAGTGAGTTGCATCTACCTTATCATAGCGGAAACAGCGTGCAATACCAAAGTATTTACCTGGAATTTCTGCCTTATGAAGCTGATGTGCAGAAAGAACAGTACCCTGAGAACGCATAATCAGACGACGGGTAAACTCATGATCAAAGTTATAGTTCCATCCGCGGCTTCCTGTATTACCACCGTCTTTATGAACGGCAGCTACGTTGCTCAAATATGGTTCTTCAATTTCTTTAGCATGTGTCGGATATTTCAAGCGGTAAACATCATGAATATCACGGGCTGCATGGAACTGAGGCATAAAGAGGGCATCTCCGTTCCAGAATTCTGTTTCTACAAGCGGACCGTCAAATTCCTGAAATCCAAGAGAACAAAGCTTGTCTTTTACACTCTCAAGAAACTGAACATAAGGATTTGTACGTCCAGGAATAATACGTGCCGGCGGAATTGAAATATTATATCCGCGGAAAGTACCCTTTTTCCATTCACCGCTTGCAAGCATTGAAGGAGTAATTTCTCCGATTTCATTACCTGTAATTCCGGCAGACTTAAGGGCATCCACAACTTCCTTAAATGCCTGTGTAAGTTTATATGCTACAGTTTCACGTTCAATAGTTTTAAACGGAGTTTCCGAAATTCCGCGTTTCTTTGTAAGCCCTGACATAACCTCAAGTTCTTCTTTACTGAGGTTTGCAGCATCAAGCTGACCGTTTTCTGCTTTAGAAGCTTTTTCAATAAGAGCCTTTGCTACTGTAAAGCGGGCAGGAAGTTCTTTTCCGGTATATTCAGCTTTTTTTTCTGAATTCATAGAAAGAACACCGTCTTTACTTAAAGGACCAAATGCAGATCCAACATCTTTATTTTCTATATTAAGAGCTGCTGCAATTTCTGGAAGTGTTTTTGCACCATTAGCCTTAAGATAATCAACAATTCTCTCTTCTGCAAAACCTTCACTTAAAACTTTTCTACCAAAATCAGTAATTTCATAATAAGTTTTTGGAGTGCGGCTTACTTCTGAAAGCAGTTCCTTTCCAGAAAGCCAACTGAATGCCTGATTTGCATGACCTTCCTTATAACCAAGATCCTTCTGAAGTTTTGCCGATGTAAGTTCATCATTAAGTCCGTATTTCAAAAGAACCTTTGTTTCCAGCGGATGAAGGTTTTTAATCAAGTTTTTAACATCAATCATTTTTATTTATCCTTTAAAAAAATAAACGGTGGCTGAGTAATCTCCAAACCACCGTCACTCAGCATAACAGCTGAAAAATTACCTGGTAAATATTACATACGAACTGTATGTTGCCATTCTCATGCCGCTTTCATTCTTAAAGTACTTGGTTTTATCCTTTCCTTTATAAGAATAATGCTTGTATTTATTATCAGCAGCAAAATCTTCATAAACGGCCATGGCAGTATTCATTGCTTCACCCTGGTCATATCCGGCTGCAAGACAAGTGTAATACAGACGAACTTCACCAGTAAGCGGAGTATACTCAAGTTCAATCTTCAAAGACTTAGCCTTTGGATGCAAGTCTCCGTATTTATCCTCGATCTGAATTGTCTGTGTCGAAGTATCTGCATAACTGTCGGAACTTTCAATAAAACCGCTTGAGGCAGACTGAGCAAAAGCTGCAGCAACTACAATCAAACCTACTGAAATCAATGTAAGAATCTTTTTCATAAGAGCCTCCTTAACTTAATAGTAGTTGTATGAAACTATTCTATCAGTTTCCAGGAAAAAATCAAGGTCAACAACATATTGACCGCTACTTATATAAATACGCGGATCCCTGATAAGTAACACTTTTCCTGAAATTTCTTTTGGTTTATTTTTAATGTAAATTCTCCAGTAATCCCTTACGGCATTTTTTGCCGCTTCCGATACCGCATCCTGTATTCCCTTAAAGCCGTCCTGAACACTACCGGTCCCCTTTCCGTGAATATGGGGATGAACTATAGATGTCCAGGCTTTATAATTGCGCTTCTGACTTTCCGTACGGTTACAGTAAACCCAGCACACAAGCCGGTCTTCCTCAACTTTAGGGCTATTGAACGTAAGCTGATTAACATCTTTATTAAAAGGAACCAGCTGGTTGAATTCCCAGTATTCATCCACCCTGCGGGTTTTATCATAAGGTGTATATTCAAAAGACCAGCCGTCCAGCATTCCGGCAATCAAAAAAGGAGAAATTTCTTTAGTACGATCAATGGCAAAATCAAATTTCTGATGAAAAATCTTTTCTTTAAGGTTTTGTTCTTTTAATGCAGCACTTTCCGATTCTTTTTCCGCTTCCGCTTCTGTTTCTGTTTCTGCCGTTTCAGACTCTGATTCAGAAAAAACTCCGGGGAAAGGATCTAAATCTGCCCAAACCTGAATCCTTAACTGATCAATCTGGGACGGTGCCTGTGAAAATACTGAAAAAGCGGAAAAAACTAAAATTATTAACGGAAGTAAGCGTCTTTCCATATACGTATCGGGTGAACTCCCATTCTTACCAAAAGATAAAGCCACGCCAATATAAAGCCCACCAAATGTGTAAGATGAGCCACATTATCTCCAGCCCTGAAGTTAAACTGACTTAAAAATTCGATAACTGCATAACCAAGAACAAGAAGAGGTGCCGGGACAGGAATGATTCCCCAGATAAAAATCCTGTTTCTTGGAAAAATTACTGCATAGGCAAATAATACTGCATAAATGGCACCGCTGGCTCCCATAAGCCAGACATACTGTAATCCTGTATTTGCATAAACGATAATAGAAATTATTCCGTCTAAAGTTCCGCAAAAAATATAAAAAAGAAGGAATTCTCTGGAACCAATGGCTTTTTCTACCGCATAACCAAAACACAAAAGACCTATCATATTGAAAACAAGATGGGTTATGTTTGCATGAACAAACATGTAAGTAAACGGCTGCCAGTAAAAATTAAAAATACGCATTATGATATAATTCGCACTGAAAATATGGGTTATATCAAATGGAATTCCCTTTACAATAAAACGCAAACCCAAAGTACCTGCAAGATAAACAATGACATTTATTCCTATAAGATACAGCGTTACATTAGAAAAAGTATATTTAAATGGTTTTCTTAAAAACATAGCTTTAATTAAAAACTGATTCGTCAGCAAATGTTACACGGTTACGTCCGTTTCTTTTTGACACATAAAGTGCTTTATCTGCCTGATCTACAAAGGCTTTTGCCGAAGTTACCGGATTATAAGTCATAGAAAGTTCAGAAACTCCGCAAGAAATCGTTACTTTCATATGCTGATTTTCGTAGAAAAAATCATTTTCTTCTATTTTTGAACGAATTCGTTCTGCTATCTCAAGCGCCTCTTCTTTTTTTGACCCCGGAAGCATAACCGTAAACTCTTCACCGCCATATCGGGCAGCCATATCTGTAGGACCGATATTTTCGCTGATTATTCTTGCAACTTCCTGAAGAACATAATCTCCGCAGGCATGTCCGTAGTTATCGTTAAACTTCTTAAAAAAGTCGATATCAAACATAAGAACACTTAAATGTTCATTTCGAAGATAAGCTGCATCAATTTTATCTGTAAGAATATTGAAGAAATAATATTTAAGTTTAAGCCTGGTCATCATATCTGTAGAAGACTGTTCTACAAGAGATGCATTATTAACTGCTACAGAAGCAAGAGATGCTATATTAAATAATTCCTCTTTTTCGTAATCACTGTATGCTGCATCTTCATCACCAATTGCAAGCCGCTCTCCAAGAACAAGATACCCGTTTACACGATTTTTAAGAACAAGAGGAACAACTATTGAAGGATTAAGGGAAGACATCATTTTGAATTCTTCTGTCTTTTTTACAGCTGAATTCATTTCTTTTAATTCAAATGGAATCCTGAAAAAAGAGGTCTGCTCATAAAATTCAGAATCCATTGCAATTTCGTACTTTATTGAAGAATCTGGCTCTAATCCTGTAAAATTCGTATCCAGAGTAAGCTTTTCTGTTTCTATTCCTGGTTTTATAAAAAGACCTACACCATTTACACGCATCTGTGCCATAACAATGTAGAAAATCGATTCGATAAGTTTATCAAGTTCCAGAGTAGAACAAAGAGAACGGCTGATTTCAAGAAGCTGCTGTAAATCGTAAACCTGCTTTTCATACATAGGAATTGTCATCTCTTCATCAACAGAAACAACAGGCTGCGGCCTGATATAATGATGAGACGATTTCCTTGAAAAGTTGACACGTTTAGCTTTTCTACCCATTATTTTTTCTCAATGTTACCGATTATAACATAATTCTTCATTATTTCAAGGAACACTTTCCACAGCGGATACTGAACTTCCAGCTGTTCTGCCTTATCCCTGTTTCTTGAAGAAATCATAAGAACCTTAAGGTTTGTAATGGAATCAGAACTTACCTTTTTGGCCTCTATAACAATATCGGAGAGAATTTTGTTTAACTGAAAAAAATTATTTGTTTCATCCTGCAGAAGCTTTTTTACGGCACGATTTACTCCGTCTACCATATCTTTAAGCTTAACCCCAAAAGAACTGTCTTTATGACTGTCATGAATCAGCCCCGTAATAAGTGCTTCATCAAATTCACCGCCCCGGAGGAACTTCTTTTCGAATTCAGTAATACGCTCGTAACTATCATTACATGCAAAAACTACGGCAGAAAAATCTGTTTTATAAGCCGGATTATTAAACAAACCTTCAATAACTATGTCATTAAGAAGCGACTTTATACCGTCTTCATAAAACTGAAATACAAATGTCTTGAGCACCTGAAATGGAAGAACCAAGGTAAAGGAAGCCGGCGTACTCTGTTTAAGCTGTGTATTTACTTCATTATTGTAGCCGTGGGTCTGCATCATTGCTTTACCGCCAAACAACTCACTTACTTTTGCTATAATCTGTTCATCCTGAATCTCTACTTTCAGACGCTTTTCGTCTACATTAAACCGCTCTTCAAGGAAATCTGCATATTTCTTACGGTAATTGCCCTCATAAACCGCTTTCTGAGGTACATAATCCGGATCTCTTTTTGCAAGTTTAATCATTGCCAGAAGTGCATTCTTTGTAAGAACATGACGGAAAATTCCCTGAAGCTTACGGAGATTCTCTTCTATACCGTTGGAACGGCGTTCCGTATAACTTGTACGGTGATAAAGCTGATAAAGGGCACAAAGGGCATTGTAAACTGCAACGGAAATATCCATGTCCGCAACAACATAATACAGGTCCATAAGTGCAGTCTCTAAAAGATCAATGGCAATTTCCTGATATTCCGGCGTATATGCGCCTATACTCTGATAATTAGGATCAAAAAGGCGGAGGGTAGAAGTGTAATTATACTTACAGATATCATTCAGCTGTTTTACCTTATTCATTACAGCTTCAATTTTGGCAAAAGCAGGCGTATTCAGCTGACGGGCAACTTTTTCTACTTCCCTGTGCTCCCCTTCAAGATAACGGTTAAGGGATTTAGCTTCCCGGGCTTTTTCTTTACGAACCTCATACGACATATTCTGGATTATGGACTGAGCTTCTGAATCAAATCCCGTAAGAAGCAACTGTTCCTCAAAGCGGCGGTTTCTTCCGATATCTTCCGTACACATTGTTGAGGAAAGCAAATCATTTATAGGCTTAGTATTAATGCTTAACACACGAAGGGCTTCAGCAAAATTAGGCTGAACCATTCCGTCTTTATAAAATCCGGGAGCAATAATTTTAAGGTCATTCTCCAGTTTACGCTTCTCCTGGCGTTTTTTTACTTCAGGTGATGAGGCTTGAAATATTGACTGAAAAAATTCAATAACACTCTGAATGAATGACATAAAGTTATTCTAGTAAATAAAAAAAATTATGTCGACCTTAAGACAGGTAATCTGCAAAAATCTGTTTATATTCTGCAGCAGTCTGGGCTTCTACAATCTGACGGCGAAGTTTTGCCCCCCCCTGAATTCCTGAACTGTAGGCACAGAACTTTTTCCGCATCTGAAGGCAGGCTGATTTTTCTCCAAAATCTTCTATATTCAATTCAAGTTCCCTGAATCCTGCACGAATCCTTTCCTGTACGCTTTCCTGTACATATTCACCAGTTGTCAGGTAATCTACAGTACGCTTAAACAGAAACGGATCTCCCATTGCACCACGGGCAAACATTACTCCGTCAACACCAGTTTCTTCCAGCATCTGCCTTGCCGTTTCAGGAGTATTAGCATCACCGGAACCAAACACAGGTATCCTTCCGTTTACAAATTCAACCAGCTGTCTCTGAATATTCCAGTCAGAATGACCGGCATACCCCTGAGCTTTTGTCCTTGCATGAATCGTAATTGCATCAGCACCGGCACTTAAAGCAGCTTCCGCACACTCTTTCCATGTAATGTGGGAAGAATCCCAGCCGCTGCGGATTTTTATGGTAACAGGAACGTTTCCCCGTTCAGGATGTTCTGCCCCATATTCAGCACAGGAGTCTTTTACGGATTTTACTATTGAATAAAGCCTGTCAGGTTCTTTTGTAAGCATGCTGCCTGCTCCGGATTTAATAATCTTAGGAACTGGACAGCCGCCGTTTATATCTATTGTATCACAGTCAGTTTTTTCAAGGACGAGTTTTGTTCCCCGAAACATTACGTCGGCATTTCCACCGAAAATCTGTACGGAATACTTTTTTTCTGCAGGAGAACGGCGCATAAGGCTCTCTGTTTTATCTGAACCTCTGGTCAAAGCTTCCGCACTTACCATTTCTGTTGTACAGAAAGCCGCTCCGTATTCAACACAAAGGGTTCTGAAGGCCCTGTCGCTATAACCTGCTATAGGAGCCAGAAAAATATTACCTTCCAGCTCAACTCCGCCGATTTTTACCGGATGATATAAAGCCATTTATTATTCCGGAAGATTGAATACTTTGCAGCTGTTCTTCCAAAGCTGATCTGCAAGTTTCTCAAGATCTGTTTCAAGCATTTCTGCAAGGAATTTTGCTGTAGAAGGAAGCATTGCCGGCATTGTGCGTTTCTTTTCCCTGAATTCTGCAGGAATCATAAACGGACTTTCTGTTTCAAGAAGCATTCTGTCTGTAGGAACAGAAAGAACTGTTTCATGAAGATTGCGGGCATTTCTGTAAGTAAGGTTTCCGGCAAAAGAGAAATAAACGTTCAGCCCGGCATCAAGACATTTTTTTGCATAGGCACCGTCTTCACTATAGCAGTGGAATATTGCTCCCTTTTCAGGAATCCTGTCTTTGAGAATATCAAAAATATCCTGTCCTGCTTCACGATTATGAATGATAACAGGAAGATTATGTTTCTGTGCAAGTTCAAGCTGGGTAATAAAAAGCTCTATCTGACTGCGCTTATCACCATACTGCTTGCAATAATCAAGCCCGGTTTCTCCAATTGCAACAACGTTAGGAAGCTTAACGCTTTCTTCAATTGTCTTTATCCAGTCTGCACCAGGATTTGTAACTTCAGAAGGACCTACGCCTACTGCATGATAAATACCGGCTTTTGCCTTTAATACAGTATATTCCTTTTTGAAGTCATGAAGACTGTTGTTTATGCTGACGATTCTGGTAACTCCGGCACTTTTTGCCTGCTGAATTACGCGAAACTGTTCAATAGGACTATCATAGATTAGGCCTATGTGGGCATGAGTATCAAAAAACTGCATTGCTTATTCCTTAAAAAATTATAGAACTGCCTCAGTACCGTCTGCACAATCATTTACGATACCGAGCCTGATAAAGATCCGATTCAAGTTTTTACTACTTTATACCGATAAAATACCATACCCATGCCGCAAAGTCAACGAAAGACTTCATTTGACCTTATCAGCATGCTTGTGATATACTCATTCAGTTTTATAATGGAGTTAAATTTTGGCACGTTCTAGAAAATACAGGAAGAGTGATAGGAATTTTATCTCAAAAGTTATATATCATTCAGGTTCTATTTTAAAGAAAACAGGTCATTTTTTTGTTCGCGTGTTTAAAATTTTTGACCAGAAACTGACCCTTATGATTGTTCCTCATTCCCAGGGAAAAGTCTTTAACCTGCGTACAAACGTATTTGCACTGGTTTTAGGAATTCTTGTCGTAACAGGTATTGCAGCATCATTTATATATTTTAACAGAGTAAATCTCGAACTTTACGCAAAAAACAAAACAGAACACGAAGAGCATCTTGAAACACAGGCAAATCTTGATGAACTGAGAAGTGCAAGCAATGATAACGTACAGGTAATCAAACGCGTACAGAAGACTCTTTCCCAGTTCTCTCCGCTCAGCGCAAACCAGACTAATCAGATTTCCAGCGCAACTTCAAAAAACAGTGACCTTTCTTCACTTTTTGATACCCAGGACATTACATCCGGAACCCTTAAAGAAGTTTCTGACTTACGGCAGGCAACCTCTTATCTCGAAAGCACGATTCAGCCGCTTGAACAGATCGGTAAAATGCTTGAAAACCAGAATACCCTTTTTACAGACATTCCAAATATATGGCCTATCAAAAACGGTATCGGTCACATTTCCATGAAATTCGGACAGACAATTCATCCTATCAAGCAGCAGTGGTACATTCACAAAGGTCTCGATTTCAGTACATGGCGTTCCGGCGACCCGGTAGTTGCAACCGCTAACGGACAGATTGTTACTGTCGGATACGATGACAGTTTCGGTAACTATATCATCATCAAGCACAAACACGGAATTTATACAAGATATGCCCATCTTTCTACAATAAAAGTTTTCAAAGGTGACAGCGTAACACAGGGACAGGTTATCGGAACTATCGGAAACACCGGTATTGTAACAGGACCTCACCTTCATTACGAAGTTCACATCGGTTCTGACGTAGTTGATCCGGCAAAATACATCAACCTGAAGTAAAAAACATGGCAATCTTTAACGACGACATCTCTATAAATACTCTCATCGGTTTTGGTTCATCAATTAAAGGCGATATAAAAATAAACGGCTTTACAAGAATCGACGGGGATCTTGACGGAAATCTTGAAACTTCCGGAAACGTAATCATCGGAAACAAAGCCCGCATTAACGGAAACATAACAGCCCGTTCAGTAACTGTAGGCGGTATCGTAAAAGGCAACATTCTTGCCCCGGAATCTGTACACCTGCTTTCTACAAGTGCAGTAATCGGTGATATTCAGTCTCACAGAATCTGCGCCGAACAGAATGTTCTTATTCACGGACACTGTATAGCTCTTTCTGATGAAACCAACTATAACAATGCCGTCAGCGAATGGAACAACCGTCTGGCTGTTTCTGCAAGTTCCTATAAGGTCTGAGAATGCAGATAGATTCTACGGGACTGTTTTTTTCAGCTGCAAATTCCGCTGCAATGACCGGCGCAGGAATCAATAAAGACCAGAAAACATCTAAAATCAAAAAAAAGACTTTTGCTTCTGCGTTAGAAAAATCCACTTATCAAAATCAACTTATTCAGGAAGGATTCCCTGTAGAAATTGCAGAGATGGAAGTAGAAGAAGCTGCTGTTTTTTTACGGGATGAAGCAGAAAAAGCCGCAGATGCCTTACGAGAAAGCCAGATGCCGGACAAATTTGCGGACTTCAGAAAAAAAGTTTCACAGTTCATGCGGTACCTGGAAAAAAATAATTTTGAAGTAAAAGTAAAGGCCCGCAAAGGGTTTAATTCAAAAGGACAGCCTCTGCCCCCGAGAGTTCAGGTAAAAATAATAAACAAAGACCTTGATGAAATGGCTGCTTATTTTATTTCAAGCCAGAAAGATACACTTAAAATGCTTGCAAAACTAAATGAAATCTCAGGCCTTTTAGTAGACTTATTGGCAAGTTAAATATATTATAAAACTGATGCTCAAAAACATGGAGTTTTAAATGTCAGATATTTTTGAACAGGATATGGATGAGGCTGAAGACCTTTCTTCTCTTGAAGATGAAACTTTTGAAGATGAAGCCTCAGGTAATTTTGTATTTCCAGATAATCTTTATAAATTAAAGCTTGAATATTCCTGCGAAGGAATCTATGCTTCTGTTCCGGAAAAGCTCAACCTTAATCCGGGAGATTTTGTAATCATTCCTACAAGATACGGTAATGACCTGGCAAGAAACCTGGGTAAATGTACTACACCGGTAGGAATAAAACCGTCTGATGTTGTTCAGGTTATCCGTGCAGCTTCAAAAGAGGACCTTGACCATGCAGCAGATCTTCTTGAACGGGAAAAATCAGCTTTTGTTACTTTCAAAGAAAAAGTTGCATATCATCATCTGGATATGAAGCTTATTTCCGTTCATTTTTTAGTTGGTGAACCTAAAGCCCTTTTCTTTTTCTCAAGCGAAAACCGGGTTGACTTCAGGGAACTTGTAAAAGACCTGGTTTCTGTCTTTAAGATGAGAATTGAACTGCGCCAGATTGGTGTTCGTGACGAAAGCCGCATTACAGGCGGTCTTGGTATCTGCGGAAGACCTTACTGCTGCCACAGTATAAATGACAAACTTAAACCTGTAAGCATCAGAATGGCTAAAGACCAGAATCTCAGCCTTAACTCAATGAAAATCAGCGGTCAGTGCGGAAGACTTCTCTGCTGCCTCAGTTATGAGTATGACTGGTACGCACAGGCAAGAAAAAGCCTTCCTAATGAAGGTATACGCATTTACTATGACGGAACGAACTTCCGCGTAACAGAAGTTAATCCTATTACCTTTATGATTAAAATGTCTGGAGAAGATGGTCGCCTTCTTGAAGTAAACGCAAAGCGCTTTGTAAAAGACGGAAATCACTGGAAAATTAACTAAATACGGCAACAAAACTTTCTTCATTGCCTGTAAACGGGGTTTCATCAAAGCCGGCAAATAAGCTGACTTTCTTAAACCCCGATTTTTTTGCCGCTTCCTGAAGTTCCATAACAGTCGGAATATAAACAGGCTGATCCTGCATTACGGAAAGCATTTTTCCATTACCAGTTTCTATATTCTGCACAAGAGTCTGAGAACCGTCTTCCTGCAGCCACAACTCTGTAAAAAGCTTAACCCTTACATTCTGAAAACACGGAAGCTGAACCATCGGACGGCCTGTAAAAGCATCAATATTAAGCAGCTGAATTATAAGACTTCCACCCGGAGCAAGAATATTCCTGCAGTCTGAAAAAAACTTATCTAAAAATTCCCTGTCTGAACTGAAAATAATCCGTGAATTAAGACTGTAAATTACATCATAAAAGCCTTTTGTCAGAAACTTTGCTGCCTCTCCCATTTTCATCTGAAAAAATCGAACGGACATAAGCTGATTGCGGCGCTTCAGATTGGCACTTCTAAGCATTTCTGGCGAAGATTCTATTCCGGTAACGTCACACCCCTGCTGCGAAAGATAATTTTCAAAACAACCTGTTGCACATCCCATTGAAAGCATTTTTGCAGGAGTTTTATATTTTGAAATAATTTTTTTGTAAAATTCTTTCTGTTCCTGGGTTATCGGAAATAATTCATCATAATATTCCACAAGATTCTGAATTTCTTCCATAAAGTAAATTATAATTTCACATTATTCATTTTGCAAATTATTTTTTATATGCTACAATCCCCACCATGACCAGAATACTGTTTATCTGCCACGGAAATATCTGCCGTTCAACAATGGCTCAGTTTGTTATGACAGATTTAGTTAAGAAAGCAGGCATATCAGACCAGTTTTTTATTGATTCAAAAGCAACAAGTACGGAAGAAATCGGCAATCCACCCCACTATGGCACAATAAACAAGCTCAGACAGATGAACATCCCTGTGTTAAAACACGCAGCTTCTCAGATGACAAGGGCTGATTATGAAAATTTTGATATGATTATCGGAATGGATGAATGGAATTACCGCAACATAATGCGGATTATAAAAAAAGACCCGGAACAGAAAGTGTCTCTCCTGCTGGATTACACAAACCGTCCGGGTGATATTGCAGACCCCTGGTATACCGGTAACTTTGACCAGACCTTCACAGATGTTATGGAAGGATGTCAGGGGCTCTTACAAAAGCTTACAGATTAGGAAATTTATAAGTTACGCCAAATGAAAGGTTAACTACAGTTTTGCTCAGTTCTGTCTTGTATGATTCAAGATAGTAATCTGTATCAAAGTACTTAGCATAAAGACCTGAAAGTGTAACAGTAAGATTTTCTGCAGGATAAACTTCAACACCTGTTCCTACGCAGAAACTGTCAAGAACCGGATTAAATGTGCTGTTTGAAGTATCTTTTGTTCCCTGCTTTCCGTACTGAAGACCAAGGCTGTATGAAGCCCATTTGCAGATATCCCAGTCAGCTCCAACTGCAACTTCCCATGAATCATCATAGTCTGTTTCTCCAAGAATTGAATCCTGATTTGCAAACTTGTTAAAATACCAGTTAAAGCTTGCACTTAAATACAAAGGTTCAATTACCTGCCATCCTGCACCAAGATTAAGGGCAGCCGGAAGATCTGTGTGGAAAGTTTTTCCATTATAAATATTAAACTGAGAAGCAAGAGCACCCTTTACTTCTTTTACTTCATATTTAACAGAAGATTTTGACTGGAACTGAACTGCCAGGTCTACTTCTTCAATAGGACGGTAATGAATGCCGAATACACCGCTTACAGTATAACCATTTGCTTCATAAGAAATTGAATCACTTCCGTTTCCGAGAGCTACAAAATTAGAAGACTGGATTTCCATGCTCTGGGTTCCGTGTACATAGCGGAGACCTGCTGCAAAAGAAAGGTTATCAAGGAACATGTATGCTACGCCCAGCTGTCCGCCATATGTAATTGAAGTTACATCAAGGGAATGATTTGTAGCAGCCCCCAGAAGAGCTGTTGCTGCTGCAGAAGCCTGATCACCTGCTGCTGTATAAGCTGCTGCTGTTGTAGAATCGCCTGCTGCTTCATAAGTTGCAGCTGCTGTATAAGCCTGTGTTGCCTTCTGTTTGTAAGACAAAGCTGACTTTCCAAAAAGAAGTGTCGTAGCACTTGTTCCTTCACTGTAAGAAAGGGAACCGCCGCCGGCATATACACCGAAGTTACCGAATACGGCAAATTTATCATGCTTATAAACAAAATCAGCATCAGGATAAAGCCATACTGTTGTTTCGTCATTAGAATAGTAATCATTTATACCATAGGAAGCAAAAGCATTTCCTGTCTGAAGTTCGTTTCCGTATTCTTTAAATACAAACTGGTTTCCTGCTTCAAGATAAAGGCCGTCTGCCATAAAAGCTGTTCCTGCTACGTTATAATAAGAAGCTTCAGGACGCTTAGCTTCCGTATTACGGCTCGGATTACGAAGATAACCCGTGCTCATGTTTGTCTTGTTTTCTACACCACTGGCAAACAAACCTGCTGCAGTAAAAGCAGCTGCCACAAAAAGTACTGATTTTTTCATAACTCTCTCCTATAAAGCCTCAATGCCAGTCCTACAGCAAAAATACTGCAAACAGACATTCCTTTATGGCTCCACTATACAAAATGACATTTTACGTCTTTTTGTCAAAATAGATTTCTACTATACTTGCACTAATAAAGTTTGTCTACTGGAATTCCTAAAAATTTTACATTTATTGAAGAAGAACTTAAAAACAAATACCAGAATGAATATTTCAACAGAATAAAAACGGTCTAAGATGAATCAAAATGTATCATTATGACACATCAACCTGCGTCAAATTTACCCACTATAACAGGCCAGCGCTGCAAATTGTTCCCTGAGTTTAATAATCTGCCTTATACAGGACAGATAAAACTGCTGTCTCTAACCCAAAATCTTATGGGAAAGACGCTGAAAACACCTTATTTATGGCTTATAAAACCGATATGAACAAAAAAAAGTAAAAATTTCCTGATTTTTGAATTTATTCATATAACTTGGCACAGAAGTTGCTATATATATTAGTGAAAATAAAAAATAAATCGTACTGCAGGAGGTAACGATATGAATACACTTTCACTTTTTGACACACTTTTTGGTAATGATGGCTTTGCATTAACTGGATGCAGCACAATGCCTCAGGTTGATGTAATGGAAACTAAGGATTCATACGTTTTGAACATGGATCTTCCTGGCAAAACTGAATCTGACATTGAACTTTCCCTCAAAGAAGGAATCCTTACTATAGCATCAGTTAAACAGGCAGATGCAAAAGAAGACAAAGAAACTGAAAAGGAAGAAGAAGAGACAAAGTGGCTCATAAAAGAACGCCGCAACTCTGACTTCAGGAGAACCTTCCAGCTGCCAAACGACATTGATGCTGAACAGGTAAACGCATCCTTCAAAAACGGAGTTCTTACGGTAACAATGAAAAAACGTCCTGAACCTTCCGTAAAGAAGATTGCAATTACAGCTGCATAAGGATTAACAAGAATGCCGTGCTTTACTGCACGGCATTTTTTTATTTTTCAAAAAATGTCATTTTCGGGCTGTCAACAACTTTTTATAAGTGTCATTTTCGGACTTGATCCGAAAATGACACTGCATGAGATTGCCGCATCAAGTGCGGCAATGACAAGGTATCAAGTGCGGCAATGACAAGGTGTCGAGCACGGCAATGACAGGGTGGCGAGTGTGGCAATGACTCATACTTTTTGGACAGCCCCTTTTTTTATTTTTCAAAAACAGTTCTCTGCTTTACGGCATGAGCAAGAGATGCAACGTCTTTCTTAAATTCATCCCCGTTTCTTCCGGTTATAGCCTGAGAACAGGAATAATGAGTCATAGTAAGTTTTTCAAGAATATTATGTTCAAACTTAAGGGCCGTAGGATTAGATTCCGGCAACAATGCTGCTACGACATCACAAGTTTCTTCAATCTTTTTCTTTTCTGCTGAATAAATTTCAGGAAGCGCAACAGACTTTTCTTTTAAGGTAACCATATGGTTTTTTATTTGACTTAAAAAACTGTTCGGATCTTCCTGAATTTTTTTTGACGTGAACTTTTTTAAAAAATCAAACATAGCTGTAAATTATGCAATCTCGTCTTCAAGCTGCTTTAAGCCACTTTCATGACACCAGTTCTCTGCATAAGAACCTTTATGACACAATACCTTTGCATGTTTGTCAAAAGCACTCAATTCAATATAATCAACAGTTTCCGGAAGAATTACACTGATTCCCTTTGTTCCGGCAAAAGCTTCCTCACTTATTGAAGTTACGCCCTCAGAAATGCGTACAAGCTTTGCTTTAGTACCGTAAAATGCTCTTGGAGAAATTCCACGTACTTCACGGGATGTTTTTACTTCTTCTGCATCACCGTTATAGAACAAAAGCATGCTGTTACCGGTATTTATCATCATATTATCCTGATAAAGATAATTCTTATTTACAGAAAGATACTTGCTTGTATTTGGAAAAGCTGAAGCTGCACAGGAAGTAAGATTATCAGGCAGAACAAGATTTTTTACGCCAGTACAGTTTGCAAAGGCACGTTCCTTAATTGCTGTTACACTTTCCGGAAGAACAATTGATTCAACACTTACACAGTCGCTGAAAGTACCGTCATCAATAACAGCTATTCCATCAGGAATTTCTACGGAATCAAGGCTTTCACAATTAGCAAAGGCATATTTACCTATAGCCATAACTGTAGATGGAATTTCTATATTTGTAAGATGAATACAGTCAGAAAATGCCCTGTCACCAATAACAAGAACACTTTCCGGAATCTTTACGGAGCGTACGTTTCTGTGATTTTCTATAGTATCTTCAGTAATTTCGATAGTTCCTTCAGGAATAACTACATCAACAAGAATATTAGCCATATAAAACCTCGCCAAGAAGAATGATACCATTGAAAAGCCCTGTTGTCCATAATAAACCGTCCCTCAAAAACTATGTAAAGCTATACCCGTAAAATTTGCACTCTCAGAAAAACGGTCGTATAATTTTTGAAAAGGTTTTCATGAAATCATAAGGAGGATTTAATGACTAGATTTACAAAACTTTTTTCACTACCCGTCATTGCAGGATTACTGCTTACTGGTTGTTCAGACTCTGGAGGAGGAAGTTCTGATTCAAACCCGGGCATAAGCTTAACCTGCGGAACAACACTTCAAATCACTGATGCGGTTCCACTAAGCACACTGGAAAACACCATCAGTGCCATCCAAAAAAATTCTACTGCTGATTTAAAATGGACGTCTTCAGATGAAAATGTCATAAAAATTACAAATACAACATCTGCTGCACCAAAACTAATTATCTATCAGGAAGGAACTTCAACTCTTGCTGTAAGTTTTACGGAAAACGGATCAACTTATTCTGCAGAATGCAATGCTACCGTAACATTTAAGGACGCTTCAGAATCATCCCCGTCTTTCAGTGTTGATGAAGTAGCAGACCACTATGCAACCAT
Source organism: Treponema rectale (assembly GCF_014202035.1). NCBI lineage: Bacteria > Pseudomonadati > Spirochaetota > Spirochaetia > Treponematales > Treponemataceae > Treponema > Treponema rectale. The sequence continues at coordinate 255,599 of NZ_JACHFR010000002.1, forward strand.
AAACTGGAGTGCGGCTGATAACGTTACCTACGAAAAATTCCTGCTTTTAACTTATAAAGGCACCGATCTGCTTTCAAAAGAAGAACTGGGAAGTTCTGCCGTAACAAAAGCTCTGTCTGCATTAGACTCGGAAACGGAATACACCGCTAAACTTTACGGTATATTCTCCAATGGTTCTGAATACACTGTTTCTTCCAAAACTTTTACAACATTAGAAGATACAACAGCGCCAGGTTCTGTAACCTTCAATGAAGAAAAAATAACTGCCAGTGCAGCAGAAGAAGCCATAACCCTTTACTGGTCAAACCCTGCAGACACAGATCTTGCAAAAATAGTAATTTCAATTTCGAGCACGGAAGATTCAACTGTTTTTGATGACATTGAACTTACTACAGCATCTTTCTTAAAAGCAGGAGCTGCAAACCTTTCTAAAAAAATTACAGGACTCATGGATTCTTTAGAAGGTACACCATACAGCTTTACAATAAAGACTTATGATACTTCAGACCTTCATGCGGAAGCTAATGATGTAACAAAAACCTTTACAACAAAAGCTGATCCTGCTCCTGGAAACGTTACATTTACTTCATATTCATCAACAGAAAGCTCAATAACCGTAAACTGGACCAACCCTGCTGATACGGATATTACCAGTGCAGAGATTTCAATTACAAGTACGGAAGATACCCGGACAGACCTTTCTTCCCTTTCTGCATCACTTACAGGCAGTAAATATAAAACTGCTAATGCTGAATGTTCATATTCTTTCTCAAATCTTCTTACTGACGGAACAGATGGTTTTGCTTACACAATAACAGTAACGCTTACAGACAGCCACCAGCACAAAAACAGCGGTACAGCTCAGACTGTAAATACGAGCAAAGACGTAACGGCTCCTGGTGAAGTAAACATTACTTATGTAAAAACCAGGGCATCATCAATTACCGTAACCTGGACAAATCCATCTGACAGTGACTTTACAAAAACAACAGCCTCAATTTATGACTCAAGCGCCAGTATCATAGGAGAAGCTGTAACACAGACAGGTTCTGCCGGAGCAAGTCAAAACTGCAGCTTTACGGAACTCACAGAAGGAGAAACCTATTCTGTTGTCATTCAGACAGTTGACGAATGGGGCAATACAAGTACCGGAACAACGAAAACAATTACTGCAGAAAACCCGGCCGTTTCTTCTGTCAGCGCCGTAACAGGATTTTCAGGACAGGCTGTTGTTTCCTGGACCGACTGTGATGAAGACGGACTTTCTTATATTGTTAGTGCACAAAGCCAGACTTCAGGCGCAACTATTCCAGACCCAATAACAGTTGCCTCAGGAAAAGAAAAAATTGCCGTTTCAGGCCTTGATATCGGAACAGCCTACACCTTTACCGTAACACCAAAAGATGATGAAGGAACATACACAGCCGTTAAATCCAGCTCCCTGAGTCCTGTAGCCGTTATCTGGCAGTTAAAATCAGGATATAATGAAAAAATGATACACCCGGCAGTTCTTGTTGAAGATTACTCTAAAGGATACGTAACTGCTTCCAGCATGCACATCATTGCCTCGGATCATAGTGATAAAGCAGATGGTCCTGACGTAAGCCGTTCAAGTGCAAAATATGATAACTGGGTTGTTCTTCCAGGTCTGGCAGATCCTACAAATCCAGACTATTTTTCTTTGGTAGCAGATGCTACTCAGAAATATTCAGCAGATACAACAGGAGCAACTTCTACTGTACCGTCACCAAGCAGTTATTATATTTATTTTGATACAGAGGGCACTCACGCTCCTATACCTGCAGGCTCTGCATACTCCAGCTGGGGTGGAAGCTCTCTTGATGCCAACAATGCAGAATCAAACAGAATGTGGATTGGAGGAAAATCTGAAATTTCTGATCCAGACAACGCAACCTTCTATATTGTAGAGCAGTCTGATGTTACAAAAAATCCTACAGGAGAACACGATATTCCTGATTATGAACCGTATGTATACTTCAAGAGTACAGGAGGACTTTTCTGGCAGCATTCCTTCTGCACATTCCTTGGAGTAAGTCAGGTAAATGATACTCCATGTGCTGCCATTGCCCGTCAGATTTATACTTATTCTGGAGCTATAACGCTTCCGGAATAAACTTACATGTCATTCCGGACTTGATCCGGAATCTCTGAATAAACTTACATGTCATTTTCGAGCTTGATCCGAAAATCCTCCTGCATGAGATTGCCGCATCAAGTGCGGCAATGACAGGGTGGCGAGTGTGGTAATGACTCATACTTTTTGGACAGCCCCCTCTGAATAAACTTACATGTCATTCCGGACTTGATCCGGAATCTCTGAATAAACAAAAGGGGCTGCAGTTCATACCGATTATACGAACCGCAGCCCCTTCTGTTTTTATTAACTGTAAAAGTTAACTACTCCTGTTTTGTAAAGATCATTGAAGCTTCCATTTCACCGTCTGCAGAAACAATCTTTATTCCAAAATATAACTTTTTCTTATTGTCTGAAAGACGCCATGAAGTATCACCTTCAATAGTGATTCCATAATTAGAAGCCTGTTCAATAATATCATCAGTTAATGGAATCTGTCCCGGAAGCTGGTTAAACATAAGATCTTTAAGCTCTTCAAGAGTCATCTCTTCTTCTTCTTCATCTGCAGTAAGAAGAACTTTTGAAGAATCTTTTTTTCCTGTGATGTCTACAACAGCATGTTCTGTTTCTGAAGTTGTTCCATCATTCATTGAAATTTCAAGATCCCATTTTCCTACAGCCCATTTTGAATTCATGTCATCAGCTTTAATTACCTTATCAGCAAATGTCATTGCTGAAACCAGAAGCAGACCTGCAAGAACTGCCATCAATTTTTTCATATCATCCTCCTAGATGAAATATTTATTTATTAAAATTACTGTTTTTTTACCATAGTAAAATAGTAGGTTTCAGTACGGCCATCCAATTCTATAATTTTAATTCCAGAAGAAACCTTATCTCTTTTTCCATTCAAATACAAACGACCGTCTCCTTCAATCGTCAGACCGTCAAAAGTAAGCTTTGCTATATCTTCCGTTCCCGGAATATCTGAAACATAATAGTAGAAAACTTCATCTCTTAAACCGTCCATATCAGTAAGCTCTTTTGAACCTGAAGCACGAAGGATTTCTACTTCATCCTCTGATTTTACATTAACGGTAAAGTTTCTGTTTATCTGATATATTCCTTTAGTTTCTGAAATTGTTGCTTCCCACGAACCTTTTAACCAGTCCACTGAAAAATCATCAACCGTTACACACATATCTTTCTGTAATTCTGTTTTTTTACCGATACAAGACAGAAAAATAAGTGGTGTAAACAAAACTAAAAATACTACTTTTTTCACGATAATTAATTATTTAGTATAAATTTTATAATGTCAATTAATCTAATTATTCGATATATTCAAATTCAGATTTATCGAATCCAAAATCATCCACTTCTTCATCACCAAGATCAAAGACGCCCTCATCATACTCTGGAGGAGTAAGCTTTCCTTCATATTTTTTTTCTACAGTACTGAGTTCACGTTCTCCAGAAGCCTTCTTCTGAGTTTTTTTCTTACCGCAGCTCACCAGAGAAAAAACACATGCAAAAACAGTCATAAAAAATATTATCTTTTTCATATTATCCTCTACTTAAAGTAGCATGTAAAAAAATGTCTATCAAGATTATTTTTACTTTTAAACAAAAAAAAGGAGTCTCCTTTTACAAGGAAACTCCTTTAGTAAGAAAAATGTTTATGATTTACAAATTAGAAATCAAAGTCGTAATCGTCTAATTCATCCTGAAGAGCACCACGAATTGCATTCTTCATACCTTCAGCTAAATCATCTTCATCGTAGTCATCATCGTCATCATCATCTTCGTCATCGTCAGATGCTTTTTTTGACGAAGCTTTTTTATCATCTTTATCTGATTTTACTTCTGTGAAAACTACTTCTTCATCTGCATTTGTTTTATCAATGAGTTTTCCGTCTTCGTATACGAATTTACCATCCTGACCATCAGCCTTAACTTTAATTACGTTTCCGCTTACAGTATAAGGAAATTCCATTTTCTGGAAACCTGATTTAATCTCAAGGTTTTTGCCATCAACAAAAGTAACTGTTGTTGTTGTGAATCCTTCTTTTAATTCGAAAACCTTTCCAGTCATATCAACAGATGACGAGCTTCCAGAATCTTTCTTACTGCAGCTGCCAAGTGAAAGAGCTGCAACCATTGCAACAAGAACCAAACCAAATTTTTTCATTTATGTCTCCTTTAAAGCTTTCTACTGCTTATTAACAGTAGTTACTCTATTATAATCCCATAATTATTATTTTCAAGATACATGAGAAAAAAAGTCTATTGAATAAATTGTATAAAATGAAGTAATATTAAAACATGAAAAGTTCGATATCAAACTATTCTGAAAAAGACTTTATGCGCCGTGCAATTAAACTTGCTTTACAGGGAGAAGGTTTTGTTCATCCTAATCCGATGGTGGGAGCAGTTATTGTACGCGATAATAAAATTCTTGCAGAAGGATATCATCATAACTATGGCAATCTTCATGCAGAACGGGATGCATTAAAAAATGCTGCCGAACAGAATATTTCTGTAGAAGGTGCTGAACTTTTTGTAACGCTGGAACCCTGCTGTCATCACGGAAAACAGCCGCCATGCACTCAGGCAATTATCGATGCAAAGATAAAAAAAGTTTACATAGGAAGCAGAGATCCTAATCCTCTTGTTAACGGTAAAGGCGTTCAGATTTTAAAAGACGCCGGAATAGAAGTTATTCAGGATTTTCTAAAAGAAGAATGTGATTCAATAAATAAAATTTTCTTTCATTATATAAAATACAAAACACCATACGTTATTTTAAAATACGCCATGACTTTAGACGGTCAGACTGCAACCTATACAAAAGACAGCAAATGGATAAGCGGAAATTCCTCAAGGACAAACGTTCATAAAACACGGGCAAATGTTTCTGCAGTTCTTACAGGAATTCAGACAGCCCTTGCAGACAATCCCATGCTGAACTGCCGCCTTGAAGACGGAAAAAAACATTTTAACCCTGTACGCATAGTTTTAGATTCCTCAGTGCAGTTAAAAAAAGACAGCGCCCTTGTCCGCACTGCAAAAGAAATTCCTGTTATAGATGTATGCGCAGAAAATCTTTCTTCTGAAGAATCAGAACGCATGACTGAATTAAAAAATCTGGGAGTTGAATTTATTCAGATTGAAAGCTGCGAAGGCAAAATAGATTTAGAAAAACTGCTTGTACTTTTAGGTGAGCGGGGAATAGACAGTATTCTTGTAGAAAGCGGAGGTTTTTTAAACGCATCGTTTTTATTCCAGAAAAAAAATCCTCTTGTAAATGAAATACATGTTTACCTTGCACCAAAATTTTTTGGTAATGACGGAACTAGTATTTTTAATCCGGTAAGAGGTCTGGGAGTTGAGCTTGCTAAAGATGCCCTGACACTAAAAAAACCGGAAATAGAATTTTTTGATGACGACATTCTTTTAAAATATGAGGTTTAAATGTTCACGGGAATTATAGAAGAAAAAGGAAGCGTATCTCAAATAACTCAGAACGGATCTTCTCTTGTTCTTGAATTAAACTGTTCCTTTGCAAAAGAACTTTCTTTAGGAGAAAGCGTAGCTGTAAACGGAGTATGTCTTACTGTAACAAATATTTCTGATTCATCTTTCTGTGCTGATGTTACTCCTGAAACTTTCAGAAGAACTTCACTAGGTGCACTTTCTGCAGGAAGTCCTGTAAACCTTGAACGGGCAATGAAAGCAGACGGTCGCTTTGGAGGACACATAGTAAGCGGTCACATTGACGGTACCGGAAAACTTTTAAATTCAGTAAAAGAAGATAATGCCGTAAATGTATTTTTTTCTGTTGATGAAAAGCTTGGCCGATACATTATAGAAAAAGGTTCTGTTGCAATCGACGGAATCAGTCTTACGGTAGCTTCAGTTTCTAAAGAAAACAGCCGGTATATATTCAGCATAGCAGTAATTCCCCACACCTGGGAAAACACAACCCTGTGTAAAAAAAATGCCGGTGCTGTAGTAAATATTGAGTGTGATGTTGTAGGAAAATACATCGAACACTTCTTAAATTTTAAATCCGATACAGGAAAGAATGAAGAAAAAATTCCTGAAGAATTTTATTCAAACTTTCCCAGCTATCACTGATAAACAGATTCAAAGGAGTTTATTTATGGAAGAAACTTTTAACAAAATAGAAGAAGCTCTGGAAGATCTCCGTAACGGTAAAATCATTATGGTTACCGATGACGAAAACAGAGAAAATGAAGGCGACCTTATTGTTGCAGCAAGATATGCAACTCCAGAAAACGTAAACTTCATGGCTTCTTATGCAAAAGGTCTTATCTGCATGCCTCTCAGTCTTGAACTTGCACGTAAGTATGAATTTGTTCCAATGACTTCTAACAATACGGACAATCATGAAACTGCATTTACAATTTCTGTTGATCATGTTTCTACTTCAACAGGTATAAGTGCATTCGACCGTTCTGCAACAGCCCTTGCTCTTGTTAATCCAGAATCAAAACCTGAAGATTTTAGAAGACCGGGACATATGTTTCCGCTTATTGCAAAACCAAAGGGAACTTTTGAGCGCAACGGTCATACAGAAGCAACTGTTGATTTATGTCGGCTTGCAGGTCTGGAAGAAGCAGGTCTCTGCTGTGAAATTATGAGTGATGACGGACACATGGCACGCCTTCCTGAACTTAGGGAACTTGCTAAAAAATGGAATATGAAACTCATTTCTATTGCAGATCTTATCACTTACAGAAAGAGTCATGAAAAAATAGTGGAACGTGCTGCCTGCGCAAATCTTCCGACAAAGTACGGCCAGTTTAAAATGTACGGTTACAAAGATTTAATCACAGGAGCAGAACATGCAGCCCTTGTTATGGGAGATGTTTCTGACGGTAAGCCTGTTCTTTGCCGCGTACACAGTGAATGTCTTACAGGAGATGCTTTCGGTTCATTAAAATGTGACTGCGGAGATCAGTTTGAATCAGCAATGAAACACATAGCTCAGGAAGGCAGAGGTGTTCTTGTCTATCTTCGTCAGGAAGGACGTGGTATTGGACTTTTAAATAAAATAAAAGCTTACGCACTTCAGGATGAAGGAATGGATACTGTTGATGCAAATCTGGCTTTAGGTCTTCCGGAAGATGCCCGGGACTACAACTGCGGAATTCAGATTTTAAGAGATCTGGGAATAAGCAGGCTTAAGCTTATGACAAACAATCCTAAAAAAATCTACGGACTTAACAGTAAAGAATGTGGTCTTGAAATAACTGAACGGGTTCCGATACAGATGCCGGTTCGTGCTCAGGATAAATTTTACTTAAAAACTAAAGCTGTCCGCATGGGACACATATTAACAAATGTTTAAAAACGGAGGATTTTATGAACATTATTGAAGGAAAAATGATTGCTTCTAAAAAAGACGGAAGCAAAATCAAAATCGGAATTGTTGCAGCCCGCTTCAATGAATTTATCGTATCAAAACTTATTGAAGGAGCAAGAGACGCTCTCTTACGTCATGATGTTCCGGAAGAAAACATTGATCTCTGCTGGGTTCCGGGAAGTTTTGAAATTCCTGTTGCAGCACAGAAAATGGCAGAAACAAAAAAATACGATGCCCTTATCTGTCTTGGTGCAGTAATCCGCGGTTCAACAAGCCACTATGATTATGTATGTGCAGAAGTTTCTAAAGGAGTTGCACAGGTTGGCCTTAACGAAAAGATGCCGGTAATGTTCGGTATCCTTACAACTGATACCATTCAGCAGGCTATCGAAAGAGCAGGTACAAAAGCCGGAAACAAAGGCTATGACTGCGCTCTCGGTGCAATTGAAATGGTAAACATGATGAATCAATTCTAAAACAGTGTTATAATTACAGGTATGAAAAAGTCACTTAAAATTTTTATACCTGTAATTTCATTTTTTTTAATCATAATCCTTTCATTATTCCTTGCTGCAAATTATCTTTTAAAAGAAGCCCTTTCACCTGTTCACCCGAATGATGCACCTGACTCAGATTACTATATCGGGCAGCCGGAAAAACCTGCGCCGGATCCTTCTGATACTGTCGAGACAGCAGCTTACAATTCTTTTAACGCTTCCTACGCCTGGCTTAAAGAAAATTCCATAAAATGTTCAACACAGAGCTTTGACGGTCTTAAGTTAAATGCTTATCTTGCAAAACAGAAAGATGAATGCCACAACTATATAATAACTGTTCACGGCTGGAAATCAAAACCAAAAAATATTTCTTCATACGCAGAACATTTTTATCAGAATAAGTTTAACGTACTTGTCCCGGGAATGAGAGGTCACGGCTGGAGTGACGGAGACTTTATTGATATGGGATATTTCTGCAAATACGATATAAAAGAATGGTGTTCCTATATAACCCAAAACGATCCTGAAGCACGCATTGCCCTTTGGGGTATTTCTATGGGCGGAACTACAGTAATGCTTACAACAGGACTTGAACTTCCGCAAAACATACTTTGTGCCGTAGAAGACTGCGGCTACGCTTCTGCATGGGATCAGTTATGTTACAGACTCAAAATTGAATATAATCTGCCGGCCTTTCCATTAATGAACATGGCAGATTCATTTATAAAATCAAAATACAACTTCAGTTTAAAAGACGTAGACTGTCTTGAAGCCTTAAAAAAATCCAGAACGCCTATACTTTTTATTCATGGTCTTAAGGATGATTTTGTTCCGCCAGACAACTTACAGCGCTGTTACGATGCCGCTGCCTGTGAAAAAAAGCTTCTTGAAATTCCAGAAGCCGTTCATGCAAGATCAGTCTTTACTGATTCAGAAAAATACTGGTCAACGGTAGATGCATTCCTGAATAAATACTTCTTTCCTCAGGAAGAAATAACAGAATGAAATTTGGTCTGAAACACACGACCGTCAGCTGACATGCGGTCGTGACGCAGCAGTCGGAATGACATAAAGATTCTGAATCAAGTTCAGAATGACATAATTAAAATGACATAATTAAATCGAAATAACTTTTAAAACTTTAACGAGTTCTGATTTTTCTATAAGATCAATAGGGCGGCCTTCCGTATACTTACGGCCTTCTTCTGTAAAAGTTCCGGCACTTACACAAAATCCACGGTCTGCTTTTATATCCTGAATGTGACCATGGAATTCACGTACATAAAGTTCTCCTGTAGAACCTGAAGTCCTGAAGAAACGATAAACTTCTACGTTACTCCATTTAAGTGTAGAAACATCCGCAACTATATCCGTAAACACTGGTCCGACATTTATATCCTGAATTTTAACGAGGGCATTCTTATAGCGTGCAGCAATAAACTTACGGCACAAGGTTACGAAATCACTGCTTCCTGCACTAAGATAAATCTGAAGGTTAGAGTTCTGACTTAATTCCTGATAACGGCTGATAAGTGCATTTACGTCTTTATAATTTGAATTAACATTTCGTATTGTTTTTAAAAGAGTAAGACCTTTTGCAACCTGATTCTTTTCAAAATAAACCTGAGCAAGATTATATTCAATTTCAAGTTTTATTTCCGGAAGGGCATTCTCATGTTTAAGACCGATTTCAAAATCCTGAATTGCCGTTTCGCTATCACCAACTTTTCTGTGATAAACACCTGCATGAAGACAAGACTTTGAACCATAAACAGGATCCGGCCTTAAGTGCATAAAAACCTTTATAGCTTTTTCGCCATGTCCTTCTTCTGTCATAGCATCTGCCATATCATAAAGAGCTTCTTTATTGGAAGGATCTTCATCAAGAGCTTTCTTAAAACAAGGAAGGCTGTCACGATACTTTTTTGTAAAATAAAGCGCCTGTCCTAAATAGAAGTAAACACCTTCCGCATCTGACTTTGCAATAAGGGCTTTTTTAAAACAGGGAATTGCCTTTTCATACTGCTGGCTTTTAAAACATGCAAGACCAAGATAATAATTAACTTCAAAATTACGGGAATTAAGTTTATAAGCTTCAGACAGAGACATAACTGCTTCCTGAAACTTATTCTGATGAACGGCACAGATTCCGCATCTTAAAAGAACTAGAAAATATTCTTCTTCCGTAAGTTTTTCCCGTGGAAGTTTTGAAAGCTGCATATAAACAGGAAATGCCTTATCCCATAACTGTTTTGAAAAATAAATGTCTCCTATAGGAAAAAGCCCTTCCGGATCATAGGGATCCTTTGCAAGTTTTTTATTTGCCAGACGAATTATCTGTGCCTGATTCTTATGTTCTCCAGAACCACCGGCAGACATTCCTCCGCCTTTTTTTCCGAATATAAGCATAAGCACAGCTATAAGAGAAATTACAACTACTCCGGCTATAAGATAAGTCATTTTTCAATAAACCTCAAATTTTTGTAAATTATCGTCTGGTATACTTATTTAGTATCGGCAATAATCCATAAAAAATTGAATTTTTTGAATTTTCTACTTTCTGTTTTCCTGAACAAACTGCTTTATCCTGTCCAGGGCGACTTTTATCTTTTCTATACTCGTTGCATAGCAGACACGTATATGTCCTTCTCCGCCAAGACCAAACACACTGCCCGGAACAACCGCAACATTATGCTGCTGGAAAAGTTTAGTGGCAAACTCTTCACTGGTCATACCAGTTGAAGAAATATCCGGGAACATATAAAAAGCACCCTTTGGCTCAGGAACAGGAAGTCCCATGTCATTAAATGCCTTTACCATGAGGTTTCTTCGCTGCTGATAACTGATGCGCATTTTTTCTACATCTTTCCATCCGTGGCGAAGTCCTTCAAGAGCTGCATACTGACTGAATATAGGAGCACAAATAGTATTGTATCCATGAAGTTTAACAATCTGTGCAAGAATTTCTGCAGGAGCTGCAATATATCCGATACGCCATCCCGTCATTGCAAAAGATTTTGAAAATCCATTAAGTACAATGGTGTAATCTTTCATTCCGTCAAATGAACCTATGCTCACATGTTCTGCATCTTCATAAGCAAGCTCACAGTAAATCTCATCACTGATAACCCAGATCTGATGTTTCTTACATACTTCTGCAATTTTTGCCAGTTCTTCTTTAGGAATCATTGTTCCCGTAGGATTATTTGGAGAACAAATCATAAGGGCTTTTGTTTTTGGAGTAACAAGAGATTCAATCTGTTCTGCTGTAGGATAAAAATTATTTTTGCTTGAATCTACCGGAACAACCTTTGCATGACACAACTCTGCAAGAGGAGTATAGTTTACGTAACAAGGCTGACTTACAAGAATTTCATCCCCTTCATTAAGAACGGCACGGAGAACAGCATCTACACCTTCACTTGCACCTACAGTTATAAGAATTTCATTTACAGGATTATAATCCATTCCATAACGGTTCATGTACTTTGCAATTTCTTCACGAAGTTCAAGAAGACCCCAGTTACTTGTATAGCTTGTATGTCCTTTTTCAAGATGATAGAAAGCTTCTTCCCTCATGCACCATGGCGTCGGAAAATCCGGTTCACCAACAGACAGAGAAATTACATCATCATGTCCGATAAGCATTTCAAAAAATTTACGAATTCCACTTGGAGGAATTTTCTGTATTGTCGTACTCAATCTGTCTTCACGAGTATTCATGCCATAGCTCCTTCACGACGATCGCAATCAGTTTCTACATAAACGATGTCGTTTTCTTTATATGTCTTAAGAATAAAACAGGTCTTTGTAGCTCTTACGCCCTCAAGAGTTGATAATTTACGGGCAACAAAGTCAGCTACTTCCTGAAGAGTATCTCCTTCGATTATGACCTTAAAATCATAACCGCCGCTCATCAGGTACAAAGATTTTACCTGCGGGAATCTGTATATACGGTCAGCAATTCCATCAAAACCATGCTCACGCTCAGGAGTAACCTGAATTTCAATTTCTGCACGAACCATTTCTTTTGCGCTCAAATCTTTTTCCGGATTAATTATCGCCGCGTACTTCATGATTACGCCGTCATTTTCAAGCTTCTGAATAATGGCGCTGACTTCTTCCACGGATCTTTTTGTCATGGCAGAAATGTCTTCAACTGAAATACGTCCATTGTCACGCAATAAATTTAAAATTTCTTCTGATTCGTTCATGTTTAACTCCACTGCTGTAGATTATACCGACTATCATAACTTTTTTCATCAATACACGGAAATTTTTTAGGTGATTCAATTAAATGAATTCCAACTTTTCTTAAAATCTTATAGTCTGATAAACGGAGAAAAAAATGTCGGTCTTACAAGGAATTATTTTAGGTTTTATTCAGGGAATCGCAGAATTTCTGCCTGTTTCATCCTCAGGACATCTTAAACTTGCTCAGCATCTTTTTGGATTAAAAGAAGTTCCTCTTCTTTTTGATGTCCTGCTTCATCTTGCAACACTTTGTTCTGTAATTTTATTTTTCAGAAAAAAAATATGGAATCTGTTATGCACTTTTTTCAGACTTATTACTTTCAGAAAAATAAATTCTGAAGACACTGTCCTTGCAGAAAACGAAATGAAAAACAGAAAAATGATTCTTGCTGTAATTCTTGCAACTCTCGTAACCGGAATCATCGGAATATTTACATCAAAACTTTTAGATTCAGATTCTGTTTCTATTAAACTCATCTGCGCCGGTTTTATCATAACAGCAGTGCTTCTTATAACTTCTGCTTACGTAGAAAAACACATCAATAGTAAAACAGATGTGCCATCCTGGATTCAGTCTTTAATCATAGGATTTGCCCAGGGTATCGGTACACTTCCGGGAATTTCAAGAAGCGGTTCTTCCATTGCAGGTGCCTTGTACAGTAAAGTTGACCGGGTTTCTGCAGGAGAATTTTCTTTTATAATTTCCATACCTGCCATCCTTGGAGCTTTTATCCTTGAAGCAAAAGATTTAGGAAATGTAAAGGAATCTGTTGGAGTAGTTCCTGTTGCTGCCGGATGTATTACAGCATTTGCCAGCGGATTTTTTGCACTGGCATTTTTAATGCGTCTTATAAAGAAAGGCCGGCTTGAATGGTTTGCCTGTTACTTAATTCCACTGGGAATCTGCGGAATTATTTTTTTCTAAATAAAAACTTCTAAAAAAAGGGGCTGTCCAAAAAGTTCAAAAAATGTCATTTTCGGGCTCAAAAAGTGTCATTTTCGGGCCCGACCCGAAAATCCCTCTCCATGAGATTGCCGCATCAAGTGCGGCAATGACAAGCTGTCGAGCACGGCAATGACTCATCATCTAGTTCTATACACTAGGATGTAAACTTATTGGTCATCCCCATTATTTTATTTTATTCCTTTAGCCCACTTATTAATCTGAACACCGGAAGGTGTAGTTTCAGGCTCAAAAGAATCTCCGTCTTCAAGATCCATTATTTCATTCTCAACACAACCAAGAACGGCATCAAAATCTTCACTGTTCACATCAACATCCGAAATCGGAGAACCAAAACCGGCTGACTTATAAAACTTAGAAAACTTTGCCGAATCAAAGCCTTCATTTTGACGTGATACATAAATATTCCACAAAACCCGGGCACACAAAATTTTTGTCATAACCTGATTTCTGTCTATGCCTTCCTGAAGTTCATAAGGTGCAGAATTTAAAACAGAGCGCGGACTGAAAATCCCTTCTTTTTTCAAAACTTTATACAGCTCTTTTTCTGAAAGAGTTTTTCCGGAAGTATAGGCATCAAACAAATCTGTAGTATCCTGAGTAATCAGAAGCATTTCACTTAACGTAATCTGATTCTTCAGCAGCAGTTCCTGAATTTTTTTATTATCAGTAACATCTTCAACACTGCGAAGTTCCCATGCAGAACTTTTAATAAGACCGTAGTACTCAGCATAATGTTCCGGAAGCATCATAAATGCCTTATCAAAATAAACAACACTCTCTGAAAAGTTTTTTCCAAAGTATGCCTGTATTCCACGTTCAAGAATAAGAAGTGCATTTTCATTACTTCCGGCAACAAGATCTTCACTGTTAAGATTTTTTATTTCTCCAAGACGCACTCCAAGAATTATTGTCTGGGAATCGCCTTTACATGAAGCAGTAGAAAGCTTATAAAAATCTTTTGCTTTAGAAGTTTTTCCGGCAATAAGATATGTTCTTCCTTCAAGAGCATAAAGTCGTGCAAGAAGAGCTTTATTCATTCCGGCTTTTTCTATGGAAGTCTGAATGTCTGCAAGAATATAATTACAGTCTGACTGTAAAGTTTTTGCATCAACAAGCTTACATATAGATTCACTGTCTGCCTTTATTAATTTTTTTTCTATGCGAAGAACGTCTTCTGTCTGAACCTGAGAGTCAGTAGACATGATGATATCCTTCTGCAAAGAACGGCAGCTGAATGACATTATTGCAGCAAAAGCTATAGCCCCGTAAAAAAACAATTTTTTCATTTTACTTCCTCCGTTTTTTTACTTTATATGATTTCAGAAAATCTTATTTCAAATTCCATGCATACAGTTTCTTATCTACAGTAAGGGCAAAACATTCTTCCCTGTTGTCTCCGTTAACATCTGCAAAGGCAGGTTTTCCCCATCCGAGAAGAGGATATCCGTAAACCATTTCAAGATTTGAATCAAATGCATGAATTACATTAGAGTCTGGCGTAACGTAAATATTTTTTCCTGCACTGATAAATCCGTCTTTTGCTGATTCGCACGGAACCTTTACAGAAAGAACCGAACCGTCTGTTCCAACTCTATAAAGAACTGAACCATAAGAAAGCGCATAGAAATATTTTCCGTCTGTTACAAAATTCTTAAAGAATATTCCGTCGAGCTTTACCGGTGTTCCCGTTACAGATGCACCGTTCTTCCAGATAAAGGCCTGACCGTTCTGAGTAACAAATGCTGCATAAAGATCCTTGTCTTTCTTCATAAGTGCCGGAGATTCATAACCGATGGAAGAAACCATAAGGCGGCTTTCTTCAGCAGAGTTTTCGTTCAGAACAATAATGCTTCCTAAGAAACTCTTATCATAAACTGCAATCGTATCTCCAAGAACAGCCGGTGCTGATTTTACTGAACCGGAAAGTGAAAGTGTACGGGAAGTTACATTTCCTTTTTTATCAACAAAAATTAAATTGCCGTTTTCTGTAGGAATGACAGCCTTTTCTTTTGTACATGAAAGTGGAGCCGAAGGTCTTTCATCAAGAGCGATAGGGAAATTCGGCATAGATTTAAGTTTATTATCCAGAAGATTAAGTTCTCCTTTTTCTGTCAAAGTCCACAGACATCCGTTTTTATTTAAAACTTCACTTCCAGCTTTTATATAAGTTTTGTAATCGCATTCCTTTGTATAAACCTTTGTACTCGGAACTCCCATTGCTTTTATGACACGGTCATTTTCAATCCAGAAAATAGAAGTACCGCTCTTTTCAAGAATACCGTTTGTTTTTCCTTCAAGCGGAACCGGGAATCCCGGAACACAATGCATGTCGATAATGTGTTTTGAAACTGCTTCAATCTGAATTTCAACATAATCTCCGTGCAGTCCCAGAGTAAATCTTCCGTTTGAATAAAGCTGGAGAACTTTTGCAAGTCCTGCATTGCTTCTAAGGAAGAACGGAACACTTCTTTCAAGATTATAGTAAAGGTCAATTGTATTCTTATTGCCGGTTGAACCGACTACAGATTTATAAACTTCACTATCAACAAGCGTAAGCTCTTTCTTTGCCGCACCGTTGATTCCTGCAAGAGTTTCAGGATTCTCTGAGAAATAAATATAACCTTCTTTTACCATATAATATGGACGAGGAATATTTACATCAAACAATGCGATAATGTTCTGAAGGAAATCCGGAAGCATAATACGGCGCATCCTCATTCCGTCAAGAATCAAACTTGAATCTTCTTCTATTACAA
The DNA here is from genome assembly GCF_014202035.1 of Treponema rectale. NCBI lineage: Bacteria > Pseudomonadati > Spirochaetota > Spirochaetia > Treponematales > Treponemataceae > Treponema > Treponema rectale. The sequence continues at coordinate 271,560 of NZ_JACHFR010000002.1, forward strand.
TTGAAGAAATAAATTTGTTGAATACAAGTTCCCGCTGGTTTTCATCATCAATCTTAAGAACAAATACCGGATCATTCTGATTTTCAAGACCGAGGGCTGCAAATTCACTGCCGGTCCATGAGAAAATCATTTCTTCAATAGAAAGACCGAATACTGTTCTTGATAATTTGTTTCCTGTAGCCCAAACTTCATCTGCCTTCTGTTCTTTAGGAATATAACTGAAAGCAACATCCTTTAATTCTGCAAAGGTTCCTGCATTTAAAATCGTATAATACTGAACGTTTTCTGTAAGGTGTGACAAAAGTTTTGGTTCTTTAGAATTTCTTCCTATAATTTTTGCAAGGGAATCACTGTCTGCATTTTCTTTTTTCAGAGGAAGGGATGCCTTAAGTTTTATATTGTCATTTGTAATTGAAAGAGAAACTTCAGTAAGGGTATCTTCAGAAATTACAGCAGAAAGACGTGAAAGCATCGGGCTGTCTTTTACCGCACCGTCTGCAAACTTCCTTGAATCAACAAGAACCTTTATAGGATCCTTTGATTTTGAAGTCATTAATTTCTGCTCTTCTTTAGAATAGTTATTATTATTTGTACCGACAGCCTTTTTAAGAAGTTCTTCTTTCTGAGCAACAAGAACCAGGTTTCTTACAGGTTTTATATAAATAACGTCTTCTGGTTTTTCTGCATTTCCATCTTTAGCAGGCTGTGAAGAAGTATCACGGTATTCAAAAAATCCAGTTTCTGAATTATAGGTAATTCCCTCAATTTCAATAAAGTTTAATGCCGGTTTTGCAAGGCGGGTAGCAATGGAAAGATAACTTAAATCAACGACAGCAAGAAAATCAAATTCATTTTTTTCATTCGGATAAAGAGCAATATCAGCCCTGCGGGAAGCAAGAAAACCAAGTGCAGGATTTTTTCTCCATTCAGCACTCCTGAACTCCATAAACGGTTCACGTAAATCCGCAAATTCCGGATCACTGAAGAATAAATCAGCCGCATCAAGATCTGCCATAGGTTCTGCTGCAGCCCATACAGAATCCATATGAACATAAACAGTAAAGCCTTCCGGAATAACCTCAAGGACATTTTTTCTATGAAGGGCACAAACTGCCATCACAATAAACAGAATAAGAACAACGGCACAGACAACTTTAAGAATACCGCCAATCAAGCGAAGTAAAAACGGTTTCTTCTTTTTTACTTCCTTATCAAAAGCTTTTTCTTCCTGCACTTCCGCAGCCTTCTCTTCAGACGGAACAGTTTCATCAACTTTATCCGTCTTAAACTCTACCTTTACATCTATATCTTTTTCCGATACAGAATCTGCCTCTTTCTCAATCTGAGATTCGCCATTAACGTTATTTTCTTCCATAAATAAATTATATTATAAACATTAACACTTGTTCAAATCGATGTTATACTTTTGTGATGTATTATTTTATTGTTAATAAAACCGGTGGAAGCGGTAAAGCCGTTAAACGCTGGAATAAATTGCAGAAATTTCTTAATAAGTCAAATATTGAATACAAAGTTATCTTTTCTGAATACGTAATGCACGCAAAAAAGATTGCTTCTGAATTATGCAGCCTTAACGAAAAAGTAAAAGTTATTGTCGTAGGCGGAGACGGCACTCTTAATGAAGTCATAAATGGAATTACAGATTTCTCTAAAATTTCTTTGGGAATAATTCCCGCCGGCTCCGGAAATGATTTTTCAAGACAATTTAAAATTCCACGGCACAATTCAAAAAGAGCCTTTAAGAAGATTCTCCGCAATCAGGCTTCAGGTAAAGAAAAATTTATTGATTTGGGACAGGCCCGCTTTACCACTGAATCCGGAGAAGAAAAGAACCTGCTCTTTTCAATAAGCAGCGGAATGGGATTTGACGCCCTTATATGTGAAAAAAATGATTCCTCAAAACTGAAAAAGGCCCTTAATAAAATGCACATGGGAAAATTCAGTTATCTGGCTATTTCCCTGCAGACCATTTTTTTAATGAAGCCTTTTGGTGCAACAGTACATTTTGAAGATGCCGGTACACCAGAAAACAGTACTTTACGCCTCGACCACATGATTTTTCTTGCAGCAATGAATTTCAGGGCAGAAGGCGGCGGTATAAAAATGAGTCCGATGGCTGTTCCTGATGACGGTTATTTTACAATATGTGCCGTCAGCAACGTAAAAAAACTCCTGCTTTTACAGAAATTCCTGCTGCTGGCAACGTCACTTCATGTAAAAAACAAGAGTTTTACCTTCAGAAACACGGCAAAATTCAGCATAAAGTCCGATGTTCCAGTAACAATTCACACAGATGGAGAATTTTTTACGAATATCAGTGAAATTCACTATACCTGCCACCACAACAAGCTTTCTGTACTTGTGTAGTGAATTAATAAAGAATTTTAGTTTTTAAAGGTTTCATTAAAACTAACTGACTTTATTTATATAAAATGTTATATTTGTACTGCTATGAGTTCAGAAACAAGCTTAGAAGATTCATCAGTAAATAACACTGATGAACACAATAATTGTACTTCTACTGATTCCGCACCAAAGAAAAAAAGTTATTTTAAATTAACTCTTACAATTTTGTTTTTAATAGCTTTTGTAATAGTCGCAGGATTCTTAATCTATCAGTATAAACAGGGAAGTTTTAAGAACTGGCAGACTTTCAAGAATTATATAAACAGTTTCGGACTTTTCGGACCAATCTTCCTTACAATATTCCAGTGCGTAAAAGTTCTTTATGTAGTTATTGCCGGCGGTATCGGCTGTGCTGCAGGCGGCGCTTTATTTGGGCCTCTTGTAGGATTTATCTGCAACTATATCGGAATTGTCAGCGGTTCAATCCTGGCATTCTGTATTTCTAAAAGATTCGGACCTTCATTCATGCACATGCTGTTTTCTGAAAAGAAAATCAACAAATACATGACATGGATGAATAAATATAAAAAGCATTATACGATTTTCCTCTGGATTGCCATCTGTTCACCTATTGCACCGGATGACTTCCTCTGCTACTTTACCGGAGCGTCAGGAATGTCCTACAGAAGATTCCTTCTGATAATATTTACTGCTAAAATCTGGAGTATTCTCGGTTACAGCCTTATTTTTGGACTGAATTTTCACTAATTGACAGAATTTAAGTGTACCAGGGAAGCTTGAATTAAACCTTGCTTCACTTGTGGTATATTTTCTTCCAATATTGTAGAATTGGTAATCGGAGAGAGTTTAAAATGTTAGGTGTTTACAATTATACAGTTATTCTTACTTATTTAGGAATGCTTTTTTCTTTTGCAGGAATACATTTTGTTTTTTCTGAAATGGACAGAAGCTTTATTCTTGCTCTTCTTTGTCTTATGGTTTCCGCCGTTATGGATATGTTTGACGGCAAAGTTGCTTCAACAAAAAAAGACAGAACTCCAAGTGAGAAATTATTCGGCATTCAGATTGATTCCATGGCAGACATCATCAGTTACGGAGTTTTCCCTTCTCTGATTGTTTATAAGCTTGCAACCCTTTCTGAATTTAAATCAGCACATCCAAGCGGAAAATACGTTGTAATCTGCATCTGTGCTGCATATCTTTTATGTGCCCTTATCCGTCTTTCTTACTTTAATGTTGAAGAAATGGAACGCCAGACTCAGACAGATGAATGCCGCCATGAATACCGCGGTCTTCCTGTAACAAGCATTGCTCTTATTCTTCCATTCGTATTTATCGTAAGTTATTTTTCCGGTTCATCAGAACCACCTGTTGTTCCATGTGCCTTCCTTCTTGCCGTAATGGGACTTGCATTCATTACACCGTTTAAGCTTATAAAGCCGCTTTTCATCGGTAAAATAATCATGATCATCATAGGACTCATGGAACTTGTACTTCTTCTCTGCGGCAAAGCATACATCCGTGAATCAAAAACTGATCATAATAATCCTTCTGCTCCACAGCAAAGCTTAATCTGGGACTCAAAAGTTCATCCGGAAACTGTTGACGAAACAGTTTTAGAACAGATCCCAGTAACTGAAGCTGAAGTGGAAAACTAAGTATGGCAGCAAACGATAAATCTGTTGAATTTTTATACGGAACTAAATTCGGAAGAATGCTTCTTGAATTTGCACTGGCAATACGCATTCCAAAATTGCTGGGGGCTTTTTTAAGAAGTCCGCTTTCAAGATTTTACATCAAGAAATTTATTGCTAAAAACGGCATTAACATGGATGCCTGGCCTGATGTAAAATTCAAAACCTTCAACGACTTCTTTACTCGAAAAAAAGAAATTACTTTTGACAGCGAACCGTCCCACTTTATCAGTCCAAGTGACAGTCTGCTCAGTGTATACGATATAAAACCGGACAGTACTTTTTTTATAAAAGGTGCCGATTATTCAATCAGTGATTTTCTGCAGAATTCTGAACTTGAAAAAAAATTCGACGGCGGACTTTGTCTTGTTTTCAGACTCTGCGCTACAGATTATCACCGCTACTGCTACATTGATGACGGTCATATTGATGACAATCATTTTATTCCCGGAAAACTCTACAGCGTACAGCCGCTGCCTCTTGAAAAGTTCCGGGTGTTTACAAAAAACAGACGTTCCTGGGCTGTACTTCACACCAGAAATTTTGGTGATATTGCACAGATAGAAGTAGGAGCCTTCAGCGTTGGCGGAATTATAAATCATGATTCAAATGCAGACTTTAAGAAAGGTTCTGAAAAAGGATACTTTGACCTTCACGGTTCAACAATTGTTCTTTTAATTCAGAAAGATAAAGTTGAACTGCTTGAGGAAGTAAAAGCTGCAACTGCCGGTGATAAAGAATACCGCGTAAAATGCGGTCAGTTCATCGGTACTGCAAAATAGTTTCCGATAAATTTAATTCTAACACTTTGAATGCGGCGTGCACTCTGGTCTTCTACCATATAAAGCACGCCGTCTTTTTTATACACAGCGCCTATGCTAGGTAATTCACCAAAACGCTCCAGCAGCCATCCGCCTAAGGTATCAAAGTAAGAACTGTCCAGATTAAGATTTAAAACTTCATTTACATCATCAATTTTAAGATCACCGGGAACAAGAAATTCCGTAGAGCTGATTACAGTAACTCTACTTTCAGGAGAAAGTTCTGAACTGCCGTATTCATCCGTCATACGTCCAAAAACTTCCCTAAGTATATCGTCCATCGTAACGATTCCTGCCATACTGCCATACTCATCAACAGCTACAGCAAAATTGTTATGCTCGCGCTTAAAGGTTTTAAGCAAATCTTCTGCAGAAAAGGTTTCAGGAACAAACAGAACCGGGCGCATGCAGATTTTAATAAAATCCTTACTTTTCGTAATGAATTCATCTGCAAAAAGAACAGCTTTATAATGAAGCACACCTACAATATTTTCAGGCGTTCCTTCATAAACCGGGATGCGGGAATATCCTGAGTCAGCAAAAACTTTAATTACTTCTTCAAGAGTATTTTCTATGTTAACGTATTTTATCAGAGAACGGTGCTTCATGATTCCGTGAACCGTAAGATCTGAAAATTCAAAAATACGGTCAAGCATTCTCTTCTGATCCGTTTCAAGAGTACCTTCATTTTCTCCAAGTTCGAGAAGTGTTTTAAATTCCTCCTCAGTAATAATCGGACGCTTTTTCTTAATAAAGATTTTTTCTGTAAGTTCAATAAATTTTGTAAGCTGAGAAAAAATCCATACTATCGGAAAAATCAGAACCTGAATTACAGAAACCGGAACAGCACTCATCTGTGCAGTCTCTTTAGTTTTTACAGCCGCATAAGTTTTTGGAAGAACCTCTGTAAAAATAATTATAAAAATACTTATCACAGCCGTTCCATAAGAAACATAAGCTGCTCCCGCAACTTTTAAAGTAAAAGCCGTTGCCAGAGAAGAAGCCAGAGCCGTTACAAAATTTGTTCCTATAAGAACTGTAGAAATCAAACGGTCAAGATTATTTTTTAAAACCTGAACGCGCTTTGCATGTTTTTCATTATCCTTAATCATCTGCCTTACTGTAATTCTTGAAATGGCAGTATAGGCAGTTTCTGTCGAAGCAAAAAATGCGCCGCAAAAGAGAAGAAGGATTTCTGCAAGTACAGGACAGACTATCATAAGTACATCATTCATTTTCTGCTCCCAAACTCCTTATTAAAACTGCAGAGACCCGCTTGTCATCCATCTTTGTAACCGTAAACCTGTAATTTTCTTTTGTGATGCCTTCTCCTTCTTCAGGTATATGTCCGAGAACTTCAGAAATATAACCTCCGATTGTCTCACAGTTTTTTGAATAAAGCTTTATGTTCAGCTGTTCATTAATATCCGTAAGCCGGGACAGTCCGTTTACTTCCGTATTTTTTTTATTGTTAATTACAACATCAACTCTTTTTGCATAAGGTTTATATTCATCTGCAATTGGACCGAATATTTCGCGGGCAATATCTTCTGTTGTAAGAACTCCATTTGTTCCGGAATATTCATCTATAACAACTGCCATACTCTGATGATTTTCCGTAAGCATCTGCTGAATTGAAGACATTTTTTTTGTCTCAAGAATAAAAAGGGGCGGACGCATGACCTTTTCAACAGAAAATTCCTCTACACAGTTTTTATAAAAAAGCAAATCTTTGACGTAAAGAATTCCTACGATATCATCTATATCTTTTTTATAAACCGGAAATCTGGAAAGTCTGAACCTTTCTGAAAACTCAACAACATTTTTATAATTTTCATTAACAGAAATAGCCTTTATTTCTTTTCGGGGAATCATAATGTCTTTAGCTTCAAGGTCACTAAATTTAAAAACCTTATGCATCATGGTCTTTTCGCTTTTTTCAAGCACACCATGTTCACCGCTGACATCAATAAATGTTTTTATCTCATCTTCCGTAAACGAAACTTTCTTTTCGTTAGTCTGAACTTTAAAAATCTTTAGAATAAATCTTGAAAAAGCAGAAAAAACAGAAACAAAAGGATACAGAATTATTTCAAGAAAAACGACAAATCCGCTGAAAAAAAAAGCAATCGGTTCCGGATGATGAGTTGCAAAAGTTTTTGGAGAAATCTCTCCGAACACTAAAAGAATAAGCGTAGATATAAAAGTCGCAATTCCCACACCGGCACTGCCGAAAAGCTTTATCGAAATATATGCAAGAATTGATGACAGGGAAATATTAACTATATCGTTAGCAACCAGCAGAGTGTTTATAAGCCTCTCTTTATCACTGAGAAGCTTCCACACTCTGACAGCCGCTTTATTTTTCTGATCCCGTAAAAAACGGATGCGAAGTTTATTTGCTGCAAGAAAAGCACTTTCTGTTGCAGAAAAAATCATCGAGAGAAGAATTAAACCAATTGCAACAAAAACAAGTATCATCTATTTTGTTTGAGCTTTATACTGCTGTCTTGCTTTTTCAAGCTGATAAAGAATATCTGGTCCAATCTCATTATTCGGATCACAGTCATATGCTTTCTGAAGATAATCAACTATTGCGCCGTAATCATAACTTCCTGTATCTTTTCCTTCCTGAAGTTCTACAAGAGCTGCCATAAAATACATATTCTGACGTTCTGCTTCAGAAAGATGATTGTCTTTATTTTCTGCAACTGTTACATAAACAGCAGCAGCATCCCTTCCGTGAACAAGTTCATCATAAGCATCAAAATATGCCTTTGCCTGTTCAAACTTACCGAGATTACCTGTTTTGTTTTCCGGATCATATTCAGGATATGAAGCTATAAGATCCCGCAACGGAGCAAGATATATTGCCGGTGTCGCTTCATAAAGTTCATTAATTGCTTCTGCCTTTTCTATTCCTGAAGACTTACGGACTTTTTCTGCAAGAGAAGAAAGCTTTTCTATCTGAGCTGAATGACAGGCTTTTTCAAAACCTGTAAACGTAGAAGTTTCATCCGTGTAAATAACAGAATCAAAATACCAGCCTTCCTGACTTAAAAAAAGAACTGTCGGATACTGGTTTACGCTATAAATATCACGGGCAATATAATCTCTTTCTGCAAAATCTTTCTGTGCTTTTTCTATACGGTCTGCTTCTTCCTGAGAATCATTTTTTGGAAGATATGCCGCATTAAATTCCCTTTCTGCAAAATCAAAATTCAGGAATACAAAATCATCTGCATATTTTATAAGAAACTGTTCTGATTCAACAACATTCTTTTTAAACTTATTGCTGTAACGGTCCCAGTCTGAACCTGTAAATAAAAACATAATGCCTTTATTATTTTCTGCAGCAATCTTTTTTGCAGCTTCAAAATCTGTCTGCCATACAAGTTCCGGGACTTTCTGTTTTTTTGAACAGCCGGCAGCACTCAAAAGAATTACTGCTGCACTTATAAGTTTAAAAATTTTCTTTAATTTCATTTTAATTCCTAACAAATAATTTTGACGATAAAAAAGGGAGTCCGCCTTAAGATTCTCATAGACAGGAATCATAAAGCGGAGCCTCCCTTATTTATAACATAAAAAATTATTTAAAGTAACGTACGCCTGCACGGAAAATATTTTCGCATGAAGTTTCGTTTGCTCCGTCCCAGGTAACGTTCTTAATAATGTCATTACTTGAACCGTCTGAGCAAAGTCCCATTGTACGTTCATTATGACCCATCTTTCCAAGAACATGACCGTCAGGACTTACAAGACCTTCTATTGCAAAATAACTTCCGTTAGGATTATCCGGTTCATAAATTGACGGCTTACCGTTTTCGTCTACATACTGAGAGAAAACCTGTCCGTTCTTAAACAGTTTCTTTGCAAAAGCTGCATCGATTACGATACGGCCTTCTCCGTGACTTATCGGAATAAGATGATTTCTTTCATCAAGAACACTTTCATCCATAGCCCATGGGGTTGCGGCACTTACAACTCTCGTACGAACTATGCGGCTGATGTGACGGCCGATTTTGTTAAACGTAAGAGTCGGCATGTCTTCTGAAGGTTCACGGATTTCTCCATAAGGAACAAGACCTGTCTTTATAAGAGCCTGGAAACCGTTACAGATACCAAGAACAAGACCGTCACGATTCTTAAGAAGATTCATGATGCTGTCTGCAATACGTCCTTCACGGATAACGTTGGCAATAAACTTTCCTGAACCATCAGGTTCATCACCAACACTGAATCCACCAGGGAATGCAATAATCTGTGAATCATCAATTTCTTTCTTAAAGGCATTGAGGCTTTCTGTCAGATCTTCCGGTGTACGGTTTTTGAAGACAAGTATTTTTGTCTCAGCCCCATTAAGATTGAATGCACGGGCCATATCGTATTCACAGTTTGTTCCAGGGAATGCCGGAATAATAACTTTTGGTCTTGCAGAAGAAACAATCGGTGTAAATGACTTACGTTCTTTCTTCAGAGACTTATGTATCTTCTTTGCAAAGCCAGGAAGTGACGGCTGTGGTTTTGCCCCGGAAACAGGAGGGAATACCTTACTGAGTTTTTCTTCCCAGACACCATTAATTTCATCAAGAGAAATTTCTACATCTTCGATTACAATCTTTGCAGAATCAATAGTAGAACCAATCTTGAATACTGTTCCTGTTTCAAAAGCTTCGTTTTCAAAAGCTGTTGTTGTTTCTACAATTATCGAACCATAAAGTGGAGTAAACAGATCTTCTGCACCGGCAGATTTTTCTATTCCCGTACAGGTTGCACTTAAAGGAATTTCATCAAGTTCAACACCGATTCTGTTTCCTAATGCCATCTTTGTAACGGCTTCTGCAATACCGCCTGCCTGAACCGGATACATTGCACTTATCTTTTTATCAGAATTCAGTTTATAAAGAACAGCTGCATTCTTTTTGAATACTTCCCATTCCGGAGCAAGTTGTTTTGTATATGGAACTGTAACAAGATAAACTGAAGAACCAGCCTTCTTAAAAGAACCGCTGGTTATATTCTTTACATCATCTGTATCAACTGCAAAGGAAACAAGAGTATGCGGAACATTAAGATTTTCAAAAGTTCCAGACATTGAATCTTTACCGCCGATGGAACCTGTTCCCATAGCAATCTGTGCATCTATTGAACCAAGTAATGCTGCTGCAGGATATCCCCAGGTTTTTTCACTAACTGCACGACCGAAAAATTCCTGGAAAGTAAGACGTGAACATTCCGGCTTTCCACCAAGACAGGCAATCTTTGCAAGAGAAGAAAGAACTGCTGTCTGAGCACCATGCCACGGAGACCACTGTGCAACACGAGGATCATAACCGTAAGTCATAAGGCTGACCGTAGAAGTTTCTTTTGGAGATACAACAGGAATCTTTGCTGCCATACCTGCTTCCGGAGTACCCTGATACTTTCCGCCAAACGGGAACAATACTGATGATGAACCGATTGAACCGTCAAAGCGTTCACACAGACCGCGCTGAGAACAGCAGGCAAGATCATTCATATCAGCAAGCCATGCTGCCTTTAAATCAGGAGAATCTTTATCATCATCAAGAATCTTCTTTACACTGTCCAGTGGATTTGTCAACGGAGATTTTTCCTGAACATCTGGAGATTCAATGGAAGCAACGGCATGATGAGGAGCACCTGCTGCATCAAGGAATGAACGGTCAAGCTCAACAATTGTCTTTCCACGCCATTTCATTACAAGCTTGTCTGTATCAGTAACTTCTGCAACTACTACGGCATTTAAGTTTTCATCATTACAGAACTTAATGAACTTTTCTACGTCACCCTTGCGGACTACGACAGCCATACGTTCCTGACTTTCTGATATTGCAAGTTCAGTACCGTCAAGACCTTCATATTTTTTTGGAACATTATCAAGATTAATATCAAGTCCCGGTGCAAGTTCACCAACAGCAACGGAAACTCCACCTGCTCCAAAGTCATTTGAACGGCGGATCATGCGGCATACATCTTTATTGCGGAACAGTCTCTGAATCTTGCGCTCTTCAACTGCATTACCTTTCTGAACTTCAGCAGCAGCAGTTGTTACTGATTTTACATCATGTACTTTTGAAGAACCTGTTGCACCGCCAATACCGTCACGGCCAGTTCCACCACCAAGAAGGATTACTACATCACCAGCTTCCGGCTCTTCCCTCATAACCTGATCTGCCGGAGCAGCTGCAATTACAGCACCAAGTTCCATGCGCTTTGCAAGGAAGCCCGGATGATAAATTTCTGCAACCTGTCCTGTTGTAAGACCAATCTGATTTCCGTAAGAAGAGAATCCCTGAGCTGCTTCACGGGTAAGTTTCATCTGAGGCAGCTTACCTTTAAGAGTTTCATTTACAGGAACTGTCGGATCTCCTGCCCCTGTTACGCGAAGTGCCTGATAAACCCAGGAACGTCCGCTTAAAGGATCACGGATTGCTCCACCGATACAAGTTGCTGCACCACCAAAAGGTTCAATTTCTGTAGGATGATTATGAGTTTCATTCTTAAACTGAAGAAGCCAGCGTTCAACCTTTTCTTCAGAAGAATTTTCTGTAACATGAACATCAATATAAACGGAACAGGCATTTATTTCTGCACTTACTTCAAGATCATCAAGCTTTCCGTGTGCACGAAGGAACTTTGCTCCGATACATGCCATATCCATCAGGGTAACAGGTTTATCTGTCCTGTCTTTATAAAGGTCTGTCCTGAGAATATTGTAATTCTGAAGGGAACGAAGGAACAGATCCTGATACGGACCATTTTCTACCTTTACTTCATCAAGCTGAGTAAGGAATGTTGTATGGCGGCAGTGATCAGACCAGTATGTATCAAGAACACGAATCTCTGTAATTGTAGGATCCCTGTTAATAGATTTGAAATAATCCTGAAGGAATTTTATGTCTGCAAAATCCATGGCAAGACCAAGTTCCTTTCTGTAAGATTCAAGGTCTGCGTCATTTAAAGAAACAAAGCCTGCAACAGTCGGAATGTCTGCCGGAACTTCGGCTTTCATTTCAAGTGTTTCAGGCTTAACATCATCAGTCAGTCGTGAATCAACTGGATTTATAAGATAGTGCTGAATCTTCTCAACATCAGAAGCAGACACCGCTCCCTCAAGGAAGACAATCTTAGCACAATGAACACGAGGCGGTTCTGTTCCGACCTTCGTAGAATTCTTCATGCCTTCACGCAGAAGAGAAAGACACTGGGCAGCACTGTCGGCACGCTGATCATACTGACCTGGAAGATATTCCCAGATAATCTCAGTCACACCAGACGGAACCTCAAGCTTTTCAAAAGTTACTGTATCACTCTGAGGTTCAGAAAAGATACGAACAGCCGCAGCTTTTGCAACTTCGTCAGCAACATTTTCAATGTCATAACGATTAAAGTAACGCACACCTGTAACACCAGATATGCCCAAAAAACCTGTGATTTCAGAGTAAATACGATTTGCCTCGTTCTGAAATCCGTCCTTTCTTTCTACGTATATGCGGTACATTCTCAAATTATATTGATAATAATTATGAGTTTCAATAAAGGCCGGCAGATAAAAACAAAGGGACTGTCCAAAAAGTATTGTCATGCTGAACGCTACGCCACATTCGCACGCACCTGCTACGAATGTGTGTTTCAGCATCTACACCACATCTAGTTCTATAGATTCCGAAACAAGTTCGGAATGACACTAGGATGTAAACTTATTGGACAGCCCCGTAAAGCATTTATATAAATTTAACTATATAAACTTTCAGTCAATTTTTGACATATCTGCTACATCAGCAGAATAATCTACACCTTCAACATCAAAACCGTTGATTGCAAGGAAGTCATGACGGATTCCTGCAATATCAACTGTCTGTTCAAGATTTTCTTCTGTAACTGTAGGCATGATTCTGTCAATTTCTGCCTGAACATCAGCAGCAAGTTCCCAGTCATCCATACGGATACGGTTTTCTGAATCAACAGGAACCTTTGCAGGTGAATTATCTGCGCCTGTATAAAGACGTTCTGCAAAAAGACGCTCCATCTGTTCGATACAACCTTCGTGTGTTCCCTTTGCCTTCATTACCTTGAAGAGAACTCCAAGATACTGAGTAATGATAGGGATAACAGAACTTGAACGGGTGATAAGTCCCTTATTTACAGAAACATAAGCTGCACCGCCGATTTCTTTAAGGCTTGCATCAATATTATGAGCACGTTTTTCAAGATCTTTTTTAGCTTCACCGATTGTTCCGTCGCGGTAAATTGCATGGCTCAAAGAAGGTCCAATGTAAGAATAAGCAATTGTACGGCATCCGTCTGCAAGAACACCAGCTTCTTTAAGCTGTTTGATCCAGCGTTCCCAGTCTTCTCCACCCATTACCTTTACAGTGTTAGGAATTTCATCCCCTTCTGCCGGCTGTGTAGAAGCCTGTGTAATTTTTCCTGTCATCATATCAAGTGAAGCACCTGAATAAACCTGACCGATAGGTTTGATTACTGACTTGTAAAGAACTTTTGTATCAGGGTCAATGCGAACAGGGCTTGCAAGTGAATAAATGATAAGGTCTACTTTTGTATTCCATTCTTTTATCTGATTGATAATTGTTGCACGTGTTTCGTCAGCAAATGCGTCTGCATTGAAAGTTGCAGTCTTAAGTCCGGCAGCTTTTGCTTCACGATCAAATGTAAGATTATTGTACCAGCCAGGAGTTCCACCTTTTGTCTGTGTAGCTTCTTTTTCAAAACTTACACCTATTGTATCTGCTCCATATTCAAATGCAGCTGAAATGCGGCTTGCAAGTCCATAACCTGTAGAACAACCTACAACAAGAACTGTTTTTGGTCCTTTACCGCCTTCTGCAAGTGTCTTTGTTCCGCGTTTAGCTTTCTGTGATTTTACATAATTAATCTGATTTACTGTTTCTTTGGCACATCCGATCGGGTGAGCATTGATACAGATGTTACTGCGAATCATAGGTTTGATTACTGCCATAGTTTTCTCCATATATACTTAGGATAATTGAATTGTTTAATGATAATCCACTATGACATTTTTTGCAATAGTGTCAGCTTTGAACTTCTTGTTAGGTTTTGTTACCATAATATCGAGATAATTTTGAAATTATTATTTCTTCAAAATTTCTTCTGCCGTCAACTATTGTGTGAACTATTACTTTATTTCCTGAGATTTCATAAACAATTCTATAGTATTCTTGAATCAATTCTCTATATTTTGTTATTCCCTGACGTTCCAATTCTGGAACAGTTCTTCCACTTTTAGGATGTTTCTGGAGAGACTCTATATTTTCTTCAAATTCAGAAATTATTCTTTCAACGTAATTTGGATTTCGAGAATAATGATAAGCGGCAATTTCATCCAAATCTGCTTCAGCAAATTCTGAAACTATAATTTCTTCAATTTCTTCATCTTCCAAGATTATACTTCCTTCTTAAATTTGAAAAAACTTCCTTTGCAGGTTTTGTTCTTCCAGCCCGTACATCCATTTCGGAGAATTGAATAATTTTCAACAAATTGAACGCATCTTTCATTTCCTGATACGACTCAACATCGATTAAAACAGCCCGTGATTCACCGTTTTGTGTAATGACAAGCGGTTCTTTTCTATCATTTACGAACTTCATCATATCTGCGGCATTTGTCTTAATATAAGAAATCGGCTTAATACATTCTTGAATGTTTGGAATCATAAAAACCTCCAGTCTTTTTATATTACCATATTTAGACTGGATTTACAAGTAAAAAGGGGATGACCAATAAGTTCAAAAAATGTCATTTTCGGGCTCCGACCCGAAAATCTATTTAATTACAATACGTCGAGTCAAGGCACGCTAACGCTTAAAGCCTTGACTTCGTCGTTTTGAGGGTTTGTACTACCCCCTCAATACAAGAGATTGCCGTGTCGAGCACGGCAATGACTCATACTTATTGGACAGCCCTGTGAAATGTAAAAAATTAGATACTCAATTTTTCTTGCAAAAACTCATAAAATTTGTACAATCGTTAGCAATAACTAATATAAGTTAGAGGTGGTTAATTGTCTGACTCTGTTTTTGATTCTTTCAAAGTAAAAGATATTGTTTTTCTGGCTTTAATTTCTGCAGTAGCTTTATGTACGGCTGCGGTCATGGCTATTGTTGCACATATTTACATTTACGGGCTTGCTCAACTTGTTACTGCTTTTCAGTTTGCTTTTTTTTCTGCCATTGCAATTATGAAAGTTCGTAAAATCGGTACGCTTTTTATATTTGCTCTTTTTACAGGTTTGTTTGAACTTTTTATGGCGCCGGTAATGTTCGTGTCCAGCGTGCTTACAGGAATAATTTTGGAAGTTCTGGTAATTCTTATTTTCCGGAATTATAAAACTTCAATTAAACCTGTTTTTTTTGCAAGCATGTTAATAATTCCGGGAACAATGCCCTTCAATCTTTTATATTACAGACTTTTTTCTAAACAGATGTGGGACTTATTTTTTTCAGGCGGATTCAAAATCCTCTCCATTGTATTTATAGCCGGAGCATTTGCAGTTGCAGCCCTCGGTTCAGCACTGGGAATAAAAATATCTAAAGAACTTTTAAAAGCCGGTGTCTTAAAACAATGACAGATAATTTTCACGTAAAAAAACCTGTATACCCGGTCTTAAGCATTCTATGTTCTGTCTTAATTTTTTCAGGTTCTCTGATTTTTGCAAAAAGTATCTGGGGAATTTTTTTCTTACTTTCTGTATTCCTGCTCCTCACAATATCCGGCTACGGTAAAACCTGTTTTTTTATGCTGCCTTTCATAATCATTTATACAGGAATATTTTCTGTAATATTTTATTTTTCCAGCGGAAGAGATGCAGCATTTGCAGTTCAGATGGCAGTCCGCTTTGGAGGAGTAGCACTGGCTGTAATTCCAGGTCTTGCTCTGGAGCCGGTTCTTCTTGTAAGAAATCTGACACAGTTGAAATGCCCGCGGCTTATTACACTGGGAATGCTCATTACCCTTTCATTCATTCCCGTTCTGGCAAAAGAAATAAATCAGATACGGGGTGCAATGAAAACTTTCCTGCTATAAAAAAATAAACTTCACAATGAAGGATACTATTTTTACGATTTTTTTCTTTTCTATTTTTATAGTCTGCACTGTTCTTTTTATTCTGGAGAAAAAATGAAACCTGCCGTTCAAATATCATGTAAAAAATTCAAATATAGTTTTTCTGATGAATATATTTTACAGAATCTCGAAATGGAAATTAACTTTGGAGAAGTTACACTGCTGTCTGGATTATCAGGCTGCGGAAAATCCACTTTGCTTTCATTAATAAACGGAATAATTCCCCGAGTAATCCCAGGTGAATTTGAAGGAAGAATTTTTATCGATGGAGAAGATTCATCTTTAAAAACCATGAGTCAGATTTCCCGCAAAGTTGGAAATGTTTTACAAAATGCTGAATCTCAAATAATTCATTCCATTGTTGAAGATGAAATTGCATTCGGCTGTGAAAACTTTGGATTTGATCCTTCTGTTATTCATGATGAAATTGAAAACTCCTGCCGTCTGATGCAGATAAACAAAAACTGGAAAACCCGGAGTTTATCGGGAGGACAGAAACAGCGTCTTGTTACCGCTTCAACTCTGGCAATGAAAGGTGACATTCTTATTTTTGATGAACCTCTGGCAAACCTTGATGCACAGGGAGCTGACATTCTTCTTAAGCTTTTACGGCAGCTTGCCTCTATCGGAAAAGCAGTTCTTCTTGTTGAGCACAGACTCGATGTTGTTCTTCCCTTTGTAGATGTTATCTGGCAGTTAAAAAATAAAACTGTAGAAAAAATTTCTGACAAAGAATCTTTCTTAAAAAATCAGACAGACATTATTGAAGATAAAAAAGAAAACAATATTACCAGTTCAACTAATGCACTGGAAATACGAAATCTAAAAAAATCCTTTGGAACAAGAACAATTCTTTCTGATTTAAATCTTGATATAAAAAAAACTGAACGGCTTTTACTTAAAGGAGAAAACGGCTGCGGAAAATCTACACTTATGAGTATAATTGCAAAACTTCAGAAAGCAGATTCCGGAACGGTTACACAGTTTCTTGATGCACAATTGGGAAAACGGTCTGATAAAAAATGGTTTAAAACCTGTGGTGTTGTTTATCAGAATCCTAATTATCAGCTGTTCATGTCAAACGTTAAAGATGAAATTCTTTTTGGTGCAGATGATAAAGAATATGCACTCACGCTTGCAAAACAGTTTGAACTGGAACCACTGTTCAGCCGGCACCCACATTCACTCTCTGAAGGTCAGAAACGCCGTGTTACAGTCTGCGCCATTCTCGCTCAAAAACCAAAACTTCTTTTACTTGATGAACCGACAGTAGGACAGGATTATAAAACTTTACAGAACATGATGATGATTCTTAACACAATTCATCGTGAACAGGAAAACACTATGATTTCCATCACTCACGACATCCGCTGCATGAATGCTCTGAGTGATAGAAATGTTTGCCTCTTACCAAATTAATTTACAACCATTCCTTAGTAAACGGACTGTCTATTGTCCAGGTATATTCTTTGATTTTAATTTCCACATTTCCAGAATCATCTGTCTGGAAATATTTATCAATATATGAAAACTTGAGCTGCCCGGTTTTACTTCCTTCCGGACGAACTATTTCCGGATAATCATCAATCTCTAAAATAATATCTGGAAGATACCTTATCACCTTATATGGTTTTACTTCGTTTTTATTTTTATCAATAAAAATTTTAATTACATCACGAACTTCATTACATACGAGATTATATGAAGGTAAGCTGTTTATATCTGTTACAGTATTTGTAGTATACTTTAACCCGACTTCTTCATCTCCTTTCACATTTACCTCAACTCCACAATAATAAGTTTTTCCTGAACTATCTTTAGACACTTTATGATATGGAATTACACTTACAGTTTTTGATACGGCATCAGAAACTAACGCAGGTATAGAAATATCTGCAGTTCCATCATTATGATAATCCACATATGTACTTAAACAATCACCATCTTCTGTAAGAAGATAATTTTCATCTGAAGTTATAACTAGTTTTCCGTATGATGTTTCATATTCACCGGTAAGATAACTATACGGCTTTTCTTCATTATCAGATTTCACTTCAGAAGAACAGGAGGTTAATGTAATAAACAGTACTCCTGCAACAGCAAATTTTAAAAGTGGCAGTTTTTTTATTTCTATCATAGCAACCTCTTTTTAAGTATATACACAAAAAATCTACTTCCAGATTTTTAAATCCAATCCTGTATTATACAGATCTTTAAGTTGAATACCGGAATAAATATTACTGTCGATTGCGATTATGTAAGATTTTATTGAAAAGGAAAGTTCTTTTCCAGAAAGATTATTTAAATACCATCCTGAAACATCATTTATTTCCTGAGGATGATTATCATCGTCAATGAAAATAGCACTCTTTTCATCCATAAATATCTGATGAATACTCTTTGCATTATAATCATAATCAAGATCAAAAAAATTAATCTTTATCTGTTCTGAATTCTGAGCAATATATGCATTTGCATTCCAGTGTCCAACTATTGGTATAGACCAGTTTGAATAATTTTTTTCTCTTGCATAATCCATGCCGATTTTCTTTAATTCAAAATAACAAAACTCTCTTTCTATTTCAGAATTTTCATCAGGAAGAACTAAAAGGGTTCTTCGCATCTGAGGATAAATAAGAAGATCTTCTCCTTCTGAATTAGAATCCAGGAATGCTAAAAATTCTTCCTGCGTAAAATTTTCACTGTACATGTAAAGATAAAGATTTTTTTCAGGACAATTACCATGTAAAATATATTCTTTATTATCAGATCCGGCTATATCTGTTTCATAAATATCACAATGTAAAATTCCATCTCTGATTTTAAAATTCTGTGAAGCAACCGCTACGCTCTCCTCTTTAAATAAATCAAAAGTTTCATCTGCTTCAACCATAAATACAATTATCTGCTTATTAAAAAGTTCATCATTATAAAGAACGCTGGAGCACGCAATCACGTCCTCTCTTTTTAGCAACTCAGAAACAAAACTCCCTGATCCATACGAAAGTTCATTCTTACGACAGTTTTTTACGTCAAAAATATATGCTTCTTCTATCTGATAAAATTTATTTACCGGAAAATTATTAAGCACGTTCTGAACTGATTCCGAAAGAATTTCTGGAGCAACATAAATACCATTATCAAAAACTATATCTTCATTTTGAACAACTTCATCGTATTTTTTTATTGCTTCCTTTTCTTGCGTAAAATCAACAACTTCTTTTGTAACAACTCCTGCTTCTTCGATTATTTCTTTATGCTGTTCAGCCTCTTCTTTAGTTTTATAAGCACCGGAATTTAAATCAAAAGAAAACAATTCTTCGTCATCATATTTTTTTACAATATAAGAATCTATTTCTTTTTCTTTTAAACGTTCTTTATCTGTTTGTGCAACACTTTCTTCTTTGTAAGTATTTATCACAACAGAATAAGGTTTTTCTTCAGTAAAGGTATTTTCATCAACAGAATTTTTTTCAAGTTTTACTGAGCTTTTTTTTATCATCCGCTGACATACCCACAAGCCTTTTAATCCAAGTTCATCTGCCGTTTTTAAAGAACTTAATTCATCCCTGTACTTTCTTGCATCCTGAATTGAATCAAACTTTTCTTTTGTAATAAGTCTGTAATAAACTTCATCCTTCACAGATGCTTCACTACAAAAAGTTTCTATATCATACTTTTTCAATTGTTCAATACGATTTAAGGCATTCTTTTTTACTTTATATGAGCCCACACAAACATGCCATTCTTTGGAATAATTGAACTCAGAGTCTTCTCCAAACAGCCCTGCAGAAAAAAACACTAATAAACATAAACAAAAAATTTTCTTTATATTTCGCATAGATTCATTCTAACAGTGATAATTTTATATGGCAACAAACCGGAGTATTTCATTTTCAACAATCTTCCATTATACTTTCTCTTATGAAACAAATTGCTGATTTTACGACTGTCTATTCAGATGATGATATCGTTGTGCTGAACAAACGCTCAGGACTTTTAGTTGCTGCTGACCGATACGATGCAAATGCACCTCGACTTGATGTTGAGGCAGAAAAAGAATTCGGTACATTATATGCAGTTCACCGTATTGATAAGGACACCAGCGGTCTTGTTATTTATGCCCGCAACGCAGAAGCTCACAAAGCACTTTCCATGGCTTTTGAAAACCGTGAAGTTCAGAAAACTTATCACTGTCTGGTTCATGGACGCCCGATGTGGAATGACTTACATGTAACTCTTCCTCTCCAGCCGGATGGAGACGACAGGCACCGCACTGTTATAAACAAAAAATTTGGTAAACCTTCTGTTACGGATTTCAGACTTCTCGGAAGCTGCAGTGAATATTCCTGGATAGAAGCAAAACCACACACGGGCCGCACTCACCAGATTCGTGTTCATCTTCATGCAAACGGATTTGATATTGTGTGTGACCCTCTTTATTCCGGAAATCAAAAACCTGTCCGCTTAAGTGATTTTAAACGCCGCTACAATGGTGATGTGGAAGAAGAACGTCCTTTGCTCAACCGTCTTGCCCTTCACGCTTATAAGCTGGAACTCAAGCATCCGAAAACTGGAGAACTCATGACGTTTACAGCTCCATATCAGAAAGACATGGATGCACTTAGAAAACAGTTTGCTAAGATTTTTAAAGTAGATCCGTTAGAAGAAAATATTACTGCTGACCCAGAGTAATTTTTATTCTTCTAAAAATATTTCCTTGTGCTGACCTGAATGTATCACTGAGTTTTCTGTAATATTGAAGTGTCAGCGCAAGTATTGTTCCTTCCGGCGGTCTCAGACAGACTGCACACTGACTGAATGCACTTACGGCAGAAAGCCTTAAAGATTTTTGTAATGCCGTTATCAGTGCTCCCTGCGTAAAAGAAACATTCCAGATTTTAAAAATAATTTTTCCATCCGGAACAAATACTGTCGAAATAAAAATAAACAGCCAGAGAGAAATATGAGGAAGTAAATAAATTCTTCTTTTACATAATTTTTGTATAATCAGAGCAGCAATAAATATTCCGGTTAATAAAAATAATTTATTTATAAAAAATACTGATGCACAAGCAAAAAAAATTAACAGCGCAATAAACAGATGCAGTCTGGTCTTTGAAGAATCATTTTCAAAAATACAGGTATCCAGCTGTAAATTTATTTCTTCCGGCAAAAAAATCTTTGTGCTGAAAAAAGCTGTAATGATTCCGCTTACAGTATTAAAAATCAGCATAGGTCCAAGAAGTATGAAAGTTCCTTCTCCCAAATAAAGCGAACTGCAATAAATCTGAACAACTGCACTTACAGCTGAACCTATGACAGAAATTCCATAGACCGAAAAAAGTTTCTGCTTTGCAAATCTATTAAACATATAAAGCAAGTACATTATGAATGCACTGAAAAAACTTTGTGCAAGAGAAATTAAAAAAAACGGCGTAAACAAAATGCCGCTCATCAAAGACCCGGCTATTGCTTTTATTAATGATATCAATATGAATGAACTGAAAGACAGATTCAATGCCAGAAGTACTGCTATGTTTGCAAGCCCGAATCTAAAAAAAGGAACAACTCTCGGTATGATAATTTCGACATACGAAAACAAAAGTGCAAGGGCACAAAAATACGCGGTCTTACTTTTACTGTGCAACTGCATCATAATCATCCTCATTGCCTTTTAGTGTTATGATCACATCATTGGGAAGACACACTACAGGT
The DNA here is from genome assembly GCF_014202035.1 of Treponema rectale. Classification (NCBI taxonomy): domain Bacteria; kingdom Pseudomonadati; phylum Spirochaetota; class Spirochaetia; order Treponematales; family Treponemataceae; genus Treponema; species Treponema rectale. Next base: position 293,309 of record NZ_JACHFR010000002.1, read on the forward strand.
GCATGCCATCCCTGCCTGATACAGGTTTTATTAGGACAGGGAGAATCTATTATCCTTACTTTTCCATTTTTTATTTCAAAAGTTGTAAAACCTAACCTGCCCTTTACTTTATATATTCCCTCTGCATTTGCAGAATATTCATATTCATTACCGTCTGCTTTTACCGAAACTATTGAAGCAGAATGAAGTGTAGTTTTTATAATTAAAATGATTCCGGCTGATACAACAAGAAGTATTATTACCAGATCCAGAATACGTATTTTTTTCATAATCACATTATAAAAAATATCCGGCACTTAAAAAAGTCTGATACTGTCTTTAATTTTTTTTACCAATAATTCCATATATACGATATAATTTAAGGCATGAAAAAACAAATATTTAATTCCCTTACTTTTTTATTGTCAGCTTCGGTATGTTTTTCACAGAGCCTGGAAATTTCTCCATCAGTTACTGTCAGAAGCGGAGAACAAAAAGAATTTGTATACACTAAAAATATAAACGGAGATTCTGTAACCCTCAGCCGGCTTGACTGGGAAGAAAGTCCGGTTTATTTTTTTAATCTGAATGCTTCCGGGGAATATAAAAACTTTATGCTTTCTGCAGGAGCAAAAATCGCACTGCCGTCTGATACAGGAAAAATGTATGACTCTGACTGGCAAAACATTAATGTTCTTGATCCGACAGAAGAACTCTATGGTGTAAAAACCGATTATTCAAATCACACGAATCATTTAAATTTATATTACGGTTTCAGCGGACAATTTTCTTATTCAATAGAATTTAATAATCTTTCTGCAGCACCGTTTAATGCATTAAAAATAAATTCTATTGCCCTTTCTCCATTTGCAGAATTTGAATATTCCTATTCCAGCTTTACAGGAAAAGGTGGCAGCGGACAATATGGTTATGAAAACAAAAATGATTCTCCAAAGCATACATACAATGATCCTGTCTTTTCTCATACATCAGATTTTTTCGGAGACGTAATTCAGCTGGAACGAATTTCTTATGTAACATGGGCGGGTCTTTCTTTTAATTTAAACTTCCATCAGGATTTTTATACTGTGCTTTCTTTTGCAGTAAATCCTTTTATCTATGTTCAGTCTCTTGATTCTCACCTTACAACTAATTATTACTTCTATGATACGATGCATGAATTTTTTAGCGGATATAAACTGGGACTCACAGTAGGAAAATATTTTAATGCCCATCATGCAGCCTTCGTTAAAACAAACTTCATGTGCATTGATACAATAAAAGGTTCAACCGCTTATTCTGTAGGCAGTAAAACCGGAACATATAATTCCAGTAACGATACCTGCGGTGCTTCATTTGAATGGTTTGAAGTTTCCCTTGGATACACCTACAGGTTCTGAAACTTTTTTTGAAAAAGAAAAAAATTTATCTGATTAAAAAAATGTGCTATAATTAATTGAAAAAAATTTTATTTTAAAATTTATTTGTCTGATTCGACATATATCTAAAGCCTGCAACTGCTGTCCGCGACTTCCTTGTCGCGTGGCTGCCGCCAGGGCTTTAAAGGAGTTTTTATGAATAAGATTATTACTATAAGCCGTGAATACGGTTCAGGCGGACACACTATCGGCCAGAAAACCGCAGAAATTTTAGGTATTCCTTTTTACGATAAAGAAATCATCGATATGACTGCAAAAGATTCCGGTCTGTCTCCAGATTTTATTCAAAAAAATGAACAGAATATTTCTTCCGGATGGCTTTATACGCTTTTACTTGGTGCAAGTTATGCTACACCAGGAACTTCATCCCGCCTCGGTATGAATACTCAGGCTCCTGCAATGCCTCTTGCAGATCAGGTATTTAATGCCCAGCGCCGTGTAATAATTGATCTTGCAAAAAAAGGACCATGTGTAATCGTCGGAAGATGTTCTGATTATATTCTCCGCCACTGTGATGAAATCAATCCTGATAATCTTCTTAATATTTTCATTTATGCACCGCTGGCAGATAAAGTAAAACGCGCTATTGAACAGAAAGGTCTTGATCCGGCAACTGCAGAAAAAGAAGTTAAGCTTATTGATAAACGCCGCGCTAATCATTACAACACTTTTACAGAAAGAACCTGGGGCAACCGCATTCATTATGATTTACTGATTAACAGTTCTCTCGTAGGAGTTGAAAAAACAGCCCAGATGATTGCACAGATTGCACAGCACTGTTAAAAAAAACAAAGGGCTGTTCGGTAAGAGTTTCTCTTCCAAACAGCCCTTTATAAATTCAAGCAAGTATTACTTTTTATTTTGCAAGATATTCGTTAATTGAAGCTGCAGCTTTGCGGCCTTCACCCATAGCAAGAATTACAGTTGCAGCACCGAGAACAATGTCTCCGCCTGCCCAAACTTTTGCCATGCTTGTTTCCTGTTTTTCATCAACAGTAATATGACCGTGATCATCAACCTTGATATCCGGAGTTGTTGCAGGAATAAGAGGATTAGAATTATTTCCCAATGCAACTACAACGGCATCACACTGAATCTCATGTTCACTTCCCTTGATTTCAACAGGGCGACGGCGACCTGAAGCATCCGGTTCACCAAGTTCATAAGAAAGAGCTTTAATACCTGTTACGCGGCCTTCTTCATTACCAAGAACTTCAACAGGATTTTCAAGGAACTTAAACTCTACTCCCTCTTCCTCTGCATGTGCAATTTCTTCACGACGAGCCGGCATTTCTGCACGGGTACGACGATATACAATGTAAACTTTTTCTGCACCAAGACGAAGTGCCATACGTGCAGCATCCATTGCAACGTTACCGCCGCCACATACTACAACAGTTTTTGCTTCATAATAAGGAGTATCAGCTTCTCCCTTCTTATAAGCCTTCATAAGATTTGCACGGGTAAGATATTCATTAGCAGAGAAAACACCAATATAGTTTTCACCAGGAATACCAAAGAATTTTGGAAGACCTGCACCAGTTCCAACAAATGCTGCATCAAATCCTTTTTCTGTAAGGAACTGCTGAATTGTAGATGTACGTCCAACAAGATAATTGTACTCAAACTTTACGCCCATCTTTTCAAGATTAGCAACTTCATTCTGAACAATTGATTTTGGAAGACGGAATTCCGGAATACCGTAAACTGTAACACCACCGGCTTTATGGAAAGCTTCAAATACTGTTACGTCATGTCCGGCTTTACGACAATCAGCGGCAACGGTAAGACCAGCAGGACCAGAACCGATAACTGCAACTTTCTTTCCTGTTGAAGGAGCAATTTCCGGATTAGTTGTAAGATTGTTTTCGCGTTCGTAATCAGCAACAAAGCGCTCAAGACGACCGATACATACAGCCTTTTCCGCACTCTTGTAAACTTTTCCTACAGTACACTGAGACTGACACTGTTTTTCCTGAGGACATACACGACCACAAATTGCAGGAAGAAGGTTTGTTGTTTTAATAATATCAACAGCCTTTTTAAATTCACCCTTTGCAACCTGTGCAATAAATTCAGGAATACGAACATTAACAGGACATCCGTTTACACACGGCATGTTTTTACACTGAAGACAGCGGTTTGCTTCTACAATTGCCTGTTCTTTTGTATAACCCAGTGCAACTTCTGTCATCTGACGTGCACGTTCTTTTGGTTCACCTACAGGCATTTCCTGCTGAGGAATTGCCATACGGTCTTTATTTGTAAGAGGAGCTTTTGATTCAAGTTCCTGAAGTTTCTTATATTCAGCTTCACCAATCTGTGCAAGCTGTTCTGATGAAATATATTCTGACATAAAATATAACTCCTGATCTGAATAATGTTCCGGCAGAATGGATTAGTTAAAAATTCCAGACTTACACTTATGGAATGCTTCTGTTTCCTGAGGTTTGAAGCTCTTCATACGCATCATCATATTATCCCAGTCAACTTCATGTGCATCAAAATCAGGTCCGTCAACACAAACGAACTTTGTTTTACCGCCAACACTTACACGACAACCGCCGCACATTCCTGTTCCGTCAATCATGATTGTATTGAGAGAAACTGTTGTTTTAACATTATATTTCTTTGTTGTAAGAGCACAGAACTTCATCATTATCGGAGGTCCGATTGCAATAACTTCTGCAGGTGGAACATCACTCTGACAGAGACGTTCAAGAGGAACTGTCGTAACACATTTTTCTCCGGCAGAACCGTCATCCGTACAAATAATAACTTCATCACATACGGCTTTCATTTCATCAACGAAAATAAGAAGATCTTTTGTACGTGCACCTTCAATAAGAATTACTTTATTACCGGCTGCTTTAAGAGCCTGAACAATAGGATACAATGGAGCTGTACCAAAACCACCACCTACACAAACTACAGGGCGGTCATATTTTTTAATTTCAGAAGGAGTTCCCAAAGGACCAAGAACGCCACCAAGATAATCACCGGCATTTAACTTTGAAAGTTTGTATGTTGAAGCTCCAACCGGCTGGAATGCAATTGCAACCCAACCTTCTTCTGCATTTGCATCAGCGATTGTAAGCGGAATACGCTCCGTTAAATCCTGATCAACCATTACAATCAAAAACTGACCCGCTTTACGATTTTTTGCAATGTCAGGAGCTTCAAATTTAATGTAGAAAACATTTTCTGAAAGCTGCTTCTTTTCAAGAATCTTATTCATGTTTTTTTCCTTACACAAAGTTGTGCAGAATCTCTGCTGTTCTGAATAGTATACTGAAAGTGCAGTTTTTATGAAAGTGTTTCTAATTTTAGTAACAGTGTGTTTTTTAAAATCCGAATCTTATCCCTGCTTTTGCTTCAAGTCCGGATATAGACCAGGTCTTTGCAAAATCGGCACCGCATGTTGCAAAATCAACACCTAATTCAAACAAACGGAAATTTAACCCAAAACCGAAGTGCTGAGAAAAAATTTCATTTCTGTAAAGTGAAGCAAAATTAAACTTCATAAAATAAAGCACTGCCATTTCTGCACGAAGTTCATATTCAAAAAATATGCTTTCTTCTTTTGAAAAATCATCACCCCACGGATTTCGTGCCGCAATACCAAGTAACGGCCTGAATGTACACCAGTCACCAAAAGGACGCCATGCTGCTTCAACCCCAAGCCTGAATGGAGTACGAACTTTATATGTAGAAGTTTTTGTTTCTCCAAGATTCAAATCCTTTGACCAGGATTTTTCCAGAGACTCATCTGTTCCTACACAATCAAGAACTGTTCCTAAAGTTGCTTCAACAGTTGCAGAACCAGCCGTTTCATACTTAAGCCTTCCCGCAATAACAGGAATATCCGTATACGCAGCTACACAAAGAGTATTAAATAACTGATACTCACATTCAGCACCAAAAGAAATTCCTCCGCCGGAAAGAATTGCCGGTGCATCATCTTTTAACGCAGACATCAAAGCAGAGGTTCCCACATATTTGAAATCCTCATCAAAAGCTTTTCTCAAATCAAAGTTAGAATGAACGGAATACTCAGCCGTTCCGTATGCACGAAGCGTATAACCTGCATCTTCCGTAGAAACATCCATAGACATTTTTGTATACGGCAGATAATACACAGGAATATAATAAGCAGGCTTAAATGTCCAGCCGAACTTTCCGATTTTAGTTTTTATAGTTGCACCGGTTTCAATAAACATTTCACTCTGCGCACTTAATGCCGTAGAAATTTTACCGTCAGCGTTTCCATGTCCAAGAAAATCAAACAGACCTTTGCCTGTTGTAAACCTTCCTGTACCATTTACATCAAGATAAAAACCAAAACCTTTATTCTTATCATCACCGGTATTTATGTTTACAAAAAACTTTTCTTCTGTTCCAAATGCAAAAACAAGTCCTTCGTCTGTCATTGCATCTGCCATTTCTGTAAGATCAACTTCAAGATGCTCAACCAAAACTTCTGTAATTCCAAAGGTGTTTTGAGAAAAACCAAAATCTGCATCTATACCGATATCAAGATATCTTGAAGCAGGACGCAGCTGTGCAAAAGCTGTTAATGAGGAAACAACGCTGATTAAAACTGCTGACAAAATCTTTTTCATAATCAGTCCTCTCCCCAGATTTTTATATAAGCACGATTACTCAAATCAAGCTTAAGTTTAACTGATGCACCAAGATATGCTCCATCTTCAGAATCCATCTGCTTGCGGGACATGGTAAGATCTTTTGGCGAAGATTCTGTGCCACCCGTTAACGTCATTGTTACAGACGGATGGAACGGATATGTTGTAAGTATCTTTTCTATCTCTCGTGAAGAAAATGAAAGTGTATTTAATTTTCCTTCACTTAAATCTATTTCTTTTTGAATTCCTGTATATGAATCATCAATGCCGGCTTTAAAATCAAGCCCATTGAAAACTTCATTATCAATTCTGTAATACATGGCAAAGCTGTCTATTGCATCACAATACTCAGCATACTTTTCGTAAGTTGAAGCACTATCCCTGCTAAGCAAATCTTCATCTGATGTAGCCCAGTCATCTTTATAGAAGCTCATTATATCAACTACAATGTCTCCCTTTAATTCAAGATTAAAAGAAAGAATAATTGCCATATCTATCTTTATGCTGGTATCACTGACTGTACTTTCTGAACCGCTGCCTCCAGAAGAAATATTTGAAAGCATTTGAGAATAAATTACCGTATCAGAATTTGTTCCTCCTAAAGCAAGCGAATATTTAAAATTCATTGTTTCAGGATAAGCATTTATAATATCTGCAAGATCTGTTGTAAAACTGTACTTATCTGCATTTGCTTCATTAAGATAAGGAAGCACTTCAGAATCAAAAACTTTTCCTTCTGCCGCAAGAGCCGCAGCTGTTTCATCACTGGCAATTATAGTAGAAATATCAGCAGGCCACGGAACAGTATCTGTCATAAAATTCAAATTTTCTCCTGAACTTTCTGAACCAAGTACGTAAACTGAATCATTTTGAGTATTTCCGCTTGAATCCGTCGTTGTATAATCAATACTGATTTTTCCAGAAAGATGCAGTGCATTTAAAATATCAGACAAACTGTCATCAGTGGATGTCGGCTTCTGTGCATAAAAAAATACAGGAAGCGTTGCAATATTAATATTCTTTATTGATTCCTCATCAAGAGAAAGACCGTCCAGCAGAGAAGAAAGATCAAAACTCTCAAGACTGTTTTCTCCATCAACAGAAGTTCCATCGGAGTTTAACGTTACAGAGTCCCAGTCATAAAGCATTTTTTCAAATGCAAGAGAAAGTTTATAATCCTGACCAAGTGTTATAGAATTTAATGTAATAGTTGTATTTGCAAATTCAAAAGTAAAATCAACATAATTTTTCTGAGAAGTATTCAGCGCTGTAAAATCTACTTCAGGATACTGAACCCAAGTCTGACTTTCACCGGAATCACTTGTTGTAGAAAGATTTTTCGTAAGGTGATAATTCATTATATTTGAATTTACATTAATCGTAAGATCATCAGTATCAAGTGTATTTACAAGTGTAAACTTAAACCCAAGTCCTTCTGCAGGAATTGTATTATCCAGATTTCCTGAAGAATTATGCTTGTAATAAGAAGTACCTGACTGTTCTCCAAATGTTATGGACTTTACATATTTAGTAAGCTGATCCGTAAGTTCAATGCAGCTGCCAGTTCCATCTGTAGAAAGGGAATAACTTGTCTGAATGTTATTGTATTTAGGTGACGTCAGATCTATTTCTACATCAGAGAGAGAATTTATTTCATAAGAATATGCAATCTCAAGAGAAGAAACATCTGTAGTAAAATCTATTGTTGCTCCGTAAACTTCAACAGTTACCGTTCCTCCAATTGCAATCGGAGTTTCAGAAGGAGTAATTACTGTTCCGGAAATATCTGCTACTTTATCAAACAAAGTTGTTGCAGCAGATGGACCATCTGTTATATCAGAACCAGAAATCGTGTTTCCGGCAAAATTAAATTCAATTTCTGTATCAACTCCAGACCATCCGCTTATCGGACTTGTAGACAATTCAATATTTCCGTCGCTTATTGTTGCAGAATTAAAAAGCCCTTCCATTTCAGAAGTACTTACTTCCATTTGAAAATCAACCGGATCAATTCCAAAATCTGCTGAATGTTTTTTTATGTTTTCAACTCTCAAAAGATCAGAACCGTCAGCAAGTCCTATATTTACTTTATAACTATGAGCAGTTCCTAAATCTCCACCAGAAGATTTACCTTTCAAGCATACATAAAATTCTGAAGGCAGTCCTTCTGCATTATCCAGAGGAATCTCTATAGTGCCACCGTCTTTTACACTGACCCAGTCACTTCCTCCTAAGTCACTTGAAGTTCCATCGGAAGAAAGAAATCCCATTCCTTCAAATACAAACCCTTCCGTACAGGCATTGGAATCTGTTTTTTCAAAAGTAATTTCTATTGCAGAACCTGTTTTGTAATAAATTTTTTCTGCTTCAGAAACAATAGAAATTGATCCATGATTAGATTCAAGTTCCTGTTTAATACCAGGTTCATAACAAGTATCAATAGTAAAACTGTTTGCAGAAAGATTTTCATCAATAGTTTCTTTAAACTCATCCATAAAATCCAGACCAATCGGAGTAGTAGATGTTCCGCTTACCGACGGAACAGAAATAGTCTGGTCAAAATTAAATCCAAAATCTGCACTGGAGAAAACACTGTCAAAATCAAGATCATCAAGATAAGAACCAATATCAACCGGTACTTCATAAACCGGATAATGAAGCACGTAAGACAGGATGTCACTTTCATCTTTTTCTGTATCAGCAGCATCATCCTGAATATAATTATAAAGCTGCATGCTGTTGCCAAGACTTTCCTGCATCTGTTCTGTAATTGCAGAAGTGCTTAAAGTATCAGACAGACTGTATTTCATTGTTCCAAGATTTACATTATATTCTGCATCAGTTGCAACCGACACTGACTTAGGAATCTGCATGTTAAACAAATCCTTGCAACTAAAAAATGAGAAGACTGATAATGTTACTGCCGCAAAAACTGCGGATTTTATAAAAAATCTCTTCATAACCCGAATTTTAACATGCCGGAATATTAAATTCAAATTTAGACCATAAAAAAAGCACCGCCTGCGTACACAAACGATGCTTTTTTCTTCTATATATATGTATTAATTACTTGATTTCAAAAATCTTATGCAGTTAAAGTTTTCCCTAATTCCTGAATGAATGAATAGGAGCAGGAATACGTCCGCCGCGATTAATGAAATCTGCACAGCTGAAGTTGTTTACCGGCATTACAGGACATCCGCCAAGAAGTCCGCCAAATTCAACCCAGTCACCGGCCTTTTTTCCAGGAGCAGGAATAAGACGGCATGCAGTTGTTTTATTATTAACCATTCCGATTGCAAATTCATCTGCAAGAATTCCGGAAATTGTAGTTGCAGTTGTATCTCCAGGAATTGCAATCATATCAAGACCTACTGAACAAACTGTTGTCATAGCTTCAAGCTTTTCAAGACAGATTGAATTCTGTTTAACGGCATTTATCATTCCTTCATCTTCTGAAACTGGAATAAATGCACCGCTTAAGCCGCCGACGTTTGTTGATGCCATAACACCGCCTTTCTTTACCATATCAGTAAGCATTGCAAGAGCAGCTGTTGTTCCAGGAGCACCGGCACCTTCAAGACCAATTTCTTCAAGAATACGTGCAACTGAATCACCTACTGCAGGAGTTGGTGCAAGACTCAAATCAAGAATACCAAACTTAACGCCAAGACGACGAGCTGCTTCTGTTCCTACAAGCTGACCCATGCGGGTAATTTTAAATGCCATCTTTTTAATTCCGTCAGCAAGTTCATTAATCGGTTTTCCTTTAAACTGACGTGCTGCTGCAAGAATAACTCCAGGTCCGGAAACACCAACATTGATTACAGAGTCTCCTTCTCCAGGTCCATGGAATGCCCCGGCCATAAACGGATTGTCTTCCGGTGCATTGCAGAATACTACAAGTTTTGCACAACCGTTAACAGGATTTTCTTTTGAAAGATCTGCCGTCTGCTTAATGATTTCTCCCATAAGTTTTACGGCATCCATGTTGATTCCGTTTTTTGTCGTACCAACATTCACAGAAGAACATACGTTATCTGTTACAGAAAGTGCTTCCGGTATTGATTCAATTAAAGTTCTGTCAGCCGGGGTAATTCCTTTCTGAACAAGTGCACTGAATCCACCGATAAAATTTACGCCCAGTTCTTTTGCACAGCGGTCAAGGGTCTTACAATAAGAAACATAACTCTTTGCTCCACTGGCACCTGCAACAAGAGAAATAGGTGTTACGGAAATTCTTTTATTAATAATCGGAACTCCCATTTCTTTTTCTATATCCTGTCCGGTCTTAACAAGATTTCCTGCAGTACGCATAATCTTGTCATAAATTTTCTGATTAGATTTTTTTTCATCTGAATCTGCACAATCAAGAAGATTAATTCCCATTGTAATGCAGCGAACATCAAGATTCTGATGACTGAACATATTTACGGTTTCTTCTATTTCTACCGGCGTAAAAATCATTTTATATCTCCCGATTTAAGTTGAAGATAGTTTATATAAATTCACAGTTTTTTGCTATTATCTTGCAGAAAAATCCTTTCCGAAATCAGCGGCAATTTTCTTTGCTAATTTTTTTAATGATTCCCGCCGGAGTTTATCCATGCCGTAAGCAAGGGTTTTTTCGTCAACCGAAACAGTGATTGTATAAACCGTTTCATCTTTATAAAGAATCTCTATTTCTGCAGACGGACGGGCAACAAGAAGTTCTCCATCGCCTTCAGTTACTTTATTTAAATCAACAGTTACATTTGCCTTATAGGCAGCAGCTCCTTTTGAAACTCCAAGCCCGGCATTTTTCAAAGATGCTTCTACCTGGGAATAAATAATATTTTCATAATCTTCATCAATTTTCTGAATCTGCACGGCACTCTTTTTTAATGATTCATTCTTCTTTGTTTCCAGCAGCGAAATCTTTTTTGTACACTCTGCATATTCATCTGCAGCACGACCAGAATCAATGGCTGTAAGAATATTTATTTTTTCAATTAAAGCAGGCGTAAACTGTTTTGCTTTAGAAAAATCAGAAACTGCTGAAAGAGGATCTTCTTTTTCTGCTGCGGAATACAATTCAAGGAATTCATTCATAAGAATTTTTGTTTCTACATTTACCTGATTATACGCCTTTGCTTTTTCTATATAAGCGGCAATATAATAAGTTTTCTTCGGCTTATAAACTTCAGAATACTCAAGCCCCGTAAAAATAAAATTCGATTTTGATGAATTTACACTAGAAGAACTTTCATTTAAATTTATTTTTCCATCTGTTTCTTTATAAAACATTTCTATTTTTACATTTGAATCAATTTCTGTCTGAATGTAACGGCTGATTTCTACAGCAGCAGCAATTCTTGCTTCTTCCAGAGTCTTGCCTTCACCTACTGCGCTTAAATAAATTCCCTCATCATAATATTCATGACAATCAGATATATATTCCGGAACAGGAACCTTTGTTGATGAACAGGAAACAAAAACAACCGACAGCAATACGGACAAAATACTCTTAATGTTTTTCATAGAACTATTTTACAATGTGCAGCCCGCTTTCTCAACTGCAATACCCTACTTATCTTCTTTTCTATTTACCGTTATTTACAAAAGATTTTAATTCACAACTGAATTTTTCTGTGTTATACTGTTCGTTACCACTAAATTTTCTGGAGGTAATTTATGGATAAAAATGCGACATACAAAAAGCTGGTTGAAGAAGCCATAAAAATGCTGAACTTTTCTTACGTTCCATATTCACATTTTCACGTCGGAGCTGCACTTCTTACAACAGAAGATGAAATTTACACAGGCTGCAACATAGAAAACTCGGCTTTCGGTCCAACAAACTGCGCTGAACGTACTGCTTTTTTCAAAGCAATAAGTGAAGGTAAAAAAACATTTAAGGCCATTGCAATAGTTGGAGGTCCAAACGGAATTATAAAAGATTTTTGTCCTCCATGCGGTGTATGCCGTCAGGTTATGCGGGAATTCTGCAAAGATGATTTTGAAATCATTCTTGGTAAATCACCGGACAATTATATTGTAAAAACTCTTAAAGAAATTCTTCCCCTCAGTTTTGGCAGCGAAGATTTGGAAAAATAATTCTGAATTCCTATTGCGGCAGCCCGCCGCTTCATTTTAAAATAGACTTCATGGAATATATTTTACTCGGAGGATCACTTCTCGTTCTTGTGTTCCTCCTTAATTTTTTTATTAACTATAAAGCCTACGGAAAACAGGAAAAAGCCTGGAAAAAACGCAGGGAAAAACGGGATGCAGCAGCAGCTAAAGGTCTTCTTGTAAACTGTCCCCTCTGCAGCAGCCCTCTTTACCCGGGAGAAGATTTATTTACCAGGATATACCGCCCTATGAGCGTTAGCGACCAGTTATGTATTATAAAAGGATGCCCGCACTGTTATCCTTCAACAGAATCCGGCATAAAAAGAGAATGTCCTGTCTGCCACAAAGAGGTTGACAGCAAAACAGGACATCTGGTTGCTCATCTTTTTAACAAAACAAGTGACGGCAAAAAACACGTTGTTGTTTCCGGCTGCAACCTGTGCTGTAAAAGCAAGCTTTCTTAAAAAAAAGAACCTGAGCCGATGATATGCAGCTCAGGTTTATATTACTAATTAGATTCTGCAGCTCCAGGAAGTCCGATATCTTTACGATAGAACATACCTTCAAAACTTACTGCTTCAAGGGCTGCATAAGATTTTTTCCAGGCTTCATCAAAAGTTGAACCATGTGCTGAGCAGGCAAGAACACGTCCTCCGCTTGTCTTAAGAACAGTTTTTCCTGATTCAGATTCTGCAACGGCACCTGCTATAAAAATCTTTGCTCCAGTTTCTTCAACTTTAGCTTTATCTTCAGAAATCGTCATTCCTTTTTTATATGCCTTAGGATATCCTCCGCTTACTGCAACCGGAGCAACCTGATAACCAGACTTCCACTTAAAATCAAAGTTCTTCAAGTTACCGTCGATTATAGCCTGACACATTTCTACAAAATCAAAATCCATCATCGGAAGAACAGCCTGTGTTTCCGGGTCACCAAGACGAACATTATATTCCAGAGCTTTAGGTCCGTCTTTTGTAAGCATGATACCGAAGAAAATAAATCCGCGATAATCGTAGCCTTCTTCAACAAGACCCCGTAAAGTAGGAAATTCTATTTCTTCATAAAATTTTTTCTTAAGATCTTCAGTAAAATCATCAACAGGACAGATAGCACCCATTCCACCGGTATTAGGACCTTTTGCACCATCAAGAAGGCGTTTATGATCACGGGCACTTAAGAAAGAAGCTATGGCAGCTTTTCCTTCTTTTGCATATTCAGGAGTAACGCTGACTGCTGCAAGAACAGAAATCTCTACTCCGCGAAGATATTCTTCAATTACAATTTTCTTTCCGGCATCTCCAACTGCAGATCCTTCCATCAAATCTTTTACGGCCTGCTTTGCTTCATCAAGGGTAAGTGCAACAACAACACCCTTTCCGGCAGCAAGACCATCTGCTTTTATTACAATCGGTGCTCCCTGCTGTTCAACATATTCAAGAGCAGATTTTTCATCAGTAAATGTTTCGCTTTTTGCACAGGCAACTCCGTACTTTTTCATGAATGCTTTTGCAAGATCCTTACTTGCCTCAAGCTGAGCCCCTGCTTTTTTTGGTCCTATAACAGGAATACCTGCTGCCCACAAAGCATCTGCTGCACCTTCTGAAAGCGGATTCTCAGGGCCAACAACAGCAAGCGTACATCCATTTGCTTTTGCAGCTCCTGCATAATCTGAATTCTGCACTTCTACGTTGCGGCACTTGTTTTCTAATGCTGTACCGCCGTTTCCAGGAATACAGATAACCTCTTCAACATTGCTGCTCTGAGCAATCTTCCAAGCGATTGTGTGTTCGCGTCCACCGTTTCCAATTACTGCTACTTTCATGGAAGAGTATTTTACTTTATTTGAAAAATGTTGTCACCGTTAAGACAAAATATTTTAAAATAGTTTTTTAATCTGCCTTACGTAAGAATACTTATTTGTCTTCTTTCTGCTGTAACGAACTCCCACATCAAAATGATACTGCCAGGAATAATCATAAGGCTGTACATGTTTATTCGTTCCAAGATTAGGATAATCCAGATCAAAACCGCCGTTTACAATAATATTCCACCGGTGTGCTACAGGAAGATCAAGACCTGCAATAAGTCCAAGTCCAAGATAATGATAATGATATTCATCACTGAGCTGATACATGTAGTGCAAACCTATCGCATATCTGAGGCGAACATATTCCCACATGCTTGCTTCAAAAACAGGACCGGCAAATAAATCAAAGGCATATAAAAGTGTCTGCTTTGCCAGCTGTTCTACATCATTAAAATCATGTGCAAACGGATAATAAGCACTTATCTTTATAATGCTGTCTACAGGCTTAATATTTACCGACTGTATTGCAAAATACGCACCTATCATATAATCCGTCCATACAAAATTAGAACGGCCCGATTCTTTTTCAAGTCGCGTAACAGAAGCAAAACTTAATCCTTCATCAAAAACAATATACGGAATATCTTTTATAACAGGAAATCCAGTTTTAGGATTAAGTTCTTCTTCTGAATTCTGCGCTTCACTCTGGGCAAAAACTGAACCACTGCAAAATAAAAATACTAATGCTGCAAAAAAAACTTTCTTCATATTCAGCCTGCTACTTACTTGTATGATAAAGAGTAAGATGTTTTGATGTATCACTTGTTATCCAGTCAAGATAAAGCATTGCACCGCGGATATCCCACTCACTGTTTATTGAATAAGATTTTCCTTCAACTGAATATTTAAAAACAAGAACATTGTCTACAACACTATAAGTTCCTTCATAATCAATGATTTCTTTTTCAGAGCTTTCTATTGATGCTGTAAAACTTCCGTCATTCATAAATGAAAGTTTGTTGCCGTTATTATCTGCCCAGGTTCCGTAAAGCGGACTCGGTTCATAACATCCAAAAAAAACTGCTGAAACTAAAACTACAAATGCTGCAAAAAAATATTTTTTCATTTTATCTTCCTTCCTCTCCAACTTTCCAGTTAACCTGCTCGTTTGAATAAATTTCATTACCTTCAAGATCCTGTGCACTTATGGTGTAATAACCGCCGCCTGCTGCACCACTTTTTATTTCAAGATTATTGTAATAATTTGAACCAGGGTACATTCCTGTACAGGTTACAGTTCCCTTCATATTTCCGTTAGCACTCATGTTTGATGATGTATCAGAGTTTCCGTTAAATACGAAGTGAGATTTTTCTATCCATTCACCATTTGTAAAGTAAGTATAAGTATAGTCTGCATAATCCGTATATTTCATTACGATTTCTGCACCAAGTCCGGCGATTGCTGCATTATAATAAAGCGTTCCGGAAACATCCCCGCTAACAGTTTCCTTACCAAGCTTGTCCATGTCATTCGGTTTATGCATAAGCGTAAGATGTTCCTGTGAACGAAGACTTGTTTTATTATATTCACGCATCCACTGGTCAGGAGTAATTGCACCATAACCATAATCAACAAGTCCCTTATTACCCTGATAGAGATTATTCAAAGAAACAACTTTATAATAATAAATTACGCTTGCCTTTGCCTTCGCATTGTAGTCAACGTAAACAAGTTCTGTAACAGGAGTTTCAGTAATTTTCTTAAATCCTGAATCAGGAGATGTTGAACGATAAATATAATATGCAGCAGGAACATCTTTTTCAGGAAGCGTCCATTCAATCTGAACCGGATAAACATTATTTGAATTATATGAAGTATCCCAGTCAACTATAGAAAGTTTCTGTGTTTTAGAAGCAGTCACAGACGAAGGAGCTGACGGCATTGGAGCATAAGTAACACTCATTACACTTTCCGTATCTGTTCCATCCGGATTTTTTGTCGTAAGTTTATAGTAAGCTTTCTTTTCAACTTCAAATTCATAATAGTCTTCTGAATTTTTTTCTGTAACGGACGGCTCTGTCAAAAGTACATACGGTCCGTCTATATTATCTGAATAATAAACAGCATACGTAAAATTAATGGAATCATATTCCGCACCGATTGAATCTTTCCACTGTATCAGAACATGATCTTCATCACTTCCATCAAGAACCTGAATTTCTGTCGGAGGACTTAAAAGGAATCCTACTGCAGGATTTTCAGAAGCCTTTCCGCTTTCTGAGAACGGACTCTTCATCTTTGTACCGTCGTCAGATGTACAGACAGCCTGAACATAATAATAGTAATAAACGCTTATCTTTAATCCCGATTTATCTGTATAAAGCGGCGTCGTAAGATTTGAAGCAAGCAGTGTATACTCACTGTCCTGAGAAGATGTTCTGTACACTGAATAAGAAATTGTTCCGGTAGTGGTTTCAACTTCATCCCACATTACATTAAGACCGGAAGCACCTCTGCTGATTTCTGCAAGCCCGTTGTTTACTTTTACATTTACCGGAGTTTCAGGAGCACCAGGCAAAAGTGAATATCCCATTGCAATTGAACTTAATGCAGAAACTGTTCCCTCTTTAGTAACTGCTGAAATCTTGTAATAAAATTCTGTTCCCTGTTCAGAAGTCAAAACAGTATTCTCATAATAATTCTGATTTCCATAAACACTGTCTATCAGTTCCATGGAAGTACCGTTTGATTTTTCTCCACGGTAAATATTATAAGAAACCGCATTGCTTATTTTATCCCAGGTTACTCTTATGTACTCTGTAGATGTACCTTTTGAAGCTTCAGTATTTTTTGGACTTCCCAGCAGCCAGCCGCATCCCTGTGTTTCTGAAACAGCTGAATAATCACTTTCTTCATAACCTTCACCGATATTTTTCGCCGTAATTTTATAATAATACCGGTAATCATATTCTTTATTCGTACTGCCTGGATTTTTTAAAATTACATCCGTATAATTTGTTTTAGCACAATATTCTGAAACCACAGAAAAATCCAGCTCATCATAATTTACAATAGAAGTCTTGTCTTCTACATATGCCCGTTCTACCGTATAAGAAGTTGCATTATCTACAGCATTCCACGTTAATTTTATTGTGCCTGAATAAAGTCCCTGAGAAGCAAGAACCTGCTCCGGTGCCTCCAGCTGATCTATCTTAACTTCCGGAGTTAAAAAATCAGAAAGAGAACTCTGCTCAGCATCTGTATCCATTGCAACTTTTCCCTGAAACCAGTCTGCGCAGGATGTAAAAATAAAAATCATCAAAGTAAGTAAAACAAATTTTTTCTGCTGCATTTTTTTACCACCAGCCATATTCTTCTGAATTAAGATCATATCCGGAATTACCACTAATCTGCATCGGGAACCATTGTCTTCGAGTTGTATTATCTGAAGTTTCCACAATTGTTTTTGTTACTCCATTACGAGTCAACTTTAAAGTCATCGTATTATTATTCGGACAGTAAAAACTAATGACAGCACTCTGACTGCTTAATGCAGAAACAGAACCTTCAACTGTAATATCGTGAGTATCAGCAAACTCATATAGATAATAATCACTTAATCCCTGCATCCATACTTTATGTGTATCACAGGAAATTTTTACAGGCATAACCGTATATTCAGATAACGGTCCATAAACTTTTGGTGTATAAGAACTGAAGGTATACTTAGCACTATATTTGCCCCAGTGAGAAGTATCCGTAATACCTGCAAGCTCTCCTTTTGTAAACACGGCACTTCCGTTTTCTCCAGATATAGTTCCGGCATCACCATACTTCAGATGATTTCCTGCATTACTTAAATCTTCACTGCCACCATCATTCAAATAGAACGCATATGCAAGAGAATACATCGCACTCTTCACCAGTTCCTCATCAGAAAGTGCACGAGTTCCCCATTTAACATATTCATCCTCAGTACCAAAAGTAAATTCGGTCGGAGCACTATAACAATATTTTGAATCCCGAAGAACATAACTTCTTACGCGATAAAAATGTTTATAGTCACGAAGAATTTTTGTAGCAGCATTTGCAGAACCATCAAAGGAATAACTGTAATTTGCAGTTTTATCTGCCGTATCAAAAGAATAACTTGCAACTTCCGTCCAGTCACTTAAATCATTACTGAGAACTTCAATAACATATCCGTTTATTCCGTAATTTGCTTCTTCATTTATTTCTGCTGCAGTCCATATCAGTTTTTCCATGGTTCCCATAGAATCATTTTTATTTGCATCAACAACCTTTGGCTGAGAAAGTACCCAACCATGATTTATAGATTTATCTGAATAATTTGAATCTGCAACGCCATCATAATAAGAAAGCATATACTCCCTTTCATTCTCATTCTTCACTGGATAAGAACGTGCACTTCCGCAGCTCATTCCTACAAGATAGCGGTAAACTTTTCCGTACTCAGCTTTTGTATCAATGTAATACAACGATGAAGTCTGACCTGTCAGTTCCCATGAAGAACCATCATATCTGTAAATATAGTAAACAATATCTCCTGAAGGAATTTCCGGTTTAGACCAGGAAACATAAATCGAATTATTATCTGCTTTATCCTCTTTATTTAATACATCCGTCTGCCAGCCCTTAGATGCATTTACTTTTATTCCGTAACCAAGGGCAAAACCTGTTCTTGAAATACTACTTACACCGGAAGAATAAGAAGCTCCGTTTTCCACATCAAGAATTCCGGAAGCATATGTTCCGCCTAAAATTTCTCCTTCTTTTAACGGTACAACTATATATTCAAACTTCTGCCCCCAGGCAAGACGCGACTGCTGTTTTTTATAAACTTCCTTATAACCGTCTGCAGTAAATATTTCTTCGCTTACACAGTCCTTCAATGTATAGACACCATCTGACAGACTTACGAAAGAAACACTTGCTGTTTTCTGATTCACTTCAGAAAGCTCACAGGTTGAACCATCAACCCAGTAACTTATAACATCATCAGACCATAAAGCCGGAGTTACAGTTGCATCATAAAATCTTCTGATAACAAGATAACTGTTTGCACCTTCAAAAGCATTCCAGCTTACAGAAATACTTCCTGCTGCTGTTCCCTGAGAAACTGTTGCAATAGTTGCTGCCGGACCAAACAGCTTCATACTTTTTTCTACAGCAATTTTATTTTCATCGTCTAATGAAGAATTCATCGCCTCAACTTTTACCGTCAGAGGAAGACCGGCATACTGCGCATTGTCATATCCTGCAATTTTTGTAAAAGGAATTTCAAAGTTACCGAATTCATCTGCTTCATTTTCAGAAAGCGTAACTGTCTGTCCTGCAAAATCAGAATCCAGTGCAAGAGAATCCGTATCATTTTCGTAAACATAACTTACAACATAACTGTCAGCTTTATTTACTTTTGCAAAAGAAACAGTCATTCCTGTATAGCTGATGTCAGAAATAGTAACTGAAGGAGTTCCCAAAGTTCCGCATTCAACAGCATCAGCGCCCTTTCCTTTTTCCTGAGTTTCTGTTTTGTAAATATCTGCCTTAAACCAGCGGGTTTCTCCACTTGCAATATCCTCAGGCTTATATTCATAAATGTAATCCTGAGCTTCAGTACATTCATAAGTAAGAATATTTTTCCATTCAGCTTCCGTATCAGAATTTGAATCACACTCTTTTATTACATATGTATTTCCTGAAGTTGCAGAAAACGAAATTTCATATTTATTTAAATAACCGTCCTGAACAAAAAAGTTTTCAAGTTCAAGCGGATTCAGATCAGCAGTTATAAAGCGGCTCTTCTGAGAAGTAATCATTTCAACATTTTTCTGCGTAGAATTCTTTTTTACGATTACAGAATATGTATAGCGGCCGTTCATTGACGGGAGAGGTTTTATTTCATCAACATAAGAATTTAAATCTGCCACCAGAGAAAAATCTTTTGTTGAATATTCAGTTACTTCAGAATCAGTTAACGACACTCTCTTTCTGGAAAGAACAAAAGTATAATCTGATTCAACATCTGTATCATTAAAAGTAAAATTAAACGTAAGACTTGCACCGCTATAACTTAACGGGGTTGTTCCGTCTTCATCATAAACAACTGTGTATTCTGGATTGTTTACACTGAAGGAAGTTTTTCCCAGCGGCCATCCTGCACTCTGAACAACAGATGCAGCTGATGTAGTCAGTTTTGAATAAGAAGTTGAAGATGCAGATGAAGGTGTTGTATTTTCATCATAGTAATAATCTGTATAAGACTGAATCTTATAATCGTAGCGGGTATTTCTCAAAACAGATTTATCCGTAAAATAAATTTTATATCCGCCAACATAATCAGGATAAAGAGAATTTTCTTCCGTTGCTTCTGCCGCTTCAATTGTAAGCAGTGAATTATTTGTTGAACAATCCTGTGCATTAAAAGTATAGATTGTTTTTGAAGAAATATATTTGCTTACATAACCTTCATTTACATTACAGTTTGAACCTATGTATGCAACATAAGGAACCGTACTGAAATTTTCTTCCGTAGAAAGCTTGCGGTAAACCTTAAAGTAAATCGGACGGCGTGCATAAGTTGAACCTTCCTTTATGTCAACAAAAGTCGGAAGTGTCCATGACAAGGTTACACTTTCTGTTGATTCCCCCTGCTCTGCTGTAAAATCAAGCGCTTTTTCCGGCGTAAGTTTTCTTGCAGTTTCTGAATCTATTATGTCACTTTTTTCTTCATAAGCTGCACCCTGCAAAGATGCAATTACCTGAAAATAATAAGTTGTATTCGGAGACAGGCCATTGATTTCTGCACTAAGGCTTCCATCAGTTATAAAAGGTTCAGTTCCGGCAGTAGCACTTCCCTTTTCATCCGTGTAGCAGACAACTTCATATTGAACTGATGAAGCATAAGTTTCTGCCGTACAGTTTTCCATCCACCAGTTTACAATTACATCAGTTTCATCTGATTCTGAATTCTGTTCCACTGAAGTTATTACAGGAACAGCAAGTGTTGAACCGCAAACTATAGTACTTTCAGGACCCTCTTTTTCATTAGCGTCAACGGCAGTAACTTTAAAATATTTTGTAAGTCCGCTGGTTAAATTTGAAATTGTTTTTCCAGGTAATGAATTTTTTTCTGTCTCTGCAAAAAGTACAAAATCTCCTTCATAAATTGAATCTGAAGCATAAATTTTATACCTGAGTGCACCCGAAACTGCTGTCCAGGAAAGCGAAATACTTCTATAACCGCCCTGCGTTGCTTTTAAATTCTTAGGTGCAGTTAAATTACCGTTATTATAAATATTATTACCATTTCCAGCCGGAGAAGAAACTATATTTTCCCTGCAGGCCGAAAAGAAACTGAAAAGGCAAAGTACGCCTGTTAAAATCCCCACCACTCTTTTCATATATATTATGTTAAAAAATTGCTTTTATTTTTTCAATATATGTAAAGAAAACCTATAACTCATAAGGTTTAAGATATGTTCATATCATATACATTTACAAAAAGTTAACAAAACCTAAAAAAAATTCTAAAAATTTTTATTTTTTTGCTAAAGTAAAATTTTCAATCTCCGAAAAAAGAAGTATAGGGTGTCAAAAACAACCCGGGAGGGCGGCAGACCATCAGGCAACTGCTTGTAACTCTAGAAATTGTATAAGGAGATACATTATGGTTATTAATCACAACATGAGTGCAATGTTTGCACAGCGTTCAGAGGGAATCACGGAAGTAAATCACCAGAAAAACCTGGAAAAACTTTCATCTGGTATGAAAATCAATCGCGCTGGAGACGATGCATCAGGACTTGCAGTTTCTGAAAAAATGCGTTCACAGATCCGCGGTTTGAACCAGGCATCTACAAATGCTAAGAATGGTATTTCTTTCATCCAGACAACAGAAGGATACCTCCAGGAAACTGAAGATATCGTTCAGCGCATCCGCGAACTTGCTGTTCAGTCTTCAAACGGTATCTACACTGATGAAGATCGTATGCAGATTCAGGTTGAAGTTTCTTCACTCATCGCTGAAGTTGACCGCATCGCTTCTTGTGCACAGTTCAACGGTATGAACATGCTTACAGGACGCTTCGCTCGCCCAACTGGTGAAAATACACCAACTGCTTCTATGTGGCTTCACATTGGTGCTAACATGGACCAGAGAACTCAGGTTTACATCGGAACTATGAGTGCATCTGCTCTTGGACTCCGCAATGTTGGAACAGAAGAAATCATGACTCTTCAGACTCCTGATGAAGCAAACCGCGCAATCGGTACTTTGGATGAAGCTATCAAGAAGATCAACAAGCAGCGTGCTGACCTCGGTGCTTATCAGAACCGCCTTGAAAAGACAGTTGTTGGTCTTGATGTTGGTGCAGAAAACCTTCAGGCTTCTGAATCACGCATCCGTGATACAGACATGGCTAAAGAAATTGTTGAATCTACAAAGAACCAGGTTCTTCAGCAGGCTGGAACTGCTATGCTCGCACAGGCAAACCAGTCTTCACAGAACGTACTTTCACTTCTTCAGTAGTTCACTTAAAGCAGCTTAAAGCTGCTTAATAAAAAAAGCCGCCCGTTGTGGTTCATGAGATACGTTTCATAAATCACACGGACGGCTTCTTTTGTTTTAAATAATTAAAAACGAATTATTTTTTATCTTCTGCGTTCAGCATAATAATCATCAAGCTGTTCCTGCAGAGCTGCAATTACAGTTTCAATTCCATACTCTTTTAATTCTGCACGGAACTGTTTTACATATGCCTCAGGATCATCAACCTGACCATAAGTTATGTTCTTAAAATACTTTTCACAAACTTCACTAATTTTTATAAGTTCCCAGTTAACATAATCTACGTTCCAGACAATTTCACCAAAAGGATAAACCATCTGATTGGCAGTATAAATCTTATTTATGCTTTCAAATTCATCCCAGGAACCACCAATATCACGAACCTCAAGATTATCATTACGACCCCACCAGAAATCAGTTACAATACCGTCTCTGTCTCCGTTATATCCTGCAGGTCTCTTATAATAATCCTTACCATCCTTACCTTTTACGATTTCATACTGTTTGCCTTCAATACCATAATTGAAAAGACGATAACATTCAGGATCATTACGAATCAAATCATATACTGCAAGAGCGCGGGCCTTCTGTTTTGACGCAGAAGAAAGAGCCATTGCACCATGAGTTACAGTCATAGTCGTAACATTCTTTTTTTCTTCTCCAAACCAGAAAAATCCAACATCAGAACCAGGGAACCTGTTATCCATTTCTGCACGAACCTGTGTATACCAGGTCTGTGTATGATGCTGCTCAACACCAGACTTTCCTGAATAGAACTGCGTACGGTTATCAGAAGTTGAAGTAAGAACATTCTTTCTCCATACACCCATATCATTCCAGCGTTTCATCAGTTTAGCAAATTCTATAAATTCCCTTCCCTCAAAATAAGGTGAAACAATCTTAGAAAGATCTGATTTCTTTACACCAAAAAGACCGTAAGCATTAACACCGTCAAGAACAAGGAAATCTGTTGCAGAAAGAATA
This sequence comes from Treponema rectale, assembly GCF_014202035.1. NCBI lineage: Bacteria > Pseudomonadati > Spirochaetota > Spirochaetia > Treponematales > Treponemataceae > Treponema > Treponema rectale. The sequence continues at coordinate 316,866 of NZ_JACHFR010000002.1, forward strand.
TAACCACCGGCAATATCTGTATCACCCTTTGCATCCCACGGAACAAAACCAGGTTTATTCAAACTGATTAAATAAGAAAAATATTTTGTAAGATCATTCCATGAATGCACACCATCAAGACCTGCATCTCTTGCCCAGTCATTACGGTACATAAATCCATGATTAATCCACTGTGCATAATTATCTTCAGGAATCAAATAAATTTTTCCCTGATACTTACACTGATTCCAGTCGCCTTTTGCAGAAACCTGTGAATAAGTTTTGTTTGCATACTGTCTCAAATTTTCTTCAGAAAGAACAGCAAAGTTTCCGAGCTTTGTATTCTTCCATGCATCAAGCCAGTCTGTAGCTGTACCGACTAAATCAATCTTACCATTCTTGCGGGACAAAAGTCTGTTGTATTCACTAAGATAGTTATTCCACGGAAGGTACATGATTTCAAGTTCTGCATTTACCCGTTCCGTAAGAATTTTATTCAGCTTATTAAGCATTTCATCCGTTGCACCATTTGAAGGTGCATTACCCAATGTAAGATAAACAATTTTTACATGTTCAGAATAATCATTATACCATCCGGTTTTAATCAGACGATTTTCTTCCGGAGTATAAACCTTTTCTTTGGCATTATCTTTTTTACAGCCAGCTGCAAACAAAGAAACCAATGCCATCACTACTAATGAAAACCTTTTCATAAAAAACTCCATTTCCTCTTTTTTCGTTAAGCAGCAATGTTATAATGATTCATTTTACACAATTTATCATAATAAAAACAACTACCATTTTATAGAAACTTAAATTACAACGGCCATTTTCTTAGAATTTCTACATTAACATGCTCATTCTGTTTTATTACTTCCAGAGCACTGTTTGTACAGGCAACAATTTTTCTTCCATTAAAATCTAATTTATATTGAATCACATCACCAAAAAAAGAAGACGACAAAACTTTTGCATTTCCCTGCGCAATTCCCTCGTTTAATTTTTGAATTCTAATCCACTCAGGTCTAACTAAATATTTTTTTTCACCTTCATAAATTATGTTGGCACGACCTACAAAATTTGCAACAAATTCATCTTTCGGTTCAAAATAAAGTTTATGGGGATTATCATACTGAATTATTTTTCCGTCTTTCATTACAGCTATTTTATCTGAAAGACTAAGAGCTTCTTCCTGATCATGGGTTACATAAATTGTTGTAATTTTAAGTTCCTGCTGAATTTCTTTAAGTTCTTCCCGAACTCTTACTCTAAGATTTGTATCTAATGAAGAAAGTGGTTCGTCCATCAAAAGAATCTCTGGTTCCAGTACAAGTGAACGTCCAAGGGCAACCCGCTGCTGCTGGCCACCAGAAAGTTCTCCAGGAAGACGCTTTAAAAGTTTTTCTAGTCCCAGATTTTTTGCAACCTGATTAACACGCTCTTCATTTTCCTTTTTATTTTTTTTGAAGTCACTTTTTAGTTTTAATCCATAGTAAAGATTCTGCTCAACAGTTAAGTGAGGAAAAAGTGCATAGTCTTGAAAAACAATTCCGATTTTACGCTTGTTTGGAAGTATTCTATTTTGAATTTCTCCATTAATTTTTATAAGCCCGCCTTGCGGATTTAAAAAACCAGAAATAAGTCGCAAAACTGTAGTTTTTCCACAGCCACTTGCACCTAAAAGCGTAGTAAATTCACTTTTTTCGACACTAAGATTAAAATTTTTTATAACAGGTTCATCTTTATATCCAAAAGTTATATTCTCAAGTTCAAGTAAAGGCATATATTCCTCCTAAGCTGAATATTAAAAAAGCTAGCCTAATTTTAGTACAAATGTTTATTCCTTATGCTTTTTAAGAAAATTCAAAACAACAATTCCAATCGCAAGAATACCAAAAGTTAAAACCGTCAGAATTAATGCCAGAGAAGCTGATTTTCCCCAGTCTCCCTGCTCTGCCAGATTTACAATATTAATAGAAGTTAATGGCGTATTAAAAGAAACTAAAAAAATTACAGCACTTAAAGTTCCGACACCACGAATAAAATCATAAATAAAACCGCCAAAAATTCCGTCCGCACTAAGAGGAACTATTATTTTTGTAAGAGTAAAAAGCTGATTTGCACCAAGCGACCGGGAACCATCATCAAGGGTCGTCTTAATTGTGGAATATGACTGTGAAATAATTCTATAACTGAAAGGCAAAAATGCTACAGTCATGGCAATTATAATCAGCACAAACGAATTATTAAAACCAACTTTTTTTGAAGCAAGAAGAATAGCAAGTCCTAAAAGTGAACCTGGAATTGAAGATGGAATCTGTGCAAAAATATCCAGAGTCTTTTTTAAAGGCATTTCCGTTCTATGAACCACATAAGAAGAAAAAACCGCAATGACCGTACTTAAAACTGCAGAAATCAAAGCAAAACTCACAGAATTTTTCAAAGAAACAGAATATCTGCCGGACAAGACTGATTTTATATGATTCAGCGTAAAGGTCGTATTAATTCCCCAAAGCTTCTGAAAAGAACCAAAAATAATCGCTACAAACTGCAGCATTACACAAATAGAAACAACTATGACAAAAAAACTAAAGATTATTGTTGCCGGCCTGTTGAAATTTTTTACATCAGAATTTAACGATGACTTATAATACTTTTCCGGATTAAAATTTAAATTCATAGAAGCTTTTGTAAGTTGTTTTTTTAATAAATAATTCTGAACCAAAAATAATATCACAGAAGGAATAACAAGAATTATTCCAAGAACTGCACTTGTTTTTATATTTAACCAGCCTGTCAGCTGTGTATAAATTTCTACAGCAAGAACCCTAAACCTTCCTGCTACAATAAGCGGATTTCCAAAATCACTTAAAACATTTACGGCTACAAACAAAAATGAAGAAATTATTCCTGAAAAACTAAGTGGAAGTGTAATTGTAAAAAAGATTTTTAAACTTCCGGCTCCCATACTTCGTGCTGCCTGCTCAAGATTCTGATTTATTCCCTGCAGACTTTGCAGACAAATTAAATATGACAGCGGAAAAAAACAGAGACTTTGGGCTATTACAAGTCCTTTAAAACCATAAAGCGAAATATCAAGTCCTAAAAGCGTATGCGTAATAAACCCCTGTCTTCCAATCAAAAGAATGAACGCAAGCCCGCCTACAAAAGGAGGTGTCATTAAATGCACAAGGGGAACATACGAAAAAAAACGCTTAAAGGGAATATTTGTTTTTACAACGGCGTATGCAAAAAAATATCCAATTATAACGGCTGCCAGAGAAGAAAAAATACATTCAAAAAAAGTATTCTTTACGGATTCCTTAAAAATTGCAGAAGAAAAAACAAGCTTAAAATCTTTTATTCCGGCAGAAAGTAAAACGCAGAAAAGCGGAAAAACTATAAATCCTATAAAAAGAATAATCAAAAGAAGCCAAACAATTAATAATGATTTACTGTTTTTTCTAAAATCAATCTTCATACGTTTCCTTTCTGCTTGCACTGCATTTGCAATCTATTTTACTTCTTTTGCCCAACGCTCCAGAACATCATTCTTTTGAGTTGCAGCAAGATCTAAATCATAATCTATTAAATCAATCTCACTTAAAGCAACAGAACCTTTTGCTGGTGTTGCATCAGGATTTACCGGAAGTGTAAAATCAATTGAACTCATAAGTTCCTGTGCTTTTGGAGAAAGCATAAAATCTACAAATTTTTTTGCAGCTTCAAGATTTTTTGTATTCTTTGTAATTGCAATACAGTCAACATCACCTACAGATTGCGGAGGAGCAATAACTTTTACATCAAAACCATCAGCATTATACTTTGCAAGGGCATGAATATAAGAAACACCAAGAGCATACTCACCGGTTCCAATTAATTTTGCTGGTGCAGAACCTGAAGTAGGAAATTGTCCAACAAGAGGGGCCAGTGTCAAAAGATAATCCCAGCCTTTATTCCATCCAAGCCGCTGTAACTGATTTTGAACAAAAAGATAAGCTGTTGAAGAAGCTATCGGATTAGTAAGAACTATTTCTCCCTTATATGCAGGATTCAACAAATCTTCCCATGTTTTTGGCTCAGGAATTGAAGAAAATTTTTGAGCATAACGCTTTGTATTTACTCCAATTCCCAAAGTCAAAATACAAAATCCGGTATATTCTCCATTAGGAGAAAGTGCATATTCAGGAATATTTTTTGCAAGAGGAGAAACATAAGGCTCTAAAGCACCTGCTTCCGCTGCCTGCATATGATATGCTGTTGCACCACCAAGCAGAATATCAGCCTGAGGATCATCACGTTCTGCTATAATCCTGTTTACAAGTTCTCCAGTTGTTGCCCGTAAAAAAGAAACCTTAATTCCCGTCTCTTTTGTAAAAAGATCTGTTAATGCCTGGGTTTCTTCCTCATGAATAATTGAATAAATATGCAGTTCTTCTTCCTGAGCACAGGAAGAAAGCAAAAATCCAAAAATACATGCAAATACGATCCAGATATTTTTTTTCATAAAAGCCTCGTAAATTGTTAAATAAAATTGATATTAACAAAATACAAGGTTTTACAAGGTTTTTATATAACCAGATTTAAAAAAATATTATCTTACCACAATTTATATAGTAAGAAATGCCTTATATGCTTTATAAGCTTCCTCAATATCCGTACGGGAAGTTATTTCCCATGGAGCATGCATACTTAAAACAGAAACGCCTGCATCAAGAACATACATTCCATACTTTGCAGCAAGATATGCAATTGTTCCGCCGCCACCCTGGTCAACTTTACCGAGCTCTGCCATCTGATACTTTACATTATTCTTATCAAGAACATTTCTAAGCTTAGCAATAAATTCAGGAGATGCATCACTTGCACCACTCTTTCCGCGACTTCCAGTATATTTGTTGAATACAATTCCACCGCCAAGTAAAGATGCATTTGCTTTATCATACAGATCACCATTCATAGGATCATATGCAGCATTAACATCACTTGAAAGCATATTTGAATTATTTAATGCACGGCGAACTTTAAGTTCAGAATATTCCCCAAGCCGGTCAACAACTTCTGCAACAGCATTCTCAAAGAAATGACTTGCCATACCGGTGGCACCCACACTTCCGATTTCTTCTTTATCAACACAGATACAAACGTTTGTTCTTTTTTCTGCCTTTGATTCAAAAAGAGCACGGGCACTTGTATAGGCACAGCTTCTGTCATCCTGTCCATAAGCAAGAATAAGAGAACGGTCAAATCCAAGATCCCTTGCTTTTCCTGCAGGAACAATTTCAAGTTCTGCTGAACCAAAATCCTTTTCTGTAATTCCGTATGCTGATTCGAGAAGCTTGAGGATATTTTTCTTAGCAGAATCTTTTTCTGCTTTAGAATGTCCTTCTGAATTATCATCAGTTTTAGGATCACAGCTGCCGATAATCAGGTCAAGATTTTCTCCAGGAATAAAATCACTTGCAGTTTCTTTCATCTGCTTCTGTGCAAGATGAGGAAGAATATCGCTGATACAGAAAACAGGATCATCTTCCTTTTCTCCAATACTTACGTTAACCACAGTTCCGTCTTTCTTACATACAACACCATGAATTGCAAGAGGAAGCGTTACCCACTGATACTTTTTAATTCCACCGTAATAATGAGTGTTCAGATATACAACAAAATCTTTTTCATAAACTGGATTCTGTTTTACATCAAGACGCGGTGAATCAATATGAGCACCAAGAATATTCATACCGTTCTGAATGTCATCAGTACCGATATCAAAAAGCGCAACGGCTTTACCAAATTTTGTTACATAAACTTTATCGCCGGCTTTAAGTGAAGTTACATCACAGATATTTTTGTATCCGTTTTTTTCTGCAAGAGCTACAATGGCGTTGCAGCACTCCCTCTCAGTTTTTCCGTTGTCTAAAAAGTTTTTGTAATCGTTAATAAGTTCTTCGTTCATAATTTTTTCTCCATTTTCGCGGTGCATTCTACATCAAAAATTGCCGAATGTCTGTAAAAAGTGTAAATTCATTCTATGAAAGTTATTATTATTCAACCGCCATTAGTTCAACTTAATACCGCATATCCCAGCGGTGCATACCTGTCTTCTTTCTTTAAGAAGCTTGGCCATGAAGTAAAATGGTACGATCTCAGTATTAAACTGTTTCATAAGATTTTTTCTAAAGACGGACTTACTAAACTTTTTAACCTTACTCAAAACAAAGCCCTTAAACTTGCACAAACTGCCCGGACTTCCGGTGATGATAATACCTTCTCAAACCTTATGTCCTATCTTTCTCAAAGTCAGGCATGGATTAACTGGATAGACCTTATTATAAACATTCTTACAGACGGAACAAATTACAGTTCCAGAGAATTATGTCACCGCTTTATTTTTTCTCCTGATGCACCCCGCGGAATGAGAATGAATAATTATCTGGAAAATCTCAATCACGAAGCTTCCGTAGACGATGCAAGGTTTTTAGCAACCATGGCACTGGCAGATATCGCCGATTACATCACAGCAGTATTTGATAAAGAATTTGCCCTTATCCGTTACGGTGAATCAATCACTGTAAGTGAAACAAGTTTTTCTCAAATAGAAAAAGGACTTTCCTCTCCTGTTCTTACGGAATTCTATAAAGAAGTACTGGAGGATGTTTTTAACCCAACGTCAGGATTACATCCGGTAGTCTCTGAATCTACAAATCAAAAAACGCTGGTCTGCATAACCGTACCTTTTGCCGGAACTTTTTCTGCAGCCCTATATACAGGCAAATACCTGAAATCCGCTTTTGGAGACAGTCTTTTTATATGTGCCGGCGGAGGATTCATTAATACAGAACTCAGGGATTGCAACGAACGTTCGTTAGCAAATTATTTCGATGCTTTAAGCTATGACAGAGGATACGGAAGTTACATCGATTTACTGTCTTCCAGTTTCCTGAACACAGCTGCCTCTCAAAAAACTACCGAATGTTCATCAATAAAAACTTCAGAAAACCCCGAAAACAAGCCAGATTCAGCTGCTTCTGCCATAACTAACGACCGTAAGCTTTATAAACTAAAGTTATTTACCCTAAATCAAACCTATGAACATACGGACGTTAATCCAGACTTACAGAAATTAGAAGACGAATACACCGCATCCCTTACACCTGATTTTACCGATATCGATTTTTCAGAATATCCACGGGTTTGTGATGACATAAATCCTATGCAAAGAATGTGGAGTGACGGAACCTGGATAAAAGCCTATCTTGCCCACGGCTGTTACTGGCACCGCTGCGCTTTCTGTGATACAACCCTGGATTATGTAAAAGCCTACAAGCCCACAAAAATTCAGCCTCTATATGAAAGTCTTAAAACCCAGTGCCAGGAAAAAAATGTCTACGGAATTCATTTTGTAGACGAAGCTCTTCCCCCAAAAGCCCTTACGGAATTTGCACTCCTTAACATGTCCGAAGGCAACCAGCTTTCTTTTTGGGGAAACGTACGTTTTGAAAAAGTATATTCAAGAGATATGGCAGACTTCCTGTCATACGGAGGTTTACTCGGAGTTAGTGGCGGCATAGAAATTGCAACAGGTACCGGCCTTAACGAAATTAATAAAGGAACAGATTTAAACTCTATAGTCAGTGCCTGCTGCGCTTTTAAGGAAGCCGGCATTCTCGTTCATGCATACATGATTTACGGATACTGGCAGCAGGGAGATCTTGATACAATTAATTCCATGGAAACACTCAGACAGCTTTATGCAGCCGGTCTTCTTGACTCAAGCTTCTGGCATAAATTTGTCCTTACCCGGCACTCTGGAATCTATTCAGAATGGCAGCAGGGACTTCACCCGGAACTAAAACCAGTTGAAATAAAAAACGCCGGCATCTTTGCAAAAAACGGACTTCACTTTGAAGGCGAAAATAAATCTGAAAAATTCGGACGGGGATTAAACATCGCTCTTCAGCACTGGATGCATGGAGAAGGATTAAACAAAAATGTAGGAAAATGGTTTGATTTTAAAACTCCGCAACCAAATATTCCTTCTGATTTAATTGAAAAAGCCATAGCCATTTACGAAAAAAAACGGGATGAAAACTTTGCACAGCCTGTTAATCCAGATAAAGCCTTCTGGCTGGGAGGAAAGCTTCTTACAATGAATAATACTCTTATCTGGAATTACAAAGGAGAACTTTTTGAAGAAAGAATTCCCTCCGAACAAAAAACAATTTCAGAAATTCTCTGGCAGTTAAATCCTTCATCAGAGAATCGCAAAAAAGCTGTTTCACAATTAAAAGATGTTATTCAAAAAAATCCACAGATTCAAAAATTAATAAAAAAATTCAGGGGCAGGGGACTCTGCGTTTTATAAAAAAGAAGGGCTGTCCGGAAAACATATACTTTCCAGACAGCCCGTTGTTTTTAGAAAAGAAAATTATTCTTCTGCCAGCTTATTTTTTAAGAAGTGCAGCAAACGGATTGTATGAATATCCATCATCACTTCCATAGTTCTGTCTTTCACGGCGCTGACCTGCAGGACGATTTCCTTTATCAAAAGATTTTGTTCCGCCAGCTGTACCTGAAGCACCGCCTTTCTTAACAACAACAATCTTTTTCTTTCCTGTAGAACCAGAAGAAGAACCGCTTGTTCCCCTTGAAGCAGCATCACTCTTAAGAGAAAGAGAAATACGCTTACGGTCCATATCAAGTTCGATAATTGTAAATTCCTTTACATCACCAACTTTTATAACATCCATAGGATCACTTACATATTCGTCGCTCAATTCAGAAATATGAATCAATCCAGTTTCATGAAGACCGATATCAACAAAAGCACCAAAGTCTACAACGTTCTTTATCTTTCCGGTTACTTTCATTCCTACTTTAAGATCTTCAAAATTAACAACTCCCTTCTGCATGATAGGAGCAGGGTAGCCGTCACGAGGGTCACGATTAGGTTTTGCAAGTTCTTCAATAATATCATTAATAGTTGTTTCACCTACAGAATACTTTTCTGCAAGTTCTTTCTTTGCAGCAGCCGTTATTTTTTCTCCAGACTTAACCAGAGGAAGAAGTTCAGATGCTACAGGATAATTTTCCGGATGAACCCAGGTATTATCAAGAGGATTTTCTGATTCAGCAATCTTAAGGAATCCTGCACATTGCTCAAAAGCCTTTGGTCCAAGACCCGGAACCTTGCGGAGATCTTCACGACTTGTAATCTTTCCGTTTTCGTCGCGGTATTTTACAATTTTCTTTGCAAGGCTGGCATTAATTCCGGAAACATATTTAAGAAGCATATAGCTGGCTGTATTAAGGTTTACACCAACCTGATTTACAACTGAACCAACAACTTCATCAAGAGTTTCACTAAGCTTTTTCTGATTTACATCATGCTGGTAAAGACCAACGCCAATTGCTTTAGGATCAATCTTTACAAGTTCTGCAAGCGGATCCTGAAGACGGCGGCCCATAGAAATTGCACCACGAATAGTAAGGTCAAGTTCAGGAAATTCTTCCGTAGCAACAGGAGAAGCAGAATAAACAGAAGCACCTGATTCATCTACAACAGTGTATTTTACATCAGCATCAGAATAGTTTTCGCTGAGAACTTTTGCAACAACAGCCTGAACTTCCTGAGAGCCAGTACCGTTTCCGACAGCTACAACCTGAATGTCATACTTGTCGATAGCATCATTAAGCTGCTTATATGCATCTTCCGGCTGCTGTACCTGGAAAATCTTAAAGTAACCGAGATATTTACCTGTTTCATCAAGAGCAGCACATTTTGTTCCGGTACGAATACCTGGGTCAATACCAAGAACACGGCTTCCCTTAATAGGCTGAGTCATAAGAAGGTTTTTAAGATTCTCACTGAAAATACCGATTCCGTGATCATCTGCTTCATCTGTCTCATCACTGCGGATTTCACGAAGAACTGCAGGAGAAAGAAGACGAACAACACCATCTTCAATAGCATCAGCATAATATTTGTTTGAATATTTAACTCTCTTCTGAATTTCTGAAATAGCTGCTTCAACATCTACATCGAGAGTAACTTCAAGAGCACCTTCGCGTTCTGCACGGTTTATAGCAAGAATACGATGCGGCTTTACCTGATTGATTGGTTCTGAATAATCCCAGTACATCTTGTATGTTGATGTCTTTTCTGCAGTTTCAGCATCCTGACCTTCTGGAACAACACCTTTTGTCTTAAGGGTTCCGGTTTCCATGTAAAGATCATGAATTGCCTCACGATTTTTTGTATCCTGAGAAATACGTTCAGCAATAATATCTTTTGCTCCGGCAAGTGCATCTTCAGCAGATTCAACATTAAGGGCAGCATCTTCATTATCAGTCTTTATAAATTCTGCAGCTTTTGCTTCTACTGCCTTTTCATCATTTTCTCCGCAAATAAAATCTGCAAGAGGTTCAAGACCTTTTTCCTGTGCAACCATTCCGCGGGTCTTCTTCTTTTTCTTAAACGGAGCCCACAGATCTTCAAGTTCTGTAAGAGTTTTTGCACCTGATGCTGCATTATAAAGAGTTTCTGTAAGTTTTCCCTGATTAAAAATACCCTTTATAATTTCAATACGGCGTTCTTCAAGATTTTTATATGATTTGAATAAGTGATCACAGTCAGTAACCTGAACTTCATTCAAATTATCATGCTTTTCTTTGCGGTAACGAGAAATGAAAGGAATCGTACATCCTTCATTAACCAGGCTGATAACAGCGCTAACCTGCTGAACACGAATATTTAATTCTTCAGCAATTTTTTTCATAATTTCCACTTCGTTAACAACGAGTGCGTCCATTTGTTCTTGTGTGAATTCCATAGGCCGATATTTTACGTTTTTTTATCAATAGGGTAAAGTTGAAAAGAGTGTGTATTGCCTGTGGAAAACTCAGGTATTTTTCCACATTTCCTGTGGATAAGTAGGGTAGTTTTCCACAGACAGCCCGTCATAGATTTTTTACAGCTTCATTCATACTTCCGGAACGAAACCCCTGAAGATCAAGAGAAACATATATAAACCCGGCTTCCTTAAACTTATTTACTATATATTCTCTGTTTTCCAGGAGCTTTTCAAAATCTTCTGTATATATTTCAATTCTGGCAGAGTTTTCTCCATGCAGTCTTACCCTGAACTGTTTAAAGCCCAGTTCATATAATACCTGTTCCCCTGAATCAATCATCTCCAGCTTATGTTTATTTATAATTTCTCCATAGCCGATTCTTGTAGCAAGACAGGCAAAACTGCTTTTATTCCAGGTAGACAGCCCAAGTTCTTTAGAAAGCTGCCTTATTTCTTCCTTATATAAACCGCATTCCTTTAAAGGACTTTTTACACCAAGTTCCGCTACAGCTTTCATTCCCGGACGATAATCTCCTGTATCATCCATGTTGCTTCCTTCACACACAATTCCTATATTTTTAGATTCAGCATAATCAAGTATCTTCGTAAAAAAATTTTTCTTACAATAATAGCAGCGGTCTTTTACATTTTTTACAAATTCATCTACGGCAAAACAGTCTGCCTGTAGAATTTCATTTTTAAATTCATACTCCCTGCACAGCGCAAGAACTTCTTCGTACTCCCGATTGGAAAAAGCAGCCGATTTTATCGTTACAGCAACAGCCTTCTCTTTTAAAACATCTGAAGCAACTTTCATCAAAAAAGTAGAATCAACTCCGCCAGAAAAAGCTATTACCGCAGATCCAGCACTTCTGAAATATTCTTTCAGCGCTTCATATTTTTTTTGAAGTTCATTCATACTTTCCTCACAAAAAAAAACTGCCTTATAGAAAATCTTTCCTAAAAGGCAGCTTATATTTTTCTAGATTAACTGTTAATCTTCAAGAGCTTTATACTTTTCAAAATCAGCAAGTACTTCAGGATTCTTATTCTTATCAAACAAACTGACAATAACTGTACCTAAAAGATTTATTACAAATCCAGGAATAATCTCATAGATGCCGAATATCCAGTGTACGTCAGCACCAATGCCATGCCATACTACAACTGTAACTCCTCCAAGAATCAGACCTGTTATGGCACCCTTGTTAGTTGTTCCTTTCCAGAAAAGTGCTAAGAGAACAAGAGGACCAAAAGTAGCACCAAATCCAGCCCAGGCATAGCTTACAAGATCAAAAATAGAACTGTTAGGATTAAAGGCAAGAATAAATCCTACAATAGCTATTACAAAAACAGTGATACGGCTTACGTTAAGAACTGTTTTTTCACTAGCCTTTTTACAAAGAAGATTCTTAAAAATATCGCGGCTAAAAGCTGATGAAGCAACAAGAAGCTGACTGTCTGCAGTACTCATTGAAGCAGCAAGAATTGCACACAAAAAAATTCCGGCAATAAAAGCAGGATACATCTTACTCATTGTTACACTAAATACAGTTTCGGCATCACCTGTTGCAAATCCAGAAACAGATGCACCAAGAATAATGCCATGTTTATAAAGGTAAGAAGTTCCCAAAGTTCCGATTATAAATGTTCCGATGTATGCAATAAGCATCCATGAAATACCAATCCGGCGGGCTTTTTTTATTTCAGCATTTGATCTTATTCCCATAAAGCGGACAATAATATGCGGCATACCAAAATATCCAAGACCCCATGCAAGTGCAGAGATAATAGAAATACCGCTGTAATTTTTATTTGCAATAAACTTCGATTTAAGGATTTCACCGAATTCTCCGCTCTGTGCACGATCCATAAATACTTTTACGCTTTCAATTGAATCAGAGAATCCCCCGAGAGAAATAACGGCAATCACTCCAGAAACTATGAAGGCTACAAATATAAGGGTTCCCTGTATAAAATCAGTTGTACAAACAGCGATATATCCACCAAGAATTGTATAGCTCAAAATTACTATAAGACCGATTACAAGTCCCACATAGTAATTTAATCCAAAAACAGACTGGAAAAGTTTTGCACATGCAACAAATCCTGAAGCTGTATAAATAGTAAAAAACAATACAATAAAAACTACAGATATTATTGAAATAAGATTTGTCTTGTCTCTAAAACGGTTTGTAAAAAATTCAGGAATTGTTATTGAATCACCAAATGCAATTGAACATTTGCGTAAAGGTTTTGCAATAAAAAGCCAGGCAAGATATGTTCCGGCAAGCAGACCTATTGCTGTCCAGAAGGTTTCCCTGAATCCACCAAGGTAACAAAGACCTGGAAGTCCCATCAAAAGCCATGCTGAAGAATCACTTGCTTCTGCACTTAAAGCCGTTACCCATGGTCCTACTTTTCTTCCACCAAGAAAAAAATCTGATGAACTGTTGTTTTTCTTTACACTTCTCAAACCAACATAAACCATCATTCCCAGATAAATTGCAAATGCAATTAATTTTGCAACTGTTGCTGCCGTCATCTAAAACTCTCCTAAAAAATATCTGAGAAAAGTCTAAATAATATGGAGAATAAATGCAATGATAAATCAAGAGGTATTACCTGTCTTTACAAGTACGTCCGCCCCATTCTTTTGAATGTAACTTTTCATGTGCAATTGCTGCATCAAAATCTGCTTCTGGAGAACAGTTTCTTTCTATCTGAAGAGCTGTAGCATGAAGTCTTTTCAAGCAGTCAGATTTTTCGTTATAACCAAGCTTTGCCTTTTCTATAGCATCTCCGAGAATTGCTATGCTTTCATCATATACTCTTGTAGGAACAGGGAAGGGATGTCCGTCTTTTCCTCCATGTGCAAAACTAAAGCGGGCTGGATCTCTGAAACGGCTTGGCGTTCCATGAATCACTTCACTAACGAGCGTTAGCGACTGTAAAGTTCTTGGTCCCAGTCCAGGAGTAAGCAGTAAACTTTCAAAATCCGGATTATTGTTTTCATAAGCTGTAGCCAGAACTCCACCCAGACGCTTCAAATCCACATCTTCTGCACGAACTTCATGATGAGCAGGCATTATACAATTACGACTACCGTTAGTTAGTATAATTTCTTCCCCAGGTGATTCCTCTTCTTCAAACAAAGAAAGCTGACCGGAAGATTCCTTTTTAACTGGATTCGACAATCGAATTATATCTTTTAACTCCCGAATGGTAGTATCAGGGTTTTCATTGGACAAACTCAAAATAGAAGACCTGGTTTCTTTTGCATCAGCTGCCGTCAGATTAAGAATTTCTCCTGAATTCTCACCAATAACCCCTGTATGAGGTTCTTCTACAAACGAACGTAAGTTAGCAGAACACCAGTGATATCTTCTTGCTGTTTTGGCTTCCACATTCATTCCCTGCTGAACTACCGACCAGTCACCTTCTGTAGAAATAATAAAATTATGCTGATAAAGCTGATAACCATCCTGTACAGCTGTATTATCAACCTTTGCACACAGTTTGCTGGATTTAACAAGAGCATTACCATCTAACCCGGTTTTATCACTTATCTCTAATAATTCATCAGGAGTCTTTCTGGAAAATTTACCTCTGCCACCGCACACATAAAGACCAAATTCTCTGGACCTGGCATTTATTCCACGTTTTAACGCATACATTACACTTGTAGTAATTCCTGAAGAATGCCAGTCCATTCCTAAAACGCTTCCCAAAGACTGAAACCATAAAGGATCACTTATCCTGCGTAAAAATTCTTTTTTTCCATAATTAATCAAAAGGGCTTCTACTATTTCTGTTCCTAACAGCATCATTCTGTCTGCAAGCCATTTTGGAACTATCCCTGTATGTAGAGGAAGATCTGCATGTCCTGTACGTTTAATCATAAAATACCACTACCCAAAGAATACCACTTTTGTTTATAGTTTTAAACATGACATCTATTCAAACTGACAAACTGCCTGACTGCAACTTCAGTCTTATTCAGGATAAAAATCTTTTTTGCTATGGAACAGACGCACTTCTACTGGCAAAGTTCTGTCTGTCACCAGTAAACAGAATTCATGACAACGACATAACTGTTGATTTATGCACTGGCAACGGAATAATTCCAATTCTTCTTGCAGCAAAAACAAAAAGTAAAATCTATGGCATTGAACTTCAGAAAGAATCTTTTGATCTGGCTGAAAAAAACGTAGAACTAAATAATCTTCAAAATCAGATTACAATCTACAACGGAGATATATGCGAAATAGAAAAGTTTATCCCAAAAAACTCAGCAACAATTGTAACGGCAAATCCGCCATATATGAAATCTTCAAATTCAGGCATAAAAGAAAACAAGAACAACGCCCTTAACATAGCCCGGCATGAAATCAAATGCAAACTTACAGATGTAATAAAAGCAGCATCCGCATTATTAAATTCCACCGGAACCTTTTTTATGATTCACCGCCCGGAACGTTTAAGTGAAATATTTTCTGAATTAAAAAAATACAGCCTTGAACCAAAAAGAATGCAGCTTATTTATCCTTCCATAAATAAAAGCCCGACAATGGTTTTAATAGAATCTAAAAAAAATGCAAAACCTGGTCTTATAAACCTGCCACCTTACATAATGTATCCATAAAGGCTTAAAACCATGTTTCGTAGATGAAAATAACTTAAAAATATGATATACTGTTCATTATGAGTGACGAAATTGACCCAAGCATTGCAGCGCTTCTTTCAGAAACAGAAGACAGTCTGCCACAGCAAAAAGCTTTAAATCCTTCAGACGGTTTACTTTCTAATGTTGTAGAAGACAATTCTTTTGACCTTCAGCTTGAAAAACAAAAAGCCGCCCTTAAAAATCTTCAGGCTCAGGCTAAACCGGTTTCTACTGGACCAAAAAGCATTCACGAACCAGACCTTAACGTAAAACAATTTGCTCCTATTACAAAGTTCTTTGAAGACACGCCTTCTAAGGATTATGATGATCCGGCTTATTACAAAACCTGTTTAACCGGAGAAGGGCAGAGTTCTCAACGACTTCATCAGCTTCTGGCTAAATATCTTAACTGTACGGATAAAAAGGACCGTACAGTTTACCGTCAGCAGATGGTCACAGCTTACTGGGAATTTCTTAAAAATCTTGCCCCTAAAATGGCAAATCCGAATACTGCTAAATGTAAACATCTTGCCATGCGCTTTGGTGTTGTACTGCCATCACTTTTTGCACCAGAACACAAAGATTTTTTTTCCAGAGCAATTTATAAAAACACAACTAATGAACCAATCATGTACATGGATGAATGGATTTCAGAAATTGCTACAGGAAAATTCAAACCAAGTGCTACAGATGAAGTAAAAACTTCCTCAAGAGGCCCGGCTGCAGAACAGCAGCGAATCATGGCACTTAAAAGCAAAAACAGCGGTAAACTTCAGAGCGTAGAAAGCCTTGTAACAGTTAAAGAATCTGAACGACTCCAGCTCGAAATGGAAGTAAAAGACCGCGTCAGTGAATTATGCCGTCATCCGGAAATTCTCGGACTTGCACCACATACACAGCCTTATTCAGACAATCAGCGCCGTTTGTTTGCAGAAATCTCCCAGAGATTCCATGCACTTCAAAAAGTTGACCGTGAACTTACAAATTACATAAAAGAATATCAGGAAGCCAAATCTGTTGAGCAGACACTTGAAAGTAAATCATCAGAAATGGTTCAGGAAGTTAACGTCGGCCTTGAAGAAATTAACGGAGAAATGGGTACTATCCGTCAGATGGCCAAAATGACATGTGGACGTCAGGGTAACCAGTTCCCGGTATTTACAAGAGAATTCTTCCATTGCATGGATAAAAATACAGGTTTCAGGGAAAACGTAATCCGTGAACTTACATGGATTGAATCTATTGATCCGGAATGTTTCTGCCGTATTCATAAAAATATTCCTCATAGAATCGTTCCTTATGTTCTGCTGGTACCAACTTATGGAGATTCCGGATTCTGCTGGGAACCATTTGACCGCTATAACAGAATTACAAGCCGCGGACGTATCTGTATTCCAATGTATCCCCGCGACTTACGAACAGCCTGTCTTACAGCCGTAGCAGATTTACGCTGGCAGGTTGCAAAAGAAAAAGCCAGCTTTGACTGGATGACAGACGGACTTACAGGACATTACTATCAGTACCTTGAAGAACATAAAATGAAAGGTGATGTAAAGCAGTTCTTTATCGAAGACTACATTCTGTGGATGACAAAAGAATCTAACGGAACTCAGAAACTCGAAAAAGAAGTCCGTGGAATTTTCTGGCGTTACATGCCGTTCCCTCAGGCCCTTAAAGACGAACTTAAAAAACGCAGTCTTTGCTATCAGGAACTTTATCAGAGAGATATCAACCGCAGTATGTCAGACGGATATTGATATATTATTACAAACAAAACAGGGGATGACCAATAAGTTCAAAAAGTGTCATTTTCGGGTTCGACCCGAAAATCTATTTAATTACAATACAAGAGATTGCCGTGTCGAGCACGGCAATGACTCATACTGAACGCTACGCAACGAACTTTTTGGACAGCCCCTTTTATTTTAAACACAGTATTCTGTTTTATTGAAGATTAATCCCATTTTTCCCGTTCAGCAGCTTCCTCATCAGAAAGTTTTACAGAATCAGGCATATTAGTTTTTCTTGTAACAACAGGTTTTCCATTCTTATCGGTCTTTTTCCTTCCAAACCAGTTATCTTCAAATTTTTCATCCATGTTATAACGCTGAATAAGTTTTGTCGTAACTTTTGTATAAACAATGAAAGAAAGAACTATACCAAAAATCAGTCCGCCAAGAATGACATAAGCATAAACCTGAGAACCTTCCGGAACCTTAAAAACAAATCTTAAAGCTGCAGTTCCCAAAGAAATACTTGCAATAATAACAAGCAATGTAAAAATCAAATTCAGCGCCGTTGCAATAAGTACAAAAACTCCAGTATAAACTTTTTTATTCATCAGCCTTATCCTTTGATGCTTTTTTCTTTTTCATATCTTCAATAACCTGAAGTACAAAAGTTAAAATAAAGAGACAGCCGCAAATAACAACAGCCATATCTGCAACATTAAAAGTAGGCCATCTGCCGCTTGCTATCAGTTTTTTAGGAAACCAGCAGTCTATAAAATCAACAACACCTGCCGGTCTGAAAAACCTGTCTATAAGATTTCCAAGCCCGCCGCCAAGAATTCCACAGATACTCCAGCGCTGAAGCTTCGTAAATTCATTATTCCGGAAATAAATAACAAAAACAGCTGCTATTACAATCAGTACCATAACCTTAAACAGAATAACGCGGGCTGTATCAGAAAGTCCGGAACCAAGACTGAATGCAATTGCATTATTGCGGACATGAATCAACTGAATATAATCACCAGCCACAGGAATTTCACGTTCCTCAACAGGTGCTGTAAAATCTCCGTGCAGCGGAATATTTTTTACGACAATTGCTTTTGTAATCTGATCTGCTCCAATTACAAACAGACAAAGAATCAGCGGAAGAAGCTTTGTAATGATAAATGTTTTTTTACTCATGATAATAATATACTAATTTTTCTAAAGCGGTTGCAAGGTGACTGCTTATATAAAAACTTTTATCAGACGAAATATTCATAATTTTACAAATTACCGGATCAGTATTTTCAATAGGACCATATCCTGCCGTTTTATACGCTTCTACAGAAGATAAATCAAAAACAGTATCCCACGGCATAAGATATTTTTCATGCACAGCCTGCATAACGGAAGTTTCGTCATCAAAAACAAAATGCACAGTTTCTTCAACCGTCGGATTTACTATATCAAGAAGCACTGAACATTTAGTTATTCTATCAGATTCTTTTTCCTTACAAAGTTCAGCATACTTTTCAGGCTTGCGGAATTTTAAATATCTACTGAAAAACCTTCTATTAAATTTAAGATTATAAATTCCTGAAAAAAGTTTTTCACCTTTTAAACTGACTTCTGCGGCATATACAACAAAACCATCACGAGCAAGTTTATATAAAAACGGCTGATATATCTCAAGAGAAGAAGCTTCCGGAACAACAAACAGAATAAGATGATTTACATCAGAAGTTTTAACATATCCGTCTTTACCTTCCTGTATTTTCCATAGCCTTACATTTTTTTTATCAAATAATCCGTCTGCTTTCTTAAAAAAATAATTATCACACTGAGTATAAAATTCCTGTGTTTTTATTACAGAAAACTTTTCTTCCTTTACAATCGGTTCCCTGTAATAAATTACAAATACAAAAATAACGGCTGTTAATGCAAAATTCAGAAAGGATGAAAATATTGACAGAAACCCAAAGTTATCAATAACAAGTCCGGAATATAAACGCTGAAAAGCCCTCATATTCCACAATGCAGTAAAAAACGAAACTATAAGAATAATTAATCTTACGAAAGATAAACCAAAAGAAAGAATACTAAGAATAGAAATAAAAAAACAAACAATAGCAACAACTGAGAGTGTATCGTATTTTATTTTCCTGATAAAAAGAAACCTTATATTTACCAGCAGCAGTAAAAACAAGATTAATAACTCACTCAGCGTTTCATTTGTAAACATTATATTACCTGGAATTGAATTTAAAAATATACAAACAGGGCTGTTCATAATAAAACCTGTTTATCATGAACAGCCCTATTAAAATTTATTTATGATATTTCACCGTTAACGGTTTTTTCCATTACAATCGGCTGACCTGCGGCAACAAGATTTTTTCCTGCAGCCTGTGCATGCTTTTCTGTAATGCGGTAATCAATTTTACAGAAACGGTCAATATCTATCTTTGCAGGTTTTTCACATTCAGATTCACCTTCAAGAATAACCTGTGTTCCTGGTGCAGCCCATGGAGCAGTAAGAAGTTCTACCTTTTCTTTTCCATCTTCTTCATAATCTGCAGCAAGAAGCATACCGTGACTTTCTACACCCTTCATCTTACGTGGAGCAAGATTAGCTGCAATAATTACATTCTTACCAAGAATTTCTTCTTCTTTAAGATATGGACGAAGTCCACTCTGAATTATACGAGGTGTTCCGCTTCCATCATCCAAAGTTTCTATATAAAGCTTATCTCCCTGAGGATTAGTTTCAATCTTAGTAACTTTTGCAACAATAAGCTGAATGTATTTATTAAAATGTTCAACAGCAGCTTCTCCAGAAAGAACTTTATCAGCACTTTCTTCTTTTGCTTTTGCAGGAGCAGCAGGTGCAGCTTTAGCTTCTGTAGTTTTTACAGCAGCATGTTCCTTAGGCTCATTTGCCATAAGATATTCAAGATCAATTTCTCCGGCAACACAAGGAACAGTTACCTGCCAGTTTTCAAGAACCTGAGGATGTATTTCACCAAAGATTCCTGCCTGTTTTCCATTCACCATAATTCCAGCCTGACGACCAGGAATAAAGCGAGGGTCATTTGTTTCTACAACTTCATATTTATGATCAAGATAGTAGAGAAGTGTACTTACTTCACTTGCTGCATCATTGAAGTTTGCATTGTTTGCTGCAGTAAGGAATCCTAAAGACTGAATTGTTTTTGTTCCTGTATTTTCACTCGGTTCAATAAATGCAACTTTTCCAACTTCAAAAATCTTATGAGGATATACAGCATTTCCACTCTGAGCTTCAGCTTCAAAAAGAGAAGCAATAATTGAAGGACGAATGAACTGATAGTTTTCACTCATAGGATTTGCAATTTCAATTACATCTTTAGAATCAACATTCATATTATCAATGTATGATTTTTTTGATCCAAGATAATTGAAAATCATTTCCTGATAACCAAGACCGGACATAATGTTCTTTACTTTACGAGAATAAAGTGTAATAGGAAGAAGACGTCCGATTGTAAAATCAGAAGGTGCAACCGGTTCAAAATTATCAAGTCCATGTCCAATCATAACGTCTTCAATAACATCAACTTCATGAAGGAAGTCATTACGATACGGAGCCGGACTTACAGTAAATACAACATCACCGTCTTTCTCTGAAACAGAAATTTTATTTCCCATAAGTTCAAGAGCTTTTAAAACCTGTTCTTTAGAAAGATTAACACCAAGTTTTTTATTAATTGCAGACAGTCTGGCATCTGTTGTCTGCTGGAAATAATAAGGAGTTACAACATCCTTTCCAAAACCTGTTTCATATTCATGATGAACTTTTACAGGAAGAATTTTATAACCGGCATCATAAAAATCACATGCTACAATACTTGCTGCAAGCATAAGATTTTCCATATTATCACCGGTAAGTTCTACCATAAGTTCTGAATCACCAACTTCAATCTGTCCAAGAGTAGCACTGTTAATGATTGGTGCCATACTCATGATTTCTCCTGAATCATCTCTGAGAACCGGATACTTGTTAAAGTCTTTTAAAATCCATCCATAATCTTTTCCTTTCGGATGGTTTTCTACAATTTCACGAAGAGTCTGTTTTTTATCATCCTGAAGTGGAACAAAACTTACAGTATCAGGATCTGCTGCTTCATAATGAACCGGCCACTTCAAACCAGCTGCACGATAAACTCCCATTGAAAGAGACTTTCTCTTGCGTCCAAAATTCCATGCAAGTTTTTCCTGTGTCTGCATGATGTCTACAAGCATAGGATCATCAATCGGTTTTCCAGAAATAACAAATGCAACCATAAACGGACGAATGTCTTTGAGTGCAGGATCTACAACAGCATATCTGCTGCCAGTATCCTTAATGTTATCCTTGTAAGACATAAAGCTGGAATAATCAGAATGTGATGCACCTTCATGTTCACGAAGACATCTTGTAACTCCACCTGTAGACCACAGGTCAGGACGGTTTGTATCATTAAGTTCGATTTTAATTACACGTTTATCTGCCGGTTCAGATTCATCCGGCTTTTCATCAAGCTCTGCTTTTGCAAAAGTAAGTTTTTTTTCAAAAAGTTCTGTCTGTGTTTTCCAGTCGTATTTTGTTCCTAAAAGATTCCAGAATAATTTTTCATTAACTTCAATTTTTGGCATGATTTCCTCACAATATAAAGTAATTTATTTTAATAAAATTCACACCTATTGTCCATTGTTACAAATTCCCATCACAGGCAATTTCGTTGACGCTAAAATAAAATCGCTATATACTTAATTTTACATATATATATGGAGGACATAATGGCTAAGACCAAATATGTTTATTTCTTTGGTAATGGTGACGCAGAAGGAAATGAAACAATGCGTCCAATTCTCGGTGGTAAAGGCGCCAACCTTGCAGAAATGGCAAAAGCTCCTTTGAGCCTTCCAGTTCCACCAGGATTCACAATTTCTATTGACGTTTGTCAGGAATATTACAAGTTAGGCAGAAAGTATCCTGCTGGTCTCGATGCAGAAGTTGCAAAGTATCTTACTAAACTCGAGAAATCAATGGGAAAAAAGCTTGGCGATGAAAAGGATCCACTCCTTGTTTCAGTTCGCTCAGGTGCAGCAGAATCAATGCCTGGTATGATGGACACAATCCTCAACCTCGGTCTTAACGACAAGTCAGTTCTCGGACTTGCTGAAAAAACAGGAAACGCACGTTTTGCATGGGACGCTTACCGCCGCTTTATCCAGATGTACGGTAACGTTGCTATGGGTGTTGACCACGACAAATTTGAAGAAATCATTGATGAAGTAAAATCACATCGTGGAATTAAAGAAGATACAGATCTTACAACAGAAGAACTTCAGGAAATCGTTTCTAAGTACAAGGTAATGTACAAGAAAGAAAAGGGTGAAGACTTCCCACAGGATCCACAGAAACAGATGTGGGGTGCTATTGGTGCAGTATTCGGTTCTTGGATGAACCCACGCGCTATCACATACCGCAAACTCAACAACATTGATGAAAGAGTTATCAAGGGAACAGCCGTAACAGTTATGGCTATGGTATTCGGAAACAAGGGTGATACATCAGGAACTGGTGTATGTTTCTCTCGTGATCCTTCTACTGGTGAAAATGTATTCATGGGTGAATACCTTATGAATGCTCAGGGTGAAGACGTAGTTGCAGGTATCCGCACTCCACAGCACCTTTCACAGCTTGAAAAAACAAATCCAGCTATTTACAAGCAGCTCTGCACAATCCGTGCTCGTCTTGAAAAGCACTACAAGGATATGCAGGATATGGAATTTACTGTTGAAGAAGGCAAGCTTTACATGCTTCAGTGCCGCAACGGTAAACGCACTGGACCAGCAGCTGTTCGCATGGCAGTTGAAATGGTTGGTGAAAAACTCATTACAAAAGAACAGGCTCTTCTCCGCGTAAAGCCAGATCAGCTTGATCAGCTTCTCCACCCACAGTTTGAAGCAAAAGCTCTTAAAGCAGCTACTCCAATCGCAGAAGCTCTTAACGCTTCACCAGGTGCTGGTTGTGGACAGATTGTATTCACAGCAGAAGAAGCTGTTGAATGGAACAAAGCTGGTAAGAAAGTAATGCTCGTTCGCAAAGAAACATCACCTGATGACATTGCAGGTATGTACGTTGCTGAAGGTATCCTTACTTCTACTGGTGGACGTACTTCACATGCAGCAGTAGTTGCACGTGGTATGGGTACACCTTGTGTTTGTGGTTGTGCTGCAGTTGTATTCTCAGGAAAAGACGAAGTTACAATCGGTGGAAAAGTATTTAAGAAGGGTGATTCTATCTCTATCGACGGTTCAACAGGTAGAGTTTATGCAGGACTTATCCCTGTAGTTCCAGCTCAGATTTCCGGCGACCTTGAAACATTCCTTGGTTGGGCAGATGAAATCCGTGCTAAGTCAGTTCGCAAGACTGCTTCTGGAAAAACAGTTAAGGGATTCGGCGTTCTTGCAAATGCAGAACAGAACGAAGCTCCTATCGCTTTCCGCTTTGGTGCAGCAGGTATCGGTCTTTGCCGTACAGAACACATGTTCTTTGATGAACCAAAACTTACTTCATTCCAGAAGATGATTATTTCTGAAGATACAGCAGCTCGCAAAGAGAACCTTGCAAAGATTCTCCCACTTCAGGAAAAAGACTTCTACGGAATCATCAAGACAATGGAAGGACGTCCAGTTACTATCCGTCTTCTTGATCCACCTCTTAACGAATTTATCCAGGCTGCTACAGATGCAGAAGCTCAGGCTCTTGCTTCTAAACTTGGTGTAAATGTTGCAAAAATCAAGGCTAAGTTCGCTGAACTCAACGAACACAACCCAATGCTTGGACATCGTGGATGCCGTCTTGCAATCACATATCCAGAAATCTATGAAATGCAGGTTGAAGCTATTGCTCTTGCAACAGCTCGTGCAGAAAAAGACGGATGCAAATCTGATGTAAGAATCATGATTCCAAACGTTACTTCTGTTAACGAACTTAAACAGATTCGTGCTCAGGCAGAAGCTGTTATTGCAAAAGTAAACAAGGAAAAGAATACAAACCTCAAGTTCCAGATTGGTTCTATGATCGAGTTCCCACGTGCAGCTTGTTCAGCAGATCAGATTGCACAGTATGCAGACTTCTTCTCATTCGGAACAAACGACCTTACACAGACAACATTCGGTTTCAGCCGTGATGACTATGGTAAGTTCATCGATGCATACCTTGACCAGCACGTTCTTGATGTTGATCCATTCAAGACTCTTGATGCAGATGGTCCAGGAGCTCTTATGGAAATCGCAGAAGCTAAGGGACGCTCAGTTAAGTCTGAACTTCACCTTGGTATTTGTGGTGAACATGGTGGAGATCCAGCTTCTATCGCACTCTGCTACAAGATTGGTCTTAACTATGTATCTTGTTCACCATTCCGTGTACCAGCTGCTCGTCTTGCAGGTGCACAGGCTGTTATCAAAGCTGCTGCTGCTGCAAAAGCTGCAAAAAAACCAGCTGCTGCAAAAGCAACTGCAAAAAAAGCTCCAGCAAAGAAAGCTGCTGCTAAAAAAGAAACTGTAGCTAAAAAACCAGCTGCAAAAAAAGCAACAGCTAAAAAAGCTCCAGCTAAAAAACCAGCTGCAAAAGCAACTGCAAAGAAAGCTCCAGCTAAAAAAGCAACAGCTAAAAAAGCTCCAGCAAAGAAACCAGCTGCAAAAAAAGCTCCAGCTAAAAAAACAACAAAGAAATAATTTTCTTTAATGTAATTTGCTGAAATAAGGGCTGCATGATTTATCATGTGGCCCTTTTTGTTTATAATATTATTATGATTTCCATTCCAAATTTTCACACACATACAAAACTCTGCAAACACGCAGAAGGCCTTCCAATAAATTATGTAATTCAGGCAAATAAAGAAGGGTGCTCCGCTTTAGGATTCAGTGATCATTGTCCTTATCCGGAATCCTTTTATGATTACTGGCCACACATCAGAATGAATGTCAATGAAGTCCCTGTTTATTTTCAGTGGATAAAAGAAGCTGAACAGCAGGCACAGTTTCCAGTCTATAAAGGATTTGAATGTGAATGGGATAAAAATATTTCATCCTGGTATTCAGAAACATTAAAAGATAAATATAAAACAGATTATTTGATTCTCGGTTCACATTGGGTTACAGACGGAAAATCTCACATTTACGCTCCAGAAATTTCTACCCCACAGCTCTTAAACAAATACATAGATCAGACAATTGAAGCAATGAACAGCCGTAACTTTGCTTTCGTTGCACATCCGGATTTATTCCTCGCGCACAATACAGAATGGACAGAACAGACAAAAGCCTGCTCAAAAGCACTAATAGCAGCTGCAAAAGATTTAAATATTCCTTTGGAAATTAACGGATTAGGAACAGCAAGACAGCCAAACAATACTTCCCGGGGAATGAGATATCAGTATCCTGTAATTGAATTTTGGGAACTGGCCGCTCAGGAAGGAATAAAAGTTATTTGTAACGCAGATGCTCATGCTCCTCAAGATGTAATATTCAATGCCTGGAAAGCCAGAGATTTTGCCTCACGTTTTAATTTTAAACCCATAGAAAATTTGCAAATTTAGAATTCTAACTTTATAATTAAAGTATTAAAAATGGAGATTTTCCTTGAGGCTCGATTCTTTTGTCCTTGATAAAGACAGTAAAATAAAACTCTACCGTCAGCTTTACAATTCAATTGTAGAAGCAATAGAAGATAATTCTCTCAAATCAGGATCAAAACTCCCTTCCATACGCGAACTTGCAGATTCAATTTCTGCAAGTAAAAATACTGTTACAAAAGCCTATGATCTTCTGGAAAAAGATGGTTATATTTTTTCCATACCAAAAAGCGGTTATTATACAAAAAATCCAAATGAAGATTCAGAAACCCTAAAAGCAAAAAAAGACTCGGAAGAAATCATTCCAACCGTAGATTCTATCTGCAGGGATTATTCCTCAGGAGATGTCTTTGATGCAAATACCCTGTTAGATAATACAAAAAATAATACGATTATTTTGAAAAATGCCTTTTCAAATCAAAGATCAACTGAATCAGAAATAAAAGCCTCTTCATTTAAAACCGTTGATACTAAAACTGTAATTCTTTCTTCCGGTGATACCTATACATTAGAACAGCGAACAAATAATGCAGAAGCCCTTGATACATCTCTTGTTGAATCCTTAAAATCCGTTCTCAAAGGAGACAGAGCCAGGCTTAATACTTTCAGCGATCCCTTTGGAGACGAAAGTCTTCGCATAAGTTTTTCTACTTTCCTTTATGAAGAAACTCATATCGATGCAAATCCATCAGATTTAATTATTGATTCAGGAATTCAAAATCAATTACGCAATATTCTTTCTTTACCGGAAATTATCAGAATTAAAGAAAAATATTCTTCACTGCAGAGAGGGCAGGGACTTTTAAAAGCAGCAGAAGAGATTCAATATCCCGAACAAAAACAAAAACCCTCTATCTTATATGCGATAAATCCTGGTGAAGATATTAAAGCAATATTTACACTTGCAGGATTTGAATGTTACGAAAGTGATACGGTTTTTAAAGAAAACGGACTTTCAGATCTTGAACAGCACAATGTTGTTATAGCCTTTGTTTCTCCTTTAGACATAATCGGTCGTCCAGAAAAAGAAATTGAAAACGGATACAAAAACTTTGGTTCCTGGCTTACTAATCATGAACACATTATGATTGAACACGATTCTTCAATTTTAAAATCTGACAGAAGATATACATATCCGACATTCAGAGCTAAAAGTTGTGAAAACCAGATTATATTCATTAAAACACTGGACTTTATTCTTTCAAAAGGACTTAACGCAAGCTGTACTGTATTACCAAAAAATCTTGCAGAAGAATATAAATCCGTTTACAGGCATTTTGGTTGTGCGCTGCCTTTAATAAATCAACTGACGCTTTCTGATTTTATAATGACCGGAAAATTCAGTTCCTACTTAAAAAATCTGAAAAATCTTTAAATACTTAACAGCCAAATATTTCCTTACGATGTTTCCAGCCTAACTCCTTCAAACACCTTTGTAACTCTTCAAAACTAACGTTCGTTTTTCCACAACTATCTTTTAAATCTATCAAAAACCTGTTCATAGAAAAATGCTGGTACACATACACTTCCGACCATTCTTTTATCATGCTCTTTTTATCCAGATCTATATAAGCATCTTTCAATACCTGTTTATAATCAAGAAATATTCCTTTTTCCTTCAACTCTGAATACCCTACAAGCCACAAACTAACGTTAATTTCATCACTATTATCCCGATTTTCCAGCAAACCTTTATGAAGACCTGCCGTTAACTCTGCCATTTTACACTGAGAAACTAACAGCAAGTCAGCAATTTCCTTACTACCGTTCTTTTTTAAAAACTTAAGATGAGTTGTTTTAGCAGTATGTACCGGAGTTTTATTTGTGATCACAACATTTTTCCTGAAATCAATTTTGAACTCCGGATTACGCCTGAAAAATCCTTCGGCAATTCTTCCACTTTGACCTACCAGATACTTATTATTAATTAACAACTGCTCTTCCTTTCCAGGATTGTCTCCTACAACAATCAGACTAATCCTGTCATCAGGAGTTATTTCATCATATTGTGTGTTATAAACAACACTTGTTTCAAGAGGGTAGGGAGGAGTATCCTTTTGAGCTGCTTCTATCTGCAATGGCCGTAATTCACCTGCAAGTTTGCTCCATTCAATACAATTTTTCTTGTACTCATTCCTAAAATATTCAAACACTTCCCACTGCTTTTTATTCATATTAACCTCTAGTTTTCCACAATTTTACCTAACTTATACACAAGTTATCTACAAAAAGTGTAAAGTTTTCCACAGTTTTATTCACAGATTTGTCTATAATCCCAGTTATGCTTCGGATAACGTCCTTTCATTTCTGAACATATTTCCGGCCAGGTATTTTTCCAAAATCCTTCCAGGTCACTGGTTATCTGAAGGGGTCTTCGTGCAGGAGACAGAAGCTTCATCAAAACAGGTCGGTTCATAATCTTAGGAGTAGAAAAACATCCAAATGCCTGCTGAATTATAATTTCCAGCACAGGAATTATTTTATCCTTTTGAATTTCATATATAAGCTTACGTTTTTTTCCGTTTTCAAGAACTATTTCTTCCGGAGCCTGTTTATCAATTAAATTTCCTTCAAGATACCAGTATAAAGCATCATAAATAAGGTGTTCATCCACCTCCACCCGGGAAGCCATAAACGGAATTAGCCATTCTTCAACAGAAACAGGCAGGTTTTCATATTTTTCCTGAATTTTCTGCCATTCTGTACCCTTATTCTCACAATAAAACTGTACCCTTTGTAAAAAGGATGAACATTTTACGCTGACAGGCAAACATTTTATTCCTTTTTCTGCAATATATTCCTTAATTGCCTTACAATACACATCTGGCGTTACATTAATTTTCTTTTCTTTTAAAACGAGTTTTCCAAAACAGGTCTGTTCTGTAACCTTTAATTTGCAACTGTCACCATAAAATTCACTTACAAGCCTTGCTTCTGCCTTTGCTTCCATAAATTCAGATGCAGCCTGACTATCAATATTCTCATATTCATAAATAATGGCAGAATTACTACCTGCATCAGCATCTAACACAACAATATAAGAACCTGCATTTTCTACATTTAATATAGCCTTTCTACCTGTCACCAGCTGATAACTTCCGTCATCAAGTTTTCTAGCCAACCGGTCCGGATATCCACATAAAAGAGCATAGGTTGTGGAAAATTGTGGAAAAACCTGTGGAAAACACATCCTTAAATCTGTATCTGAATAAAACTTCTGTACCCCTTTTTTCAAGTAAAACCCTGTTTTTTCAAGGCTTTTTCCACTCTCAAATCTGGCTATAACATTATTAAGTGCATATTCTGTGGATAATTCCAGTTTATTGTGGAAAAGTCCACTTAAAGCAACACAGGCAACTCTTATACCAACACCCAGAGAAAGACAGGCTTCTCCTAAAGGGGTTATTTTATTATCTTTCAGGCATCCTAATAAACTAAGAAATTCTTCTGCCTGTTTCCAGGAGGCAACGCCGGGACAATCCAGCCATTTTAATTTTTCCGGAGCTTTTGCGCCCCATTTATAACACTCAAGTACTACAGATGCCAGATCACTATGCAGTATTTCAGGGGGTACAGATTTTATAAGAGCTTCATTCTGTCCCCATAAACGCACACATTTTCCAGAAGAAATACGACCGGCTCTTCCAGCCCTCTGTGCGGCATTAAATTCACTTTCCCTTCTGGTTTCCAGATGATTCATGCCGGTAGAAAGATTAAATATGTTCATCCTGCAATATCCGCTGTCTATAACACAGACAACATCTTTTACTGTTACAGAAGTTTCTGCGATGGAACTGCTTAATATAATACGAATTCCATCATCACACACATCAGAAAGAACTTTTTTTTGCTCTGCTAATGAAACAGAACTATGGAGAATCTGTATATTTAACTTAGAATTATTTTCTTTCAATAAAGACTCTACTCTTCGTATCTCTTTTATTCCAGGTAAAAACACAAGTATGGATCCATGTTTTGAAGCAGATATAAGAGAATATACTTCGTTTTCCACAGCTTTTTCCACAGAATGTTCACAGTCATAAATAATTTCTACAGGATACTGCCTGCCTGGGATTTGAAGTAAGGGTACAGTTTCGGTATCATCTGTACCCTTAAAATACTCCTGAAGCTGTTCTGCATCCAGAGTTGCAGACATTATTACAAGATACAGATCATCCCTGATTTCCATTACTTCTCTTAAAAGAGCCAGAGCAAGATCTGCATGTATACTTCTTTCATGGAATTCATCTATAACGACAACATTTACTCCTTCCAGCAAAGAATCCGATTGAATTCTTTTTGTAAGAACGGCATCTGTCATTACGGTAAATCTGGTTTTTGAAGACGTTTTATTCTCCAAATGAACACAGTATCCACAAGTTTGACCTGTCTCTTCTCGTAATAAACCAGATACCCTGTCCGCTATATTATATGCTGCCACACGGCGAGGTTCGAGCATTAAAATATTACCCTGAAAATTCTTAAGCAGGGCAAATGGAACAGCAGTAGATTTTCCTGCAGCAGTTGCGGCTGTCAAAATAAGAGCATGAGTTTTACTTTTCTTTAATTTCTCACAAATTTCATCTAAAAAAGGGTAGACTGGAAGTTTTTTTATTTCTTCAGGATATTCCATATTCATATTTTATAAATGAATCATAAAAAAAAGGGAATGCCCGTATAAGACATTCCCTCAATTTAAAGTCTGACTTTAATTATTTTATATCTACAAGTTCAATATCAAAAGCAAGGAAAGAATTACCAGGAATTGCACCAGGTATTCCTCTTTCTCCATAAGCCATATCAGGAGGAAGTACTACAGTACGAACTTCTCCCTTTTTCATGTCCTGAACCATAATATCAAATCCAGGAATCATCATTCCTACATCTGTCTTAAAATCAAGAGCTTCATGTCCACCCTTTACCATTTTTGCAGAACCATCAAAAACCTGGCCATTTACAAAATATCCCTTGTATTCTGTAGTTACATTCTTTTTAGAACCACATTTTGAACCAGTTCCTTCTTTTGTAATCTTGTAATAAATTCCATTTGAATCCTGCTGAAATCCAGGGAAATTCTTTTCTACTTCTGCAATTTTAGATTTAAGAGCAGCACGTTTTGCTTCCAAAGCCTTCTCCTTAGCTTCTTTTGCAAGACGATCAAAATCTGCCTGTGTTGCTGTAAACTTTTCTGCATCTGCACCAAGGCGATAAATCTTTACAGACTTTATTTTATCTCCCTGTGCAATTCTATTTACAACTTTCTGACTGTCATCATCAACGATATGTCCAAAAATAGTATGCTTACCATTCAACCAGGAAGTTTCAACATGTGTAATAAAGAACTGGCTTCCGTTTGTTCCAGGACCTGCATTTGCCATAGCAAGAATTCCGGCTCCAGTAAATTTAAGATCATCTACAATTTCATCTGCAAACTGATATCCAGGACCACCGGTTCCGTTTCCTTTAGGATCTCCACCCTGAATCATAAAGTCTGCTATTACACGATGAAACTTAAGACCATCATAAAAAGGCTTTCCATTAGCAGCCTTAAGGGTTCCTTCTGCAAGACCAACAAAATTTGTTACTGTAAGAGGTGTTTTTTTGTAATACAGTTCAAGAGCAATTTCTCCCTTGTCTGTATCCATAATTGCAAATACACCTGTTTTTCCTTTAAGAAGATCTTCTTTCATACTTTTACATACTCCTGTAGAAATAATTGCACTACACATAAATAATGCAGCAAGTAATCTTTTCATTTTTTTACCACCTTAAAACTGTTTTATAAACCATTCATAAATCGCTTCCATTCTTGCAGAAAGAGATTCATTCATTTTGTTTTCAAGAAAACTCATCGAAGGAAACTTTGCTTCTACAACTGTATAAACAAGAAAATCATCCCCACAGTCATAAATTACAAGACCTATATGAAGATTTCCGTCTTCTACTGCAGTTATAGGGCCTATAGAAACATCTGTCGTATTTTCAAAAGATACACAAACTTCTGATTCTGACTGATGATACTTAAGCTCGTAAATAGTTTTTCCCAGTGAATTATCATTCAAAAGACAATAAAGAACTTTTCCGTCAGCAGAACCGCTTGTCTTATCAATAACCTTAGTCTTAGACTTTGGTCCGGAAACACAATACGCATCCTTATACAGGGTTTCGTACTTTTCATCACTATGAGAATAGTACTTCATTCCCTGCATTTTACTGATTGAACGGATAATCTTTGAAGCCTTTGAAATAGTTACAGATTCAGGCTGAGTTTTATTCAATTCAGACTTAGCAATCAAATACAGATTCTCTTTTATAAGAACCGGATTTTTCTTACTTGTCCACATGGAACTGATAAAACTTGAAAATTCCCCGTCTGGAAGTAAAGACAGGTCCTTTGTTTCATCTTTAAAATTTTTAGAAGAAACAGAACCGTCTTTTTTTAAGGTTTCATAAACATCTGAACCGACAAGTTCAGAAACAGAATAGGCTGATGCAAAAGCCGCAGAAGTCAAAAACACAGCTGCTGCAACTAACTTTATTAAAGTCTTTTTCATCAGTACACCTTCCTTTTAATAAGCAGAATTATTAATACATGCTTTTAAGAAAAACACGTACCTGCTTATATAAACCTTCTCCCTCCGATTTGGTTTCAACATCCGGGATATCATTTAAAGTTGTATGAATAAGTCTTCTTTCAAACGGATTCATTGGTTCAAGAAGAATAGAATTTCTTGTCTGGCGAACCTTATCTGCTGTGTTGTAAGCAAGACGAACAAGACTTTCTTCACGACGGATTCTATAGTTTTCTGTATCAAGAATTACACGTACGTCTTCTCTTCCAAGATGACCTGCATAAACATTTGCAAGAAGCTGAAGAGCATCAAGATTCTTTCCTTTGCGTCCAATAAGAATTGCAGAACTTTCAGATGTAAGCTTAAGTCCGAGTTTTTTATCTTCACGGAACATGATTTCTACAGTTACTTCATAACCCATTTTCTGAACAGTTTCAGAAACAAAAGAAAGAAGTTTCTGTTCAAAATCATCCTGTGGAAGCGGATTTGCTACTGCAGGTTTAGATTCTGCTCTTGAAGATGACTGTGCAGCAGGTGCTGCTTCACTAGAAGAACCGGCTCCGTCAACTGTGTGTACGCGGATTTTAACATAACCTGTCTTAAAAAGTGATTTTTTCTGAGATTCAAGAATTTCTACATCGAACTGATCTTTTTCAAGTCCGAGTTCCTGAGCTGCCTTTTCAATAGCTTCTTTTTCAGTCTTACCTTCATATTCGTAAGTCATTTATATATACCTCTTTATAAAAATTTCTTTATTTATTTTAGCGTGTTTTCTTTTTTCCACCCTTAAATTTAAGAGTGTTGGCATCAAGCTGAGGCCTGTTTTTTGCAAGTTCAGCACGCTTTTTCTTCATAATCTGATTAATAATAATCTGCTGCCCGATCTGAAGAATATTACTTGTTGTCCAGTAAAGCAAAAGTCCACTAGGAACATTATAGAACAGGAAGAAAAATATCAGAGGAAGTCCATACATCATAAACTTCATCTGTCCTCCAGAAGAACCCGGGTTTCCAAACTGTGTGATTTTTCCGCTTACAAGCTGAGAAATTGTATAAATAAACGGTAAAAGTCTCAGTGTTGACTGTGTAAACCATGATATAAAAGGAATATCTGCTTTCCATGTAAAGAGAACATCACCCTTTGAAAGGTCATCAATCCAGCCTGAAATAAAACTTGCGCCACGGAATTCAAAATAATTATTGAAAACATTATAAAGTGCAAACAAAATAATCATCTGTAAAATCATAGGAAGACAGCCACTTACAGGATTATAACCAACCTGCTTATAAAGTTTTGCCATTTCTACATTAAGCTGCTGTGGCTTATCTTTATATTTCTGCTGAAGTTCCTGCATTTTTGGCTGCAGTTCAGCCATTTTTACAGAACCCATTGCTGTTTTTTTATTGAGAGGGAAGAGAACAATCTTAAGAATCAATGTAAGAATTATGATTGCAACACCCCAGTTTCTTACAACGAGGAATATTTTTTCCATTCCCCACTTAAGAATAAACTCAATCCAGTAAAGAATTCCGCTGGTTTTTACG